>JBJECI010000032.1:40742-61315 GCA_051870915.1 Paludibacteraceae bacterium
TCAGGTAGGAGCCGTCTTGCCCCGTTACACCTGTTATCAAGGCTGTTTTCATGATTTTAACTTTGTGTACTTAACTTCGTGTTGGTAACTCCGCTTCGCTACGTGTTAAGAACTTCGTGTACTCAACTTTGTGTTTGAAACTCCGCTTCGCTCCGTGTACAGCCCGAAGGGCTTTCTTACACGACGTTCTTTACAGCGCGTTGCGCTTGCAAACACGCATTTTGAAACATTCGATTGTATTCTGCATAAGCATGGTGATGGTCATCGGACCTACGCCGCCGGGGACGGGGGTGATGGCACCGGTTTTGGGTGCCACGCTCTCGAAGTCCACATCGCCTACCAAGTGTCCGTCCACGCGGTTGATACCCACGTCTATCACGGCTGCACCCTCCTTCACATAGTCCGCCATAATCATCTGCGGTCTGCCCACTGCGGCTACCAAGATGTCCGCCTCGCGGCAAACAGCAGGCAGGTCTTTGGTGCGGCTGTGCGCTATCGTAACCGTGGCGTTCCTGTCCAGCAGCAGTTTGGCTACGGGCTTGCCCACGATATTGCTGCGCCCTACCACTACGGCTTTCTTGCCCGCAATCTCCACGCCTGCCTTATCCAGCAGGACGAGGATGCCTTTCGGCGTGCAAGGCAGGATACAGGGCTGGTTGAGCCAGAGCCGCGCCACGTTCTCGGGGTGGAAACCATCCACGTCTTTCTCGGCGGCGATGGCGGCAATCACTTTATCCTCTCTGATATGCTTCGGCAGCGGCAACTGCACCAAGATACCGTCCACCTTGGGGTCTTGGTTGAGCGTCTCTATCTCTTGCAATAGGCGCTCCTCGGAGCAGTCTTCCGGCAGTTCGATGAGGTGCCCGTCCATGCCGACATACTCCGTTGCTTTGATTTTTCCGCGCACGTAGGAGCGGCTGGCGGGATTGTCTCCCACGATAATCACCATGAGGCAGGGTCTGCGTCCATACTGTTTCTCGAGGTTCTCCACCTCGATTTTCATCTCGTCTTTTAGAGACTGGGATATTTGTTTACCATCGATAAGCATGGGGAAACGTTGTTTTATTTGATTAGTGCAGTTTACAATGCCCAATGGGCGATGTCGTTTCTATGGAATAAGTTGTCGCAGTGTATCTTTTGCAGTTCGGCATACACTTTGTCGCGTGCGGCTTGCAGGTTGTCGCCCGTGCAGATACACATCAGCACCCGCCCTCCGTTGGTCAGCAGTTGTCCCTCTGCGAGACGCGTGCCCATGTGGAAGATGAGTCCGTCAAACAGGTCTGTTCCCTCGATGGCAAACCCTTTCTCATAGTGTCCCGGGTAGCCTTTCGATGCCAGCACTACGCCTACGGTCGCCTGCTTGCGCCATTGCACTTCGGCGGGTTGCAGAGGCTCACCCGTGGCTATCGCGTGGAACAGCGTGTAGGCATCGGAAGCCAACAGCGGCAACACCACCTCCGTCTCGGGGTCGCCGAAGCGAGCATTGAACTCTATCACCTTGATACCCTGCGGCGTCTTCATCAGTCCGCCATAGAGCACGCCGGTCAGCGGTTTGCCCTCCTGCACCATGCCGCGCGCGACAGGTCGTAGGATATGCTCCAGCGCAAAGGTCTCGTCCTCCTCAGTGATGAACGGCAGCGGCGTGTAAGCCCCCATGCCGCCCGTGTTCGGACCTTTGTCGCCATCGTACGCCCGCTTGTGGTCTTGCGAGAGCGGCATCGGATAGACATGCTCGCCATGGACGAAACACATGAACGAGAACTCGGGACCTTGCAGGAAATCCTCTATCACCACCTTACCTTTGCCAAACGCTTCGTTGCAGAGCAGGTCGCGGAGCGCTGCATCTGCCTCCTCCAAGGTCTCGGCAATCACCACGCCCTTGCCTGCCGCCAATCCGTCGTATTTCAATACGGTAGGCAGTGTGCCTTGCTGCACATACGCCAACGCCTCCTCGTAGCGGTCGAAAGAACGATAACCCGCCGTGGGGACGTTGTATTTGGTCATAATCTGCTTGGCAAACTCTTTGCTGGACTCAATCTGCGTTGCCGCCTGCGTGTGTCCGAAGATAGGCAGTCCCTCCTTGCAAAACGCATCCACCACGCCGGCAGCCAACGCCGCCTCGGGTCCTACCACGGTCAAGTCCACCTCTTTCTCTTTGGCAAGCGCGAGCAGCCCATGCACATCCGTATCTTTTACCGCCACGCACTCCGCCAACGCGGCAATACCCGCATTCCCGGGCGCACAATATATCTTTTCCACTTGCGGGCTGCGCGACAAAGCATGCACGATAGCATGCTCTCGCCCGCCCGAACCGATTACAAGTACTTTTTTCATATTGGATAGGATTAAGGATAAAGGACACAGGATTAAAGACTAAATAGTTTCGCCTCTGATTTTTTTAGCAGGCGGGGACGCCTGCGTACCCGGACAGTATCTTTCATCCTTACAGACGAAGGTAACAAGTCTTTTATCCTTTATCTTTCAGCGAACGCAGTGAGCGGTCCTTTATCTTCAACTTAGTGCTTAAAGTGTCGCATGCCCGTGAAGAGCATGGTGATACCATTTTTGTTTGCCGCCTCAATGCTCTCCTCGTCGCGGACACTGCCGCCGGGTTGCACAATCGCCGCAATACCATACTGCGCCGCACTCTCCACGCTGTCGCCAAAGGGGAAGAAACCGTCTGAACCCATCACCAAACCCTCTTTACGGATGTCCTTACCCTCTGCTGCAAGCGCCTCTTCTGCCTGCTTGAGCGCGATACCTGCCGAACCCACGCGGTTCATCTGACCGGCACCCACGCCCAGCGTCTTGCCGTCTTTCACCACCACGATAGCGTTCGACTTCACATGCTTCACAATACGCCAAGCGAACTGCAAATCAGTCAGTTGCTCCTCTGTCGGCTTTGTATTGGTAACGCACATATCCGCCGTGATGGCCTTCGTTGTGGTGTCCAACTCCTGCGCCAACAAACCGCCGTTCACGCTCACGTACTGCATGTGCGACTCGTTGTCCGCCGACATATCCACCTCCAGCAGACGCAGGTTCTTCTTCGTGCAGAGCACTTCCAACGCACCCTCCGAGAACTTCGGTGCCATGATGATTTCCAAGAAGATAGGCTTCATCAACTCTGCCACCTCGCGCGTTACCTCGCAGTTGGTTGCCACGATACCACCGAAGATGCTGACCTTGTCCGCCTCGTAGGCTTTCGTCCACGCGTCCACCACGTCCGTACCGATAGCCGCGCCGCAAGGATTCATGTGCTTCAAGCCCACGCAGAAAGGCACACCGCCGAACTCGCGCACGATATTCAGCGCGGCATTAGCGTCTTGTATATTGTTGTAACTCAGTTCTTTACCATTCAACTGTTTGGCGGTTGCCAGCGAGAAAGGCACAGTCTTGGTGGTAGCATAGAACTTCGCATGCTGGTGCGGGTTCTCGCCATAGCGAAGCCCCTGCTTGAGGTCGAACTCAAGGAAGAGTTTCTCGTTCAGCCCTGCCTGCTGACGCATGTAAGTCGCAATGCAGCAGTCGTACTCCGCCGTGTGCGTGTATGCCTTTGCCGACAAGCGCAGGCGCGTCTCTTTGGTGGTGTTGCCCGTGGCGCGCACCTCGCTGAGGATAGTGTCGTAGTCCGTCGGGTCGCACACCACGGTTACGTCGTTCCAGTTCTTCGCAGCCGACCGCAGCATGGACGGTCCGCCGATATCAATCTTCTCAATCGCCTCCGCCATCGTAACGCCCTCTTTGGCAATCGTCTCGCGGAAGGGATAGAGGTTAACGCACACCATATCAATCATTTCGATGCCGTTCTCCGCCAGCGCCTGCATGTGGCTCGGCTCGTCCCGACGCGCCAGCAATGCCCCGTGCACCTTCGGGTGCAGCGTCTTCACTCGCCCGTCACAAATCTCGGGGAAACCCGTTACCTCACTAATGCCGATGGTCTTCACGTCCTCGTCTTCTAAAAGACGCTGCGTACCACCCGTGGCAATCACTTCCCAGCCTGCCTCTTGCAGACCTTTCACAAAGGGCACCAAGCCCGTTTTGTCGCTTACACTTACTAATACCCTCATATTTTTTTGTACTTTTTTCTCTTATTGTTGGTAACTAAATTTTCGCAGGTCGACCACAGGTCTCTCGCGGGTCTATCGCGGGTCTATCGCGGGTCGATAGTCTATTTCTTGTCAGCAAATCTCATTCTCGCCTTCAATCACGCGACCTATCACCTGCGCCTTGTCGCCGTACTTGGCGAGGATGTCTATCGCGCGCTGTGCGTCCGTCTCCGGCATGGCAATCACCATGCCGATACCCATGTTGAAGATATTGAACATCTCGCGGTGAGGAATCCCACCCCACTCTTCCAAGCACTTGAATACCGGCAGAATCTCCCACGATCCCTCCTTGATGGAGAAGCCCTGCCCGGGCTGGAAGATACGGGGGATATTCTCATCAAATCCACCGCCCGTGATATGCGCCACACCGTGCACATCGCAGTTTTGGATGACTTCCAGCACTTGCTTCACGTAGATTCGCGTCGGGGTCAGCAGGACATCGCCCAGCGGTTTCTCCGCATCCAGTTCGGGATAAACGGTATGCAGGTCTTTGCCCGCGTCAGCCACTACCTTGCGCACGAGGCTGAAGCCGTTGGAGTGCACGCCCGTTGAGGCAATACCCACGAGCACATCGCCCACAGCCACCTTCGTGCCGTCAATCAGTTTCGATTTCTCTACCACGCCCGTCGTGTAGCCCGCAATGTCGTACTCGCCATCGCCGTACATCCCCGGCATCTCGGCGGTCTCACCGCCCACGAGGGCACATCCCGCCTGGCGACAACCCTCTGCCACACCGGCGACTATCGCCTCTATCTTCGCAGGCACATTATGCCCCACAGCCACATAATCTAAAAAAATAAGCGGTTCAGCTCCTTGCGCCAACACATCGTTCACGCACATCGCCACCGCATCTATTCCTATCGTATCGTGTTTGTCCATCGCGAAAGCAATCTTCAGTTTCGTGCCCACGCCATCCGTGCCACTCACCAAGATGGGCTCCTTCACCTGCAATGCCGACAAGTCGAACATGCCGCCAAACGAACCGATGTTACCCATCGAACCGAATCGCATCGTACTCTTCACATGCGACTTGATACGACTTACCACTTCATACCCGGCTTCCAAATTCACGCCGGCTGCTTCATAATGCTGCGCCATAATTTATTGAAAAAACGTTGTTTACGTTATTGATGTCGTTTGCGTTATTTGCGTTTAGACCGCTGTCCGGGTGCGCCCCGATTTGTCGGGGCTTTTGTAAAAGTACGAAAAACGAAAAGTACAAAAAACTACGCAAAAAACGCTAACTACGATACCTATTGGAAATCGCCCGCAAAGGTACTATTTTTTTTTCACATATGCAAACCTTTTCAGGAAAATCTACATCTTGCGTCTCAACCACGCCACCCCCAACACACCAATCCGATATAGCAACGGTTTGGCAATCAGCAGGAAACGCCCGTGTTCCACCAGTTTGCCGCCCATCTGTGCCTTAAAAGCCCGCACACCATAGTCGTCCCCGGGCTTGCCCGCACCCATGAAATCAAACCGCGGCAGACCATGCTCCGCCGCATACTGCATGGCGGCATACGTCGCCAACACCGACGGGTACTGCTCCCTATACTGCTCATCCAATCCACAGACATACCACTCATAAATCGCCTTTCCTTCCAATATCGGACACATCATGCCGCCTATCACCCTGCCCTGATACTTCACCAACAGATATTTCCCTCGCCCCTGTCGAAAAAACGCCAGAAAGAAGTCCAACCCAAACAACGGTGTCTTCACCTTTCGCCGATACAACTGCTCCAATATCCGATAGAAATCCCGTACTTCCTGCTCCGACTGTGCCTCCTCTATCACCGCTCCGTTTGCCAATCCTTTGCGCACCTGCCTGCGGCGCGTCTCGTGCATATTTCGCCGGATAACCGCCTCCTCCGAGCAGTCCAAATGGAAATTCAGATGCGACTGATAAGCAAACCCGCATGCCTGAAAACACTCTCTCCAACGCGAATAGTCGTTGAAATTGCGCATCTCGATATAGATAACCTCCTTCGACACCTCTTCTTTCACTTGCCCCAACAACAGCCGCAGCGCCTCTTCGCTGATATCATTCGCCAGCAGAGGACCGCCATTGATAATCGCCCGCCGCGTGAAGAACTGCCGCCAACGGTTTTGCTCCACGGTAACAAATCCCACGACCACGCCCTTCAACGCCCCATCCTCAGCCACCCCATACGCAAACGGGCGCATCTCCATCGGCAACGAAGCAAAAAACAGATACGCCGCCTCGGTCTGAAACCAAGTTGCCGTATCCGCTCCCCCCACCAAGGCTCCCCACTCCGCCCTGTCAATCTCGCTATATGAAAGAATCGTAACCAATTTATTTAACGCGAACTCGAAATAAGAGACATATACATCGAAACAACAATGATTATTTTTATTTCAACAAAAATTTTCAAAAATTAGTCAAATACTTTTTCTTAACATATAATTTTCCATGTAATTATTCATTAATTCATTACCAAAAACCAAATTAGTCTTTGATTGCTGACATAACTCGCTTAACTTGTCCCGATTTGTCGGGATATCGCACTCACGTTATTTACCAAGTACGCCCTCAACCTAATCAGGGCTATATCTCGTTTATCGACCAATTTCTCTACAATTTCAAATTTATCGACCAATTTATTGACCATTATGGCCGATAAAATAAGTCTGCATTCACCATTTTGCAAGTATCTCCACTATCCGCTCGGCGGCATGTCCGTCCCACAGTTCGGGGATAGCCCCTTTCTTCCACTCGCCGGCGTACAACTTATCCAGCGCGGGTTTCACAGCAGCGGGGTCGGTGCCAATCAGTTCGTTGGTGCCCACCGTGCAGGTCTCCGGTCGCTCGGTGTTGTCGCGCAGCGTGATACAAGGCACGCCCATCACCGTCGTCTCCTCGGTGATACCGCCCGAATCGGTTACCACCGCGCGGCTATGCTGCACCAAGTAGTTGAACTCCAAGTAGCCCATCGGGTCAACGATATGCAGGTTAGGGAACACCTTGTGCAACGCGGCACGGTTCTCTTCCACCGATTCGGTTGCAGAGCCCCATAAACCATAGAATATCTTTGCCGTACGCGGATGGATAGGGAATACAATCGGCTCCCCGTGCACATTCGTGATAATCTGCTCCATCAGCGCTCGCAGATGCGTTTCCTCATCCACGTTAGCGGGGCGGTGCATCGTCATCACCACAAACCTCCCCTCTTGCAACCCCAACTCATCATGCACAGCGGGCTTTCTAAACCGCGGCATGTTCCTCAGTAGCGTGTCTATCATCACATTCCCCACTCGCCATACCCGTTGCGGGCAACGGTCGTGTCCCAGCGCCATCGGCTCCGGCTTCCATTCCTCGGCGCACACAGCCCCCATCCGCAGCAGATTCCTATCTGCTATGTCCGTTGTGGTAAACATATAGTCCGCCAGCGAGTCGGTAACCATACGGTTGATTTCCTCAGGCATCGTCAAGTCCCACGAGCGGATGCCCGCCTCCACATGCGCCACCTTGGTGTTGAGTTTCTTCGCCACGATAGAGCATGCCATCGTACTGGTAACATCTCCCACCACCAGCACCAAATCACAAGGATTCGCCATCAGGTATTGCTCAAACGCCACCATGATATGCGCCGTCTGCTCCGCCTGCGTACCGCCACCGCAACCAAGGTTCACATCCGGCTGAGGGATGCCCAACTCCTCAAAGAAAGTGTCGGACATATTCTTATCATAGTGTTGCCCTGTATGCACCAAACGATAGTGCATGTCTTGTCCCGCCACCTCAGCAGCCTTTATCGCACTGAGGATGGGCGCAATCTTCATAAAATTGGGGCGTGCCCCCGCAATCAAAGTAACCAACATAACAGATATTTACGATTTACGATTTATAGCTTCATTTTCAACCTACGCCAGCAGTTCCAAAAGGTCTTGTGTAGTGAGTTTGTGCGACATATTCGTTCCTTCGAGCAGTGAGTCCGCCAGCGATTGTTTGGTTTGGTGCAGGCGAAGAATCTTCTCCTCAATAGTATGCTCGGCGATGAGATGATAGACCGTTACCTTTTGGCTCTGCCCGATACGATAAGCACGGTCGGTTGCCTGCTGCTCAATAGCGGGATTCCACCACGGGTCCAGATGAATCACATAGTTTGCCCCCGTGAGGTTAAGCCCCAATCCGCCGGCTTTCAGCGAGATAAGGAACACCTGTCCCTTGCCGCTTTGGAACGCCTCCACCATACTTTGCCGTTCTTTGATGGGAGTACTGCCGTCTAAATAGAACATATCCTTCACACCGGCATCCAGAATGGCTTGCTTTGCCATCTTCAAGAACGAGGTGAACTGACTGAATACCAACACTCTATTGCCCTGCTCCACCATCGGCAGAAGTTTATCCAGCAGTGCATCCAACTTCGATGATGCGCCTTCCCATTTCTTCTCCACCAGCGAGACATCGCAAGCGGCTTCTCGCAATTTGGTAATCATCGCGAGGGTGTTGACATTAACCGTCGCAGAGGTCTCCAACTGCGCTTTTGCCTCGCGGCGGAGTACCTCATAGACCGCCATCTCGTCCTCCGACATCGTAACGGGCACCTGAATCTCCACCTTATCCGGCAACTCGTGCGCCACCTCCTGCTTGGTGCGGCGAAGCATGAACGGAGCGATAAGGCGCTTCAGTTGCAGCTTGGTGTCCTCATTACCAGCCGCAACAGGATTGATAAAATGCTCCGTGAAATAATCATACGACCCCAGCAAGCCTGGATTGATAAACTGCATCAAGTTCCATAGTTCCCCCAAATGGTTCTGGATGGGTGTGCCCGTCAGGATGATTCGATTGGCGGCTTTCAGTTGCATGGCAGCGGCAGACGATTTGGTATCTCTGTTCTTAATGGTATGCGCCTCGTCCAAGCACACCGTTACCCACTCTTTTTGGGTAATCGTTTCGCTTTCCGATACCAGCATTCCATAAGTCAGAATAAGCACATCGTTCGCGTGCAAATGTGCTACACACGCAGCACGCTCTTCTGCCCGCAACTCATAGTTGAAAACAATAGGGTTAAGCGAAGGAGCAAAGCGCAGAATCTCTTGTTTCCAGTTGCCAACCACGGACGCGGGTGCCACAACCAGTTGTGCTCCTTCCTGCGCATGGGAGAGCAGCACGGCAATGGTCTGCACGGTTTTGCCGAGTCCCATATCATCCGCCAAGCATGCCCCCGCTCCCCAATGGTTCAGGCGCATCATCCAGCCGAAACCGTCCACCTGATAGTCTCGGAGCGTAGCATTGAGGTTGTCGGGAACGGAGAACGACTGCCTATCGCTCTGCCGGATACGTTCGCGCAACAGCAGAAGCGAGTCGGGCTCTTGTATCTCCATCTCGCCTTGCAGCGACCCGCCCAAAATGGTGTATGCCAACTTGGGCAATTTCACTTTCCCCGTACCCGTTTGCGCTATTGCCTCAATACGCGCCAGTTGGCGGCGCAGGTCTTCGCTGATTTTTATATAATCGGTAGGCGAAAGGCGGATATAATTACCACCGCTCTCGCGGAAGAGTGCCAGCAGTTGCGCCATAGTCAGCACATGGTCTTCGGTCAGCGGAATCTCGCCCTCCAACTCAAACCACCCGCCTTGCGGCTGTGCCGACACGTTCCACCCCGCTGCGTCCGCCTGCCGAACGGAAATCTTCGTCCCTTCCTGCCACTCGATAGAGAAAAGACGTTCGTGTTGCGGAGCCGTCTCCAGCAACTGCAACATCTCGTAGGCAGTAATCTCTTTCGCGTTCTCCGAGGCTGCAAAAGGCGTGCTATGGAGCAGACTGATATAGTATGCGTTGAATTTTCGCAGGGCATTCTTCTCGCCCTGCATATCGCGCGTTACCTCCATGCGCCTACCCTCCTGCGCATCGTAGATACATTCATTGCCCCATCCGGGGAAGCATATCTGCTTGCCGTTCGGCAACGGGTAGATGCCGAGACTGACCTGTAACATACTGCCTTGCGGCGCAATGCGAAGGGTAAGATGCGTCTGCCCTTGCACTTTCTCTATCGCCGCGGCTCCCACAATGTCCGAGTGTATCTCCACCTGCCCTTTCAGTGCCTCAAACAGCGTCTGCAACATGGGTTCTGCCGCTACGGGCACTTTCTTGAGTTGCAACAGGCGCTCCACAATCTTTTGCGCTATGGCATCCATCGGATAATACACCCACTCTTTCGGAAGCGAACGGTCCACCCACATCTCTTTCCCCGCCTCCACATCTTGCGGAATGTTGGTCTCAAACCCAATCGTATCCCCCTCGCGGCGAGTGAATAGAAAGGGTTGTTCTTCGCGGATGCTGATTGGTTCAAGCCCTTTTCGCCCCTCCAAACAGAGTTTATCCGTCCCTTTGAGGTAGGGCAACACGAGGAACACCGGCATGCAAGGGTCTGCAGAGCGAGCACGAGAGCTCCTGCTCCATGCATTGTATATCTCCGTGTCCGCCTCATCCATCTGCAAGTCCTGCGGATTATAGTGCAAGAAACTGACTTTCTTTCCCTTTCCCCATTTGCCGCTCTTCAAACGCTTCTGCTCATAGATGTCCAATTCATCTATATACTCGTCCCAGAGATAGTATAAGCGTCCCTCTTTCTGCTCCGCCTGCTCTGCATTTTTCGCTGCATTCTCAGGCTTTACACTCCGTATCAGTTCCTCCAACTCCAATTCCCATGCCTCATGTTTTTGCACCCTGCTTAACACAGGTTCGTGGTCCCACGTGCCTTTCTCTGATAATCCAAACGGAGCACCCTCACACTGCAGCAAAGCAAAGCGCGGCGGCTCTACCTTGCCCTTATACTCATTCTGCAAACCAAAGAAATGGAGAATCAGCGTGGAGACGGATCTGAGAAGATGAGGAGTGTTCCGATCGGTCAGAATTGTCCTTAGTAGGGAAGATTCCTTCTTTTGGTCAGTCGATTGAAAGAAATCAACCAAGGCAAAGATTGGTCGTATGTGTTGCTCCACGATCTCCGTTCTTTTTTTCAGCATCCGCCTCAGCAGGGCTACATCGGCTTCCGACCGTCGCAATCCCAATGCCATTACGTAGGTCAGAAAGGTAATCGTGTCTCGAGGGATAAATTTCCATACGCCGGTTTCATGCTCCAGTTTCAGTCCTTTCTTATAGGATAGGATGGCTTTATCATAATCCCCCTGATACAGCAGTTGCACCGCCGTGGCAAAGGAGTCTGCTCCCGACAAGTCGCCATCCACTTTTAACGAAATCAGTTCGCCGGTGGCGTAAAACCAAAACAGCCGATACAACAAACGCAGTTGTCTTTGCGCAGGTGTCTTCGGCGAACGTTGCGCCAGCACCTCGCCCGTTTTCCACAGCAACTCCACATTCTCCTCGTAAAAAGCGTTTTGAAGGGTATTTGCCAGCGTGGTATAGAATGGTGCGTCCGTCCAGATGGCATTCAGCATGGCAGGCGATTCCGTCTCAACCAAAGGGCAAAAGACCTCAAAGAGCCACTCATTGTCCCCAACTTGGTATGGACGATACGTCCAAGGCTTATCAATCAATACTCGCTTGCTTGACAGCAATTCCACGATTTGTATGAGGTATTCCACCACCGCATTCGGCTTATTCCATTTCTTTTGGAGGAATAACAGCCAATCGGGACGGTTCACCACCAATTCGCGCAGAACGAGAATCACTTTGTTAGGGGAGACCTCTTCTTGTATATTAGAATAGTACGAGACAAATCGGGAATAGTAACTTGACACCATCCATCCTGTTTCTACCAAGTGTTGAATAAAACCTTTTTGCTCTTTCTGTGTGAACGACCAAGAGCGATTGGGAACACTCAGTTTGCCTTGCAGGAAGTCCACATTCCTGTACGAATAGGTTACATAGCACAAGAAAAACAACTCCTTTTCGGTCATCTCCGTGCCATGAAACGAGATGGTCGTTTCCGACATCTCCGGTGCTGCATTAGTAATCGGTTTTACCTCCGGGAACAAAGTGTTCCCATCGGCATTCTCTTGCCCGCTTGCCGCCTTTCTACGCATACGAATCTCGTAGAGCAATGCCGCCGTATGCTTGCAGCCTAAGCCATACGGACAAGTGCAACTGGTGCGAGTAATCTCATCCCCATCTGTCTCTACTATCGTTGTATATTTGTGGGTACCGCGCACCGTAGCCCGAAAATAATTATCTTCCGCTATCTCCACCTTCACCCTACCCTGCTTCCAATAATCCACTCCCCGCCGATAAATCACAGGTCCCAACGCTTGCGCAAAATTACTTATCTTCATAACGGTACAATTCTTTTCTCGAAACACGCTTATCAATCATTCATCTCATCCACGCGCGCTATCATATCCTCCAGCGGGAAATAGTCGGGTTCAAAATCCTCATCCACCCATGAATAAAACGACTCATCCACCCCTTCTGCTTGCTTGCCGGTACGGTAATACTCACATAGTGTATTATACCCCCACTCGCCGCCGCAATCCTCCGGCGGACAAGCATTCTTGCCGCCGATAAGTTTCACTTTCCGCGGCTCATCTTTTGCATAATCATCCACTGACGAGAGCAAAATCTGATGATGCCAATCATCGCCGAAATCATAATCGAAATGTATTTTATCCCCTTTGCCGGTCATTATATCCGATAAGCAAAACTCTTCACTTTTATGGTTTATCGCAGCACCAAAATCGGGGAACATATCCGGATCTTGTTGGCTCGCAGGGCTGTAGAAATGATTGCCTTTTCTGAATTGGTGGAGATGTTCATTCTCCCATCCCATCGCCTCTAACAGCACAAACCCCAAGAACGCCATAGATATATTGGAAGGTACTTCTAATTTTCGCCAAATGACGGGGCGAATACCTTGCAGAGATATACGAATGGTCCATTTCTTCACATCCCGCCGCATGAGATACTTAGGATAGTCCTTGCAATGTGGGGTTACATAGTTGTCCCCTAAATCCCAATCTTCATCATCTTCATCATACTTTGCTTCTTCTCCGACCTCCTCATCTTCTTCGTTGGTAGCAGAGAATGGAAAAGTCTCACGAACCAACTTCTCCGTTGCTTTGTTTAATGATGCCAAAAATGTTTGCTCATTCGTCAAATCCAGTTCTTCCTGCCGCTCCGAGATTATCGTTGTAAACATACGAATCATGTAATCAGGAATACCTTGCTTTTTCAGCATATCCATCAATTGTGCTATCTTCTGTTGCATAATGTGTAAGTTTTTGGGAGTATTGTTTCTTATTTTTCAATTATAACATATTTATTTTCAGCATATTAAAAGCCATTTTACAAATAAGCATGATTCATCCGTCTTATTTGCAAACTTATAATCCGGCATAATCGTACACATGTTTTAGGGTATTTTCGCCCACCGTATAGGCATAGCATGCCACGGGTATAAAGTGCAACAACACCTGCTCCATTTGCTTATCTACTGTCTTTGTTTTTGAGGTTACGATTGCCTCTTCCAACCCATTCTTAGGCATAAATCCAAGCAGAGATACCAATTCGCCATGGTATTCTGCATAGCGATCACTCCACTTAATCTCCACACCCCATTGTGGTTTCTGTCGTGCGATATCTATCCCCACGATATCCACTTCTCCCTGCTCTCGATTATTCTGTCGCCAGTTCGCATAGGATATATCAATGCCTTGCCTTGGAATCCATTGTGCATAGACTGCCGTCTCTACCATATCACCTATTTTCTCATCCGTTTCACGAATAGGCTGGAACAGGGCACAACGCAGAGAAGGATTGGTCAGATAAATCTTAAAACTCACTTCCCGCTGATACCGTTTAGCGGTATCGTCCGTTCGATGCACCACTTTTATTAAGAATGCAGCCTCAAGATAAGCAATGTATTTCCGCAAAAGGTCCTTACGCACCCCCGATTCTTTGGAAAGAGACTCAAATGAAAATTGTGCGCCGGAATGGTATGCAATCATCGTAAACAACGAGTTCAACTCCTGCACATCCTGTATGCCGTACAAGCTGGGAAGATCTCGCAACAGCACCTTGTCAATAATATCGTGCCTAATGAACTGCCCGGGATTCTCTTGAATCTTCTCGCTAAACACTACTTCAGGATAACCGCCATAATTGATATAATCCACAAATAGTGTATTCAATTTATCCACATCCACCGTCCCCCGATAGGGAACTTTCGCGCCTTCCCACTCCATCGTTTGCGGAATCATCAAGTGTTCATATCCTTTCAGGTGTATATATTCGTAGAATGTTAAAGGAGGCAGACTAAAATCCGTGAAACGCCCTGCCCCACTCTCATCACTCCTCTTCTTCAACTCCGCTGCCGCAGAACCCGATGCTACAAATTTTACATTCTTGTAGGTATCTACCAACGATTTCAAGTTAACCTCCCAATCTTTCAGGTATTGAATCTCATCGAAGAACACATAGTATTCCTCTTGATCATGTTCTTTCTTACCCAATGTCTGTTTGGAAAGGCTAAATAGTTGCTCGAGATATATCTTATTGTATATGGGTGTTTCTACCGATATATATATGATGTTTTGTGGCGAGACACCGTCTTCTATCAATCGCTGAATGGTATGATATAACATCACGGTCTTACCTACACGCCGAGGTCCCATCAGTATCACCGCACGTTTTACCTCGTTTTCTTTCACCAAGGGATAAAACATGTCCAAATATAACCGAGGTGTCATGTCCTTGTAGTAGGCAGGAATCTCCCCCTCAGTCCACCATGGATTATCCACTCTCAATCGACCGATAATTTGTCTCTCCAACAACTCTGTATATTCCATAGACTAAAAAATTTCTGCAAATTTACAGATTTATTTCCAAATAGACAAATTTTTCACACCTTATTTTTACAATTTCTGCAATTTTAAGCAGAATTTTCAAGAATTAGCATCTTATTTTCAGTCATCCGACACACGGAATAATCCTATCTCACCTGCTGCGTACTAAAGCACGCGAACGGATGCCACTGATTATAGAATTGCAGGTATCTCATTTCGGTTTATTTCTATTTTGCAGCAAAATTACTGCTTTTCTCGAATATATGCAAATTATATCGCACCACACACATTTACTTATTATTCTCTTGGCATCCAATCCGCATCTACAAGTTTTTTGGGGGGTATCGTTTCTTATTTTTCAATTATAACATATTTATTTTCAGCATATTAAAAGCCATTTTACAAATAAGCATGATTCATCCGTCTTATTTGCAAGCCTATAATCCAGCATAATCGTATTGAGGTTTGCCTATCACATAAACCGTTTCCAAAACGCATCATCCGCATTTTTCTCTTTCGCCTCTCGGGCAGAGGAGGGGTAGTTCTCTATGAACCAAGTCAAGAAAGCAGTATAATCTATCTTATCATCTAATAACTTCTGCCTACGCATTGCCCACTCTGCTTTTAGATTTGCTATGCCCATAGCCAACAACTCTTCTATCTTTGCAAACATCGCATCCGACTGTTCGGGACGGAAGCCATAGGTCAATCCATACTTATGCTCCTCTTCCTCCAAATAATGTATGCGTCCGACAAAAGTATTACAACGAATAGCAGGTGTGCCTAAAACAGCCGCCTCAGAAGTCATTGTTTGACTATCACCTATCAGCATGGTCGCATAATACATCAACGAGTGCGCTTTTTCAGGACTGACTTTCAATTGGTAAGGAAGGAATTCATCATCTATATTACGCTCGGTAGTAATAAACACTTTCCCGATTTTTGACAACATATTCACCAACCTCTGTTTATTCTCTATGGTCAACCCCACGACCCCCACATCGTGATGCGCCTTGAAGGCATTGAAACGCAATATAAAGTACGGCTCAAACACTTTTATTGTGCCGTCTATCAATATCTCATATTTCACTCGCGCCTCATCCAGTACAGACGTATCCGGCGTGAAACGATTAGGGTGAAGGTATGCTAACTCGTGGTAGGCAGGATAATACACCACGCTCTTTACCTTCCGCGGCGTGCCATCCGGAGAAAGGACAACAGAAGCAAACGGATGAGCATATTTGGCGAATAGTGGTTCTACTTCATCGTCGTCATCATCTAAGATGATACTTTTCATTCGACAGAAACGACTTACATGCGCCAGATTGATACTTGAACCGATACCAATATCTATCTTATGTCGTATAGCGAACCACCATATCTTCAAGTCGTAAATAATCTGTTCCAAACCCTTGATGAATAACTTATCGTTCTTCTCACCAATTTGTTGGTAGGGAATATGGTACAAATCCATCAATTTTTTCGCAGAAGGTATATCTTTCACCAAGACATATACAGTATGTCCATTAGTCATTAAGGTTTTGTACAAGTTCCTCAACAAATGTACATGGGCAGGATGATTGATATCTATCAATATGTTCATGCTTTTGGAATATCTTTTATTTTATGTGCGGGATTCCCTACTACGACAGAATAAGGCTCTACATCTTTTGTTACCACTGCACCGGCACCAACCACAGACCCATCACCTATCGTTATTCCATTAAGAATTATTGCACCGGCACCTATCCAACAATCATTCCCGATTCTCACCCCCCCCCTACGAACAGAAACAGCATTACGAATCTTTGACGCATTCGCATGAGATATTAAGGTTATAATTACATGAGGTGCAATAGATACACGATCGCCAATTACCAGTTTTCCTCTATCATAAACAAAATTTTGCGTGATAGTTATGTCGCTTGCAATATAGACTTGATTGCCTACATTGTATCCCAACCGCCGCATTGACCATATGCGAACAGGATTATATGGGAAATGCACCCCTATCTTATAATAGAACGCATTTTTTATGCGTATTAGCCATTCTTTTAGTGTCATATTTTCTTTCTCTTTAGTATACGAATACCGAAAACACCTATCTTAAACAATAGTGATTTACAGATACATTTATATCTTCCATGCTCTACAAGTTCTCCTCCAAACTCGGCCTTAAAATCGCGAACACCATAGGATACTTCAGGTTTGCCTGCCCCCATCATATCAAATATCGGGTAAGCATTATCGTTCGCATACTTCATACCTGCGTACTTTGTCACCGATGAGGGATAGATATTTTTGTATTCTCCATCTTTTCCGCATGCAAACCACTCGTAAACTCCCCTATCCGATAAAACCATACAAACAGAACCGCCAACAATATTTCCCTCATATTCTACCAACAAGAATTTACACGACTCTGTTTGATATAAACGCTCAAAAAAATCCCAAGGTTGTAGCGGCATTTTCACTTTCGTGCGATATAATTCCCGCAACACATTGTAAAACTCTTTCACTTGGCTCTTTGAAGGAGTTTCCACCAATGTTGCCCCATCACGAAAGGACAGACGAATATATTTACGCCTATGTTTACCTATGTGAGATTCTATTTCATCCCACGGACGATTTGTATGCACATGAAAATTCAAATGCTCTTCATAGGAAAATCCTGCTCTCTCAAAGCCCTTGCGCCATGGGCTGTAGTCATTGAAATTGCGTGTTTCGATATAGATAGCCCCGCCCAATTCTTTAATACGACTCTTCACCTTCTCCATCAAAAGAGCCACTTCCTCACACGTACAATCAGCTGCTAATGCAGGTCCGCCAATGATGATGGCACGCCGAGTAAAAAACTGTTTCAACGGATTCTGCTCTACTGTGATATACCCCACGCATACCGCACGCAGAGGTTGCTCATTTTTCGTCTCATTCGTCCGTGCCAATGCAACTACAAACGGGCGAAACTCCTCCGGTAGTCCGGCAAAAAAGTCATACGCTTCAGGCGTTTGGAACCACGTGCCGGTAGGAGAAGACTGCACCAATGCGCTCCATGTTACATGGTCAATATCATTATATTTTTGTATGGTGGTCAGCATTGATTTTTTGATATTTCTTTTCTCATAGACTATTTAGCATTGTTATTTGGATTCACTTCGTTTCTCCCAATAGCCATTGGCGGAATGTCCCACCCATTCATATCTGAGTGCCTTCATTTCGCGTTTTATGGTAGATACGCTTAAGCCCAATTGCTCTGACAAAACCTCTTTGGAGATACGGATATTCTTTTGCACCAACGTTTCTATTTGTTTCCTTCGCACGGTTACCTTAGCGTTTCTCAAGGGGTCACCTGTCGATTTTAGGGGGTCATTATTTGTTTTTAGGGGTTCATTCTTTTCATTACCTTTTATTTTTAGTCTTCGTAGCCCTTTGGACGTTCGTTTTCCCCTTCGTTTTCGTTTAACAATAATACCTCTGTTTCGGACTATTAGGCGATTCCGGTTCGGTCATGAACAGTTCCTTACCAAGCAGCGGATCCAGCAGAGTCCTCTTCATGTAATACTTATCCTTACTACCCACTATTGCCGCTATATCCTCCAAGGAACGAGGTGCCATACTGCAAAACTCCTTTATCATGCGCACCTTTTCACTCCTTGATTTTCTCTCCTTACTCCTTGAATTTTCCGCTTTACTCCTTGAAAAAACTCCTTGAATATCCTCTATCACGCACGCATGTTTCTTCGTTTTCTTGCTATAGTTAATACCCACCAGCAATATCTCATTGGCGAAATCCTTCAGCACACCGGCATAGCGTTTCTCCTTCATCTGGCGAATTGCCGAGTCGGCCGTCTTGTTCCACTTCAGTTCCAAGACCATAGCCGGACGATCTACACCCCTCTTGGGAATCATAACGATATCCGCAAAGCCTAACCCCGCAGGCAATTCGCGGACTATCGTATACCACCCGCGTGCAGCATAGAATGCCAACGACAGCACACTTGCCAAAGCGTTCTCATCGTTATATTGCAGCACACTCGTATTCTCTTCATGCACCTTATCCACCGCATCAGCCACCACATCGGCTTCACCTCTAAGCACTGCTTTGAGCAAGTTATCGGAATTATTCACTGCCCGTAACACCTCTGACCAACAAGTATCTTGCAACGAGGCTTCAAACTCCTGACGCACCTCATAGTTGGGAATACAAGCACAATGAGTATCACGATCGTATGTCAAGTAGCCCAAATGACAAAGTACCGTCAGTACATCATCTTTCGATTCCACCACATGCATGTCGTTGCTGAATCGCAAGGCATTCATCGGAACCGACTCGCCCGCTATCAAACGTACAACAGCATCTTTCAGTCCGTCAAAATTCATCGTGATATACTGCCGAAGTGATTCAAACAGATTCGTACTCGTCCAATAGTTCTCGAATGCACTCCGCTGAACAGCTTTTATCACAGCAAAAGGATTGTAAATCGACTTTTCGACTCCCATTTGGTAGCCATCATACCAATATTTCATCTGCTCAGGATCGGAATGGTATTTCTCACAGAGAGCCAGCACTTCCGCTTCTGTAAAACCGAAACACCCTGCCAACTGAGCGGGACTGAGCATGGTGTATTCCTCAAAGTTATTCAGGGCTGATTGCGTTTTGTAGCGCTTAATGGGCAGAATTCCGGTCATATATACTCCCGCAAAAATCCGATCGGTATTTGGAGTCTTAAAGAGGGCTCGGAGCAGATTCACGTACCTATCCATAGTATCCGTTTCTCCCGTAATCTCACGACAAAGAGCATCCCACTCATCAATAATCATAATGAATTTCTTACCGGTATGCAAACAAACATTCAACAAAACATCCATCAGTGGTTCCACATCGCGAATCACCACCTCGGGATAGGTCTTACACAGATCCTGTTTCAATTCGTCCTCCAGATATGTCACCACGCTCTTTCCTTCCGGACACATGGTCAAAAAATAAGTCATATCCAAATAGATAACCGGATACCGATTGAGATGCTTATCAAAACTCGGTTCACTTGCCACCTTCAGATCGGCAAACAACGCACGCGAATCACAAGAATGGTCATAATAGGCACTCAACATTTTAGCAGCCATGGATTTACCAAACCTACGAGCACGGGTAACACAAGTCATACATTGTTCAGTGCCCAATGTGGAATTAATGAAGTTTATAAGCATGCTCTTATCCACATACTCCCCTTCCCGCGCCTTGCGGAATCCATCATTTCCTATATTAATATATTTCCCCATAAGTCTTCGTTCCTCAAGTATCTCCTTCGTGCCAACGGTAGTATCGGTCAATCGCTCCACCCAAAAAGCATTTTTATACAGAGGGCATGTCCCCTTGTGCAAACTGCAACTCTTACGAGTTACATCGGTGACCCCATTTATATAATCAATCCACACCCCTATGAAGGAGAAACCGAGTTGGTTGGTGATGGTATGCCATTTCCGTGCCCGTGTGTTAATTACCAAAAGTCATTGGATTCTGACGAATACGATTTACCTAAATATCCACTAAATATTTACCATCCACAGCGAAAGTGCCGAATGAGATTTGATTCTACTATACTCATAGCACTCTTCCTTTTAGAAATCACTTTCTTATTACAATAGTTCGTGAATATTTGTTTAATAAGTTTATTTTGTGATAGTTAGGTACTA
>JBJECI010000033.1:0-16633 GCA_051870915.1 Paludibacteraceae bacterium
CCCCGCCTCCCTCTCAGAGGGGGGAGGGGGTAAGGGGGCGGGAGGAGGACACGGCATTCAAGCCGCATTATGATTTTCATAAACCGCAAGTAATAAATTGTTATGCTTTTCCACTCCCCCGCCTCCCTCTCAGAGGGGGGAGGGGGTAAGGGGGCGGGAGGAGGACTCGGCTTCAAGCCGCAACGATAACCTTCATAATCCGGAAGTAACAAGTTATTTATCCTTCATTTTCTTCAGCGGCAGAAAGCCGAACATACCATCCCGCCCCCTGACCTCGATGTCCACTGGACATCGCTTCACCCCTCCTTTTCCCGACAGGTCGGGATAAACAAGGAGAGGCGGGGGAGCTAAAGTTACCTTCGTCTATGAGTTTCAGAGTCGGAACTATTTAGTCTTTCATCCTATGTCCTTAATCCTTTATCCAAAAAAGAATCCTTAATCCTTTATCCAAAAAAGTGTCCTTAATCTTCTATCCAAAGAAACTATTTAGTCTTTCATCCTGTATCCTTAGTCTTTTGTCTTCTTTATGAAACACCTCCCTGTATCTTTCCTCCGTATCGGCATACCCGTGGCGCTATGCCTCCTTGCCCTGTCCGGCGCGTATGCCAAACCCGTTCAGCGTATTGCCTCGCCCGACGGTAACCTCCGACTCACCTTCTCGCTCACATCCAAAGGCGAGCCGCAATACTCGCTCAGCCGGCAAGATACGGCTGTCCTGCTCCCTTCCGCCTTGGGAATGACCATCGCCATCGACCAATCGTCAAATGGTCAAATAGTCAATTTGTCAAATAGCATGCGCCTGCTCGCCACCGACACCGCCTCCTGCGACACGGTGTGGGAGACCGTTTGGGGAGAAGAGCAGTTCATCCGCGACCGCCATACCCAACTCACTGTCCGCCTGCAACACCGCACCGGTATTCGGATGAACATCATCTTCCGCCTCTTCAACGACGGCATGGCATTCCGCTACGCCTTCCCCGAGCAGAAGAAACTCAGCCGCTTCCTCGTGATGGACGAGCATTCCGCCTACGCTTTCGCCTCCGAACCCCAAGCATGGTCTATCCCGTGGCGGACAGAGTACTACGAGGCGTTGTGGCAGAAGGCGCCTATCAGCCAAAAGCAAGACACCCTCTGCTCACCCCTCACCCTTGAGTTCCCCGATGGCTCCTACGGTTTCTTGCACGAGGCAGCCCTCACCGACTACCCCGCACAGAACCTCTACTGCAACGGACAGACCATCCACACCTACCTCACACCATTACGCCCCTCCCCATCCCTCCCTACTACATGGGAGGGTGATGATAAAGCACCTTCGGCTATTATAGGGTCCTCTTCTCTCCCCCTTTGTAGGGGGAGTTGGAGGGGGTCCTGTGGGTCCTCTTCCCCTTGGCGCATGCTTATCCTAACCCGCACCCTCCCCGACTTGGTCGCCTCGCGTATCATGCTCAACCTCAACGAGCCCTGCCGCATTGAGGACACCTCGTGGATTAAACCGATGAAATACATCGGGATATGGTGGGGAATGCACCTCGGCACCATGACGTGGCACCAATCGCCTACCCACGGCGCTACCACCGCCAACATGACCCGCTACATGCAGTTCGCCGCCCGACACGGCTTCGGAGGCGTGCTCGCGGAGGGATGGAACGAAGGTTGGGAGACGTGGGTGAACCCCGTACCCAAGCATTTTGAGTACGACATACCGTACCCTGATTTCGACATCGACTCCATCACGCGACTCTCCTACCAACTCGGTGTGGAGATGATAGGGCACCACGAGACAGGCGGACGGGCGGACGAGTACGAGCCGCAGTTGGACAAGGCGTTCGCCTACGCGCAAGCCCACAACATCCACGTGGTCAAGACAGGCTATGTGTCGCCCGTCATCCATACCGTGGACGGCTTGCAGTGGAACAAGAGTCAGGCGGGTGTGCGCCACTACCGCCGCGTTATCGAGACGGCGGCGAAATACCAAGTGTCTATCGACAACCACGAGCCTGTCATGCCCACGGGCTTGCAGCGCACCTATCCCAACCTAATGACGCAGGAGGGAGTGCGCGGACAGGAGTGGAACGCTTGGGCAGGCGACGGCGGCAGCCCCGCCGAGCATGCTACGGTCTTGCCCTTCACGCGTATCTTGTGTGGTCCGGTGGATTACACCCCGGGCGTGTTCAACTTCGACAATCCCAACAACCCGAACACCCGCGCCCATGCTACACTCATGAACCAACTGGCACTCTTCGTCTGCTTCTATTCACCCTTGCAGATGGCTTGCGACCTGCCGGAGAACTACCTCCGGCACCCCGATGCCTTCTCTTTCATTGAGCAAGTGCCCTGCGACTGGAAGCAGTCTATTCTGCTGGACGGACGCATAGGCGACTACTGCGTCTTTGCCCGCCAAGACCGCCACTCCGATGATTGGTACGTGGGCGGTATCACCGACGAGAACCCGCGTGAACTGACCATCGACTTCTCTTTCTTGGAGCCCGGCACCACCTACACCGCCACCATCTACCGCGATGCCGCCGATGCCGACTGGCAGACCAACCCATATGCCTACCGTATCGACACCATCCACTGCCGACAATCCGACCGCCTCACCATCCCCATGCCCGCCGCAGGCGGCTTCGCCATCATCTTGAACAAACAAAGCGAACAATTCAAAACCATAAAATAACTGCAGCCTCCTGCCCCCTATCATGTGTGTGTGTGGAATGTTCCGCGACCGAAAAGTATGAACCATCACAAACTATTGCTACCTCTACCTGGGTGTATAGGATGGATACCTTTCACCCTGTCTTTGTTGGTTTGTTTGGCACTGCATTCACCTTCTGTTTTTTCGTCTCCTCAGTTGTCGGAGCGCGCCGTGAGTCGCTATGTGTCGGACATGGCGAGTCCGTTCTGTTTGCCGTCCGAGCATACGGCAGCGCGTATGGAGATGCGCAAGAGCAGCACTTGGCGCGAACCGTGGTATGGTTGTGTTACGGGCGCGGAACCCGTTTATGAACAATCAACAGTCTTTCAAACACGGAGCCCGCACCCGTTCTGCTCTACGTGGCGCGAGGAGAAGTCTTCCCGCATCCCATCGCAGATGTCGGATGTTCCCACGTTCGATGGGATGTACTCGTATCGTGCCTATGCGTCAAGCATAACCGCCGTAGGAGCCACATCGGTTGCCCCGATGGCAGCCCCCGTGGGGGAGTCGCCGATACAGAAGATATCCGGCAGGCAAGGGGCAGACGACTGGTTGGACGACAATCCCGCAGACCCCAACAAGTCCAATGAGTCGCCCGTGGGCGAGCCGATGGTCTTGCTACTGTTCGTCCTTGCGCTGGCGGTGTACAGATATCAAAAAGACAACAACTATAACTTGGTCAAACATAATCGTTCAAAAGCATGAAACACAATAAACATATACTATTTCTCCTTTTAGGCACATGTTTGGGATTCCTGCCCTCCTACGCAGAGACCGTGTACTTTAAGAATAAAGCGGTCTGGGATTATAATAATAATAAAATCAAGTGGGGAGCGGTGTATATTCACTATTGGGGAGACGGTATCACAGGTACAGAATGGGGTAATAGCCCTATGATGGAATATATCGGCAATGATTGGTGGAAATATGATATCCCGGCTAATGGTGGGACATATGGTTTTATTTGTAAAAGTGAGTCAGGGGATGAACAAAATTGGAGATGCAACGATGTAACAAATCAAACAGGTGATGTAGCCTGCTATTTTACGGAGGGAGGAAAAGACAAATTAGGTTTCACTGACATTCCCAATAGTATCTACTATTACAACACCAATAATTGGGAAAAGGTTTACGTGCACCTGTGGAGTAGCAATGGCAATGACAATAGCATAGATGCAACTACATGGGGACAGTTAGCCGATTTGAAGGACGAAGAGGATGGTTGGTGGAGTGCACCGATAGTGAGTACTGGTTGTAGTTGTTTGTTTGCAAGTAGTGCAAGCGGAGCCGATCAAACAGCGAACCTTCAATATAATAGTACGTTTCCGTACTATAAGGACGGCGAATGGTATGCCAGCAAGAAAACTCGTCGTACTATGGCTTTCTCAGAAGGTGCCCTCACTAATTGGTGGAGGCAGAGAATGACAACAGCCGATGATGAAGAAAGTACCCAACATACCCAATTGTTTGAGACTGCTGTTACGGAAGGAGAGTTTGGAATACAAGAGTGCAAAAACCATGTTGTTGAGGACCAACTCCATTGGTGGTGGGTAAGCACCCCTACGACTATTACCAAAGATACTACGATTGACTTAGTTTGCAGTAATGGAGACACAGGCAATCCTAACGGAATAAATCCCAAAATTACAGTAGGTGCTAATAAAAGGGTTACTTTCACATACTACTATGACTCCCATCAACTACTCATTGAATATGCACCCAGTACCATTACCTTTGACCTACAGGGGCATGGTGAAATTCCGTCACAATCCGTAAAAGTGGGCGGAACTATCACTCGACCGGCAGACCCTATAACAAACGATTATATTTTCGTCGGCTGGTACACCGATGCGGAGTGCACACAAGCTTACGATTTCAACACTATCGTAAACGACAACCTCACCCTCTACGCCAAATGGGAAGAGAAGTACCGGCTGGCGTATGTGGAGACACTCAACGGCACGACCCAAGTCTTCCACCCGAGCCATTGGATAACCCCCTCTAATAGCCCTCGACAAGATACCATCAGCCTATATGTAAAGCCCTTTGAGCGGAAAAACAGCAATCCGAATCCCAACACCTGCCAAGTGTGGCTGGAAAAGTACAAATACACCGATGAAAACGGCATGGTATGGGAGAAAAAGACCGCCATAGATATAAGGGAGAATGCTTCTGTTTTCGAGAGCAACGGCGTGTATAACTTTGTATTGGTGCAAGACGAGAATGGAATCAGCGTGCCAACAGAGAAGATAACGCCCTACGATGGCAATTACTATATTCGTATAGGATTGAATGAAAACTATCGAAGCGAGGAAAATCAATTCCGTTTCAGCGATTACGCCAGCAAGTATGACGACCGCTTCGACCATTATTTCTGCAAGTACATCGAGCAAACTGATGTTCGTTTCTGCGTGGCGTGCGACTACTCGGCGTGCGTGAGCGACACGCTGGTGCAAGAGCCCGCAGACGACCCGCATCACGCTTATACCGATGAGAATGGCACACTGCTGCATTACGCCAATGTGCGCTTTATGTGGAACAGCGAGAACAACCATATCGACCGCGATTACCTTGCCCGTGCAGGGGAGAACGTGCACCTGCTGAGCGAAGTCGGGATTTTCACGTCTGATGGCAGCGCGCAGGCAACTGACGTGGTGCTGGTAGATAGAGAGGACTGGCTCTATCAAGCGGACGTAACCGCTGAGACGCTCGCCCGCGTGAAGTTGTACGTAAAGCCCTACGACGGTGCTCCGAAGGAAGCGTATCAGTACCTCAAGGGGGCGGAAGGCGATTATTCGGATGCGAACACCATACAACTGATAGGCGGCACAAACGGGAAAACCCTGAAAGTGCGCGTAATCTACGACTTCAAGTCCAACCACCTGATATGCGCATGGCTGCCGGAAGCAAACAATATCATTGAGGGCGAACTGTCCCTGCAATCGGACCTGATACTGATACGAGAGGCACATGAGGACGCACAGCAAATCACTTTCAAAGATGAGAAAGCGAGTATCATCAAAGTGAGCCAAGCGTATGGCGTCATCAGCCTCCCCAAGACCCACTTCGAGAGCGTCGAAGTATCGGACAATGCCAAGAAGTTCTACTGGATTTCCTTCCCGTATGACGTTCACCTGTCGGAGGTGTTCAGCGTGCTGACCTACGGGACAGACTATGTGGTGAAGTACTACGATGGCGCAAGTCGCGCGGCAGAGGGGTGCTGGATAGACTCCCCCTCGTTCTGGAAGATGTATCGGAGCACGGAAGGTGTAACGCTGAAGAAAGGCGTGGGCTATCTGCTGCATGTGAATATCAATAACATTAGCCGTTTCTTTGAGAACGGGAACACCGACATCAAAATCTACTTCCCCTCTGCGAACACCGACTCGCTGACCATCAGCGGTGAGATAGAGACCGTAACCGTACCCGAGCACACCTGCACCATTCAGCGCGACCACCGCTATATCTACGACTCCAACTGGAACCTAATAGGCGTACCGACTTGGGCAAACGTGAATGATATGAACTTGCCCGGGGCGAAAGAGATAGACGGAATAAGTGTACGGTACTTGTACGACTATATTCCGGAAAGCGATAACTACAACATCGTAGAGGCAAAGGATACCACTTTCCGCAGCATGAAAGCTTACATGGTGCAGTTTGCGGGTACTATCAACTGGAAAGACAAGACGATGACGCCATCCCAAAAGCCTTTGCGTGCCCCTGCTGCCACCGTTGAACAAACCATCCGTTTGGACTTACTTCGTGGTGAGGAAGCACTCGACCATACCTTTGTGCAACTGTCGGAGGCAGAAGGCATCACCAACGGGTTTGACCTCAACAACGACCTGACGAAGATACAGAACAGCGGCAGCAACCTCTACTTGCTGATAGGCAGCGAGCAGATAGAGGCGGCGGCGAACATCCTGCCCTACAGCGAGCAGACCGTTTATGTGCCGCTGGGTGTCATCGTTGACCGAGACGGGGCCTACACCTTCGCCTTGCCCGAGGAGATGGAGGGCATGGATGTGCGCATCGCCGATGCGGAGACCGGCTACAGCCACAACCTGCTGCTATCGCCCTACGAGGTGGCACTCACCGCCGGAACCTATACACAACGTTTCTCGCTGGAGATACACGCCTCAAGCAATGTAACCACCGGTTGCACAGAGACCAACGCGGCGGGAGAACGCCTTCGCAAGCTTCTGCTGGACGGGCATCTCTTCATCCAACGCGGAGAGAAAGTGTACGACGCGCAGGGAAGACAAACTCGATAAGCAACAAGAGACAAAAAAGACTTATTAGCCTCTCATAGTCGAGACTAATAAGTCTTTTATCTTGTGTCCTTTATCCTTCTATCATCTCGTGCCCGTGGCTCGCAGTATCAACTTCGCGATGTCGCTGTTGTCGTGCCAGCCGGAGAAGCGGTCTGCGCCTACTCCGATGGCGAAGATAGGAACTGCATGCGCACTATGCGCCGTGGTCGTCCAGCCTATCTTGCTCTTGTCGTTGAGCATCTTCACCCCCAGCGCGCCTATCTCGTTGATGTCCTTGTACATCGTCTTCATGTCGCTGCCTTTGTGCGACACGGCTTTCTTGTAAGCCTCTTGCAGCGCGGCGTCTTCTTCCGCCGTTACCTCCACTTTGTCATACAGCCCGAGGCTCTCCGTGAGCACCTGCTTCACTGCTCCCCACTTAGGTTTCTGACCTTTGAACAGCGTAGAGACCTTGTCCGAGAGTACCCACGCCGAGCAGTGCTGGTGTTGCAGCAGTTGTAGGTTCAGCGTGTAGTCGCTGTTGCCTAATGCCAAGCCGCCCGTCTCATGGTCGGCGGTAACCACTATCAGCGTCTCATCGGGGTGCGCGAGGTAGAACTTATAGGCTTCGCGCAACGCCTCATCCATCGCTATCACCTCGCCGAAGGCAGTCGCAGCATCGTTGCCGTGGCTGGCATAGTCTATCATGCCGCCCTCCACCATCATGAAGAAACGCTCATATCTCTTGTTGAGGAAGGGTATCGCTGTGCGCACTATCTGCTCCAGCGTGAGGTCATCCGCCTTGCGGTCGATGGCATAGGGGATGTTGTACGATGGTTGGTTGCGGTCTATGCCGTCCGTGGTCTGCATCAGTATCATCTTCTTGGCATCCATCCGTTGCTGTGCCTCCTCAAAGCCGTGCGCCAAAGTATAACCCTGCTTTTCACAAAGGTCGTAGAGGTTCTCGCCGTGACCGACTCCCTCTTTCGGGTTCGGTTGATGAAACGCAGCCCCGCCGAAGAAATCGAAGTCCGAGAACGCCAACTGCTTGCCTATCTCGTAGTACATCTCGCGGCTCGCCACATGGGCGTAGAACGCACCCGGGGTGGCATGGTCAATCGCCACCGAGGTCATGATACCCACGCCCCATCCTTGTGCTTTCAATATCTCTGCCACCGTCCTGACGTCCTTCCCCTCTGCATCTTGCCCCAGCACGCCGTTGTTGGTCTTCTTGCCGCTCGCGAGGCAGGTGCCTGCCGCCGACGAGTCGGTGATGCCGTTGCTCGCAGAGAAGGTCGCAGCCTGACCCGAGTAGGGGAACTGCGTCATACAAAGCGGATGCCTGCCAATCTCGCCTTTCAACTCCGACAAGTACATCTCCGTGCCAAGCACCTGATTCGTGCCCATGCCGTCACCGATAAAATAGAACACATACTTCGCTTGCCCATACCCGAGCAACGCCACTGCCAACAGGCAGAAAATCAATGAGAACCGTTTCATAATCTCACTACGCGTGTGTTGAACATGTAATTTTTGTTTTCCTTTAACGTGTAATTATCGTGTAATTAACCATTAATTTTTTCATTCCGTTTGCAACGCAATTATATGAATAATTACACGTTAATTACACGTTAAAAGTCGCTACACGTTAATTACACGATAATTATATGTTTTCTTGTTCGTTTTGCGTGGAATCCTCGGGGCTTTCGTTGAGTATCTCATCCCCGCGGCTCTTCCACGGACGAGGACCCAAGATGCGCTCCACGTCCTCCGAGGTAATCACCTCTTTCTCTATCAGCAAGTCTGCCAGCGCGTGGTGCCCCTCCGCGTGCTCTTCCAGTATCTGCTTTGCGCGCGCCATCTGCTCTGCGATAATCGCCTGCGTCTCTTGGTCTATCACCTCCGCCGTCGTCTCCGAATACGGCTTCGTGAAGCCATAGTCGTACCGCCCTGTGGAGTCGTAGAAACTCACGTCTTTCAACTTCTCCGACATACCGTAGTACGCCACCATCGCATACGACTGCTTTGTCGCACGTTCAAGGTCGTTCAGCGCACCCGTGGAGGTCTGCCCGAGGAACAACTGCTCTGCAGCGCGACCGCCCAAAAGCGAACATAACTCATCCAAGATATGCTCTTTGTTGGTCAGTTGTCGCTCCTCCGGCAAGTACCATGCCGCGCCCAATGCCTGCCCGCGAGGCACTATCGTTACCTTCACTAACGGGTTTGCCCATCGCAACATCCACGATATCGTTGCATGCCCCGCCTCGTGGTAGGCTATCGACTTCTTTTCCTCCGCCGTCATAATCTTAGTCTTGCGCTCCAAGCCGCCGATGATACGGTCCACAGCATCCATGAAGTCCTGCTTACCCACCACCTTATGCTCGTTGCGCGCCGCGATGAGGGCAGCCTCGTTGCACACATTGGCGATGTCCGCACCCGAGAAACCCGGCGTCTGCTTGGCGAGGAAATCCACATCCAGCGTCTCGTCCAACTTCAGCGGACGCAGGTGCACACCGAATATCTCTTTGCGCTCCTGCAAGTCCGGCAACTCCACGTGTATCTGCCTATCGAAGCGACCTGCACGCAGCAGCGCCGCATCCAGCACGTCCGCGCGGTTCGTCGCCGCAAGGATAATCACGCCCGAGTTAGTCCCGAAGCCGTCCATCTCCGTCAGCAACTGGTTCAGCGTGGACTCGCGCTCGTCGTTGCCGCCGCTCATCATCGCGTTCTTTCCGCGCGCACGACCTATCGCGTCTATCTCATCGATGAAGATGATAGACGGCGCTTTCTCTTTCGCTTGGCGGAATAGGTCGCGCACACGACTCGCACCCACGCCCACGAACATCTCCACGAAGTCGCTACCCGACATCGAGAAGAAAGGCACATCTGCTTCTCCTGCCACGGCTTTTGCCAGTAGCGTCTTACCCGTCCCCGGAGGACCTACCAGCAGCGCACCCTTGGGTATCTTACCGCCCAAGTCCGTGTATTTCTTCGGGTTCTTCAGGAATGCCACTATCTCCTGCACTTCCTGCTTCGCGCCGTACAGACCCGCCACGTCCTTGAAGGTTACTTTGTCTTTCTTCTCTTTGTCATACACCTGCGCTTTCGCCTTGCCCACGCCGAAGATACCGCCTGCGCCCCCTGCCGCTGCACCCATGCCGCGGCTAATCCACACGAAGAAGAGTATCATCAGCGCAAAGGGCAGTATGTTCACTAATATCAGATACCAGTAGTCTTTCGATTTCTCGTAGCGCACGTCTATCGCCACTTTGCCTGCTGCCTTGCGCGCACTGTTCACGCCGTCAAGGTATTTCGAGAACTCCTCCACCGATGGAATCTGCGAAGCCACTTCGCCTTTCGCCTGCTCGCCCTTGCCTTGGTCGCCGAACACGAGCACGTAACTTTGGGGTTTGACCAATGCTTTCGCGCGGTTGTCGTCATACACCGTGATGTCTTTCACGGCGTCGTTCTCGATATACGCTACAAACTTCGTGTAACTCAACTCTTTGCTGGCAGTACTGCCGGCATCGCCGCCGAACATCCACATCGCCAGCAGAAAGAAGGCTACACTATACAACAACCAACTCACCCAACGCCAGCGGCCGGGCTTTTGGTTGTTCGGTTTCATGTTCGGGAAATTGTTGTTAGAAGGATTAGGATTTTGTTCACTCATGATTATTTTAATTTTGAATTATGAATTATGAATTATGAGCGCATTGCTTACAACATTCAGAGCATGGGCACTCATAATTCATAATTCAAAATTCATAATTTATAGTTCTTTCACCACTCCGTCTTCCCACAGGTGCTCAATGTCGTAGTACGCGCGGGGTTCACGCTGCATGATATGGACAAAAACCGTGCCATAATCCATTGCCACCCACTCTGCGTTCTCCCGTCCTGCCACGCTCAACGGATGCACATGCGTCTCGGTGCGCACATGGTCGTCCACCTCGTCGGCGATGGCTGCCACCTGCGTGTTGCTGTTGCCTTCCGCTATCACCATGTACTCCGCCGGAGCCTCTTTAATCTTCCGCAAGTCTATCGTTACGATGCGTTCACCCTTGCGATTTTGGATACCCTCAATAATCGTATCCACCAATTTCTCTGTACTAATCTCTGCCATATCTGTTAGGTTTATTTGTTGTGTGAGCATTGTATGCCAACTATTCAGAGCATGGGCGCTCACAATTCATAATTCATAATTAAATAAGTTTTCGCTTGCAAAGGTACAAAAATTATTCCATATATGCAAATAAATTGAGAATATCAACTGATTTTTGCTTTTATAAGCATGATTGATGTAATATAGATATAAAATATAAAAAAGTGTCTTTAGTCGTTCATTCAAAAAAAATAAAACGAGCAAAAAAGAAGTCTGTACAATAAAAATTTTACAACAGCCATAAAAACACAACAAAATTGTATATTTTATGCTGTTTGATTAGAAAAAGTGAAAAATATTTGCAGATTTCAAAAAATAATTGTATCTTTGCGGCGATTTGGTGGGAAATACGATTTACTTATGCCACAAGCGAAATAAAGGAACCATGGTGGTTGTTGAGAAACAATAACGTAATTATAAATTCATTTGATTGCAAGATATTTGTTTTATCAAATATTTATTTTATTCAATATCAATCTATTTTATTAACCTGTGGCATGTTAGTATGTCGCATAAAAACCAAAAAACAACATGAAAAAAGTATTTCTCTTGTGTTTGTGCTTTGCAACATCCGTTGCAGCAATGGCTCAAATTAGTACGGGTGAACCTCACTCATCGGTTATTCCCCGCACAGGCAACCGTCCACAAAAAGGTGATTGGGGTGTGTATATCGGTGGAAGTGTCAGCCAAATCATGGACTTGGTGAACTATTGTCAAACAAAAGGCGCGGAAGGAGCATATGGCTTGCCGTTGGTAAACTTGAAGTATTACTGCACTGACAATTGGGAGTTTCGTATGGGTTTCCAATTTGCCGCTCGTACTAAATCGACTAAGAGCATCTCCGGTTCCGAAGAATCCACAATGGTACAAAAAACTTTTGAAGGAAGCGATTACACCCGTTTGCTCCCCGGCGTAGCATACCACTTCAGTCCTGCAAATATCCTGGATGTCTATGTGGGTGCACAATTGCCCATTGGTTTTAACTCCAGTGTAACTCGCGGATCACTCGTTGCTGGTTCTTCTACTAACAAAGCAGTTACGCGTCAGGGGGCTTTCGTAATCGGCGGTGGACTATTCCTCGGCCTACAATTTTTTATTGCTGATCTTCCGTTTGCTATCGGCGTAGAAGGTGGATATTCCGGATTGGTTATTGCAGAAAGCGTACCCCGCACAACCGTACAAAACGAAGGCTATAAGCAAACCATGCGCGAAGGTACAGCCAACACTACTGCACAATGGGGAGCAGACGCTGCCCTTACGTTCTCCTACTACTTCCATTGATTTCGGTAGAAACAAACAAGTGTAACCCAACCTAAAAAACTTACACAAGTTATGAAAAAATGTTTATATATAATCTTGCTTGCTCTCTTGACCATCGGTGCAACTTCTTGCGTGAGTCAGAAGAACCAAAGCAATTACATCATCAAGCCTGACCAGATACGTCTGGAGGTGAATATGAGCGACTTGCAATTGTTAGGTACCACCACCGTAGAAATGGAATACAAGCAATATGGTATAATCACAAAGATTTATACCATCAACGGGCAACCATACAACCCGAGGAACTATTCTACCACCAGCCTCTCTGCAAAACACGGAAGCTACGTAGGAAAGATGGAAAAAGCGCTCTATAAAGTACACGAAGAATTTCCGGGAGCCGATTATGTAATGCCTACTTTCCATACTAAAGAGGTACAATATATGCAAGGCGGAGGAAAAATCATTAAAGAGACTATCGTTGTCAAGGCATATAAAATCAAATGAGTACCATAAAGAGCATATTGGCTAAATTTATTTTGCTACTGATGTGTGTGCTGCCGGTTGCTTGCGACCGGCAGTCGCCGTTGGTGGTCAGCATAACCCCCGGATTCGGCTTTGAGCAACGAGAAGGAATATACTATGCTGCAGCTCACACCAATGTCTTCCTTAACTTGTACACGGAGAGTAAAGACACCGAACTCAAACGATTGACCATCAAAAGTTCCGATTTGCAATTCGGCGTACGCACCGTGTTAGACACTATTTACACAACACCGTTGCGGAGAATCAAAGAAGAACTGAGTTACTCTATTCCTCTCTATACGGATACAACACTCGTAAAACTCTCCGCACAAGTTACCGACATCACCGGTGAGACAATGGGATACGATGTGCGTTTCTACGCTGTGCCTAATGTGTTGGAACACATAACAGAAACGGCCTTCGTCAAGCTCTATTCTGTCGCCTCGAAAGGAAAAAGTGTATTTAGTTTCAACACTTTGAGTACTCGTTACCCTGAAGAATCAAATGACTCCCTTTCCATGTACGACATGCCTAATCCGGACTCTACAAGTACGCAACTCTCGCGGGTTTGGATGTCGGACAATGGAGTGCTATTTGCCAAGGGGGGTAATTTCGACTATGGGAACGCTACTGCCACGACCATCCAACGGACTTGGCAAAGCAGTATAAAATCTTCCTCGGTCAGCAACTTGCAGGAGGGGGATATTATCTTGCTTGGTCAGCAAGACGATGCTTTTGGTGTTATCATCCTCATCAATGTGCACGATGCGGACAACTCGGTTACTGACGACTATTATCTTTTTAGCGCCAAGACTTTCGGTAAACAAAAGTAGGGAAAACGGGTGTTATTTTAGCATAATTTTGCACTATATCGTCATGCAATAAAGAGACTGTCTAACAAGTGGAGTTAGGCAGTCTCTTTGTTAATTTAACGTAGTGTCCATATGTAATTGGTAATCTTGATTTACCTTCCATTTCTTACCCTCTTGCTCTCCGGCAGTCTTAATCGGTTTCTGATCGGTTTCTGATCGGTTTCTGATCGGTATCTGGACGAGACTATACCGAGTCAAAAACGAACTTTCTACCGAGGTTGACTTTGTTCCCTTCGGCGCATGATGGACTTGTTAGATAGTCCTTTTGGGGAATAGTACTACGGCTTGTATGGAGCAGAATTATGTCATTCTGACTAACTTGGCGTAGGTCAGAAGGAGGGTCTTGCTGCCGTGTTGGTCAAAAAGGATTTCTATCTTGTCGTTGCCGCTGTCGGGGTCGTTGTAGGCACGGACGACCGTACCGCTGCCGAAAGTGCGATGGCTCACGCGGTCGCCCTCCTTATACTGCGAGAGTGCTTCCGACTTGGCTGCACTTACTTGGCGGCGGGGAGAAGCAACGGACGAAGAAGGCACGGGTGAAGAGGGTGCAGATGAAGCATGCGAGAACTGCGGCGGAGTCGGTTCGGTTCGAGGTATCCCATACATATTGGCGTAACCATAGCCGGTAGTCCGCGGGGCGTTGATATGGATGCAGTTTCTGTCGATTTCACCGAGGAAACGCGAGGGGGAACTGAACTCCGTCTTGCCGTTGCGGAAGCGTTGCTGGGCGAATGAAAGGTGGCATACCTCCATGGCGCGCGTGATAGCCACATAGAGCAGTCGGCGTTCTTCCTCTATATCTTGCGGCCGCACACTCATCTGCGAGGGGAAGAGGTTCTCCTCCATACCCACGATATACACCACGGGGAACTCCAACCCCTTGGCAGCATGTACGGTCATAAGCGTTACGCGCGGCGTGTGGTCATCGAGTTTCTCGTCTTGGTCAGTCAGCAGCGACACCTCTGCCAAAAAGTCCATGATTCTCGGTTTCATCGGGATTTCTTGTGCCGTTTCTGCCTCTTGGACGGCGAAAGCGCCGTCGCCGTAGGTCTCCACAAACTCGTGGATACTGCCCAGCAACTCCTCCATGTTCTCCGCACGGTCAATGCCCTCGGCAGTCTTATCCATCGCCGCCGCGGTAGCAAGTCCCGACTCGCGCATGACCATGTCGGCGAACTCGTAGGCATCCAGTTGCTCCGTGCGCTCGCTGAAGCGCTGTATCATGGCGGCAAACAGCGTCAGTTTCTTGGCAGTTGCGGCACTCACAGGCAGCCCGTAGCGGGCAGGTTCAGCACATACATCGTACATAGAAACCCCGTTCAATAGGGAGGAATCTGCAATTTTCTTGACCGTGGTCTCGCCTATCCCGCGGGCGGGGAGGTTGATGACACGCTGCAGCGCGGCATCGTCGGCTTGGTTGACGGCAAGGCGGAAGTAACCGATGGTGTCTTTCACCTCTTTGCGCTGGTAGAAAGAGGTGCCGCCATAGATACGATAGGGGATATTGAGTTGCCGCAGGGCGTTCTCAAAGACGCGCGACTGGGCGTTAGTGCGGTAGAGGATGGCGATGTCTTCGGGCGAATAGCGCCGCAGGGCGATGTCCTCCTGCTGAATCATCCGTGCGATGCCATCGCCTTCCTCGCGGTCAGTCGTGAAGCGGCTGAGGTCAATGGCACTGCCCTTCTCTTTCTCGGAATAGACCTCCTTGTAGATTTGGTGCTCGTTGTGCTTGATGAGGGAGTTCGCCGCTTGCACGATGGTCTGCGTGGAGCGGTAGTTACGCTCCAGTTTGAAGAGCCGCGCATTGGGATAGGTGTGCTGAAACTGCAAGATATTGCGTATGTCCGCGCCTCGGAACGAGTAGATAGATTGTGCGTCATCGCCCACCACGCACACCATGTTCGTCGGCTCAGCGAGGAGTTTCACAAGGAGGTATTGCACGTAGTTGGTGTCTTGGTACTCGTCCACCAAGACATATTGGAAAGCGTCTTGGTACTTCGTTCGCACTGCCTCGTTTTGCTGCAGCAGGCGGCAGAGGTTCACCAAGAGGTCGTCGAAATCCATCGCGTTGGCGGCGCGGAGGTGCTGCTCGTAGTAGTGATAGACGGCGGGCATCTCATACATGCGTTGCTCGCGGTCCTGGCGGTAGATATCCGTGCGCTTGCCGTATTCTTCGGGGGTGATGAGTGCGTTCTTGGCGGCGGAAATCTTCGCCAGCACGTTGCCTAACTTATAGATTTTCTCATCCAGTTCGCGCTCTTTGAGGATACGCTTGACGAGGGCTTTGGAGTCGGAGGTGTCGTAGATGGTGAAGTCGCGGGTGTAGCCGAGCGCTTCGGCTTCGGTGCGGAGGATACGGGCGGCTATGCTGTGGAAAGTGCCCATCCAAAGGTAACGCGCGTCGCCGTCGGGCAGCAGGCGGACGATACGCTCCTTCATCTCGCGGGCGGCTTTGTTGGTGAACGTGAGGGCAAGGATATTCCCCGCGTGCAGACCTTGTTGCATGAGGTACGCCACTTTGTGGGTCAGCACGCGCGTCTTGCCCGAGCCCGCGCCGGCAATGACCAACTCGGGACCGGCGATGTATTCCACCGCCTCACGCTGAACGGGATTGAGAGAAGACAACATGATTTACGATTTACGAAGGACGATTTACGAGTGATAATTGGAGCGCAAAGGTACTACATTTTTTTGGATTGTGCAAATTTGGTCGGGAGGGGGAGGCAATTTCTTGCATCATACATTCTGCCATCGCGGACAATAATTAAAGTGGAGCTGATGCTTGCATCCCGATAGGTCGGGATTATATATAATCCTCCCGAAAAATCAGACAACCTTGCAAAAGCGAAAAAAAAGTAGTACC
>JBJECI010000034.1:0-3189 GCA_051870915.1 Paludibacteraceae bacterium
TTTCGTTTCTAAGGAAACCAAAAAGTGTCAACGATGTCTTGATATATGACAATTAAGAATTAGGAGGGGGTGCGATCTTCAGACCGCACCCCTAAGGTTATTGCAAGTTTTTGTTCATGCAGGATTGTTCGTCCTTGGTGCCGTCTGCCCAATAGGTGATGTCCTGAGGCTCGTTGGCGATGGTCGATGATGCGCTCTTGATGATGATTTGCAAGTACTTTACCACATGCTGCTCCGTGCCCCACATATAGCCGTCAGTGGTTTTCCCATCGGAATAGATGAGCGTATATCCCCAACATTTGGCGGTGGTGTTGTCTAACTTGGTAGCGTCCATGTCCTTCACGCTGACACCATTGGGTTTGCAGGCAAAAAGCATTGCCACTACTGCGCACATAAGTGCTAACTGAATCTTTTTCATTTGTTTTTTTGTTATTAATAAGTTAGTTTTATATAGCGAGAACTTTCGTTGTCCTCCGCTTTGTCTTGGCTTATTCTCGGCTCTCGTTGCCGTGTCGTTGCCGTAATCGTCGGCTTATCAACGGCTTGTGGTCGGCATTATATGACCGAGGTTACATTTTTAACTCGCGACAGGTCGGGGCGTACCCGATAGTTCATCTTTTAGCAGGCGGGGACGCCTGCGCACCCGGGCGGCATTAGGTCGGGTTGGAGGTGCGGGGGAGTTGGTGCTTGGGCATGCGTTGCGCCGCTCCGATGGCGCCCGTGGGGCAGACGAGGCGGCAGAGGTGGCAGCCCACACACTTGATACCCACGATATGGGGACGGCGGTCGGCATCGAAGGTGATGGCTTGGTGTCCGCCGTCGGCGCAAGAGATGAAGCAACGCCCGCAGCCGACGCAGCGCGTGCGGTCAATCTTGGGGAAGACCATCGTCTCGCGGTCGAGGTCTGTGGGGGTAACGAACGAGGGCAGTTCCTCTCCAACGAGTTGCTCCACGCGCGTGAGCCCGCGGGCGGACATATATAATTGTAAGCCTAAGGTAAGGTCATCGATGATACGGTAGCCGTACTGCATGACGGCGGTGCACACCTGCACGTTGCGGCAGCCTAACTGTATGAATTCCAGCGCGTCGCGCCACGTCTCTATGCCTCCGATACCGCTGAACTGGATGTTCTTCATCAGGGGGTTCTTCGCCATCTCGACGATGAAGCGCAGGGCGATGGGCTTGACGGCGCGTCCGGACAAGCCCGAGATGGTGCGGCGGTCGGCGACCTCCGCGCGGGGACTCATGGTTACGGACTTGATGGTGTTGATAGCCGAGATAGCGTCTGCGCCGGCGAAGAAGGCTCCCATCGCGGGTTCGGTGATATGGGTGATGTTGGGCGTCATCTTGGGTATGACGGGGATGGAGATGTTGCGCTTGACGTAGGCGGTGTAGAACGTAACCAGTTCGGCGTTCTGCCCCACGTCGCTGCCCATACCCGCGAGGCGCATCTGCGGGCAAGAGAAATTGAGTTCCACCGCGTCGGCTCCCGCCTTCTCCGCCATCTTCGCGAGGGTAATCCACTCCTCCTCGGTCTGCCCCATGATACTGGCGACGATGACCTTCGAGGGGTAGTTCTGCTTGAGTCGGGCGAGGATGTCGAAGTCCACCTCGGCGGGGTTCTCGCTGAGTTGCTCCATGTTGCGCAGGGTGTAGAAATCGCCCTTGGCGGCGTTGGTGTGCATGGCGTCGAAGCGGGGCGAGACCTCGCGGATGTCTTGTAGGCTGATGGTCTTGTAGAAGACCCCAGCCCAGCCGGCGTCGAAGGCGCGGGCGACCATCTCATAGTTGGTGCAGATGGCGGACGAGGCGAGGAAGAAGGGGTTCTCACAGGGGATACCGCAGAAGTCGATGGCGAGGGAGGGGATTTGGACCCCCTCTGAGTCCCCTTGCGGATTATCCGTGGCTATGGTGCGGCCTATAGACCGCACCTCCTTGATTGCCAGTTGTTTGCGTTCTTGCTTGTAGGCATCGCGGAGTTCGCGCAGGCGGATGGGGCGGTCGTAGTGGATACACGCTTGCTCGGCGGCTTGGAGGTCGCGGTCGGTGCACGGCAGCAGCCACTGCCCTGCCGCGTGGAAGTTATCAAAACGGATGGCGCGCACCGCCCGCGCGGGGTCGCCGTGGGCGCACGCTTGGCTGCAAGGCGCGTTCTCGCACAACAAGCAGCGTTGGGATTCTTCGTGGATGTTCATGGTTGATTTTGGGGGTCTCCGTTAATTGCCGTTAATCGGTCGTTAATGCTCTTTTCTCCATTAAAAGCCATTATCTTTTCTTCTTTCCATCCTCCATTATAAGCCATTAAATAGCCATTAAAAGGGTATGGGATTTTAATGGGCTTTCATGGAGAAAAAGGCATTAACAAAGCGCTGTCGGACAGCGTCAGCGGTCGCTATTAGGCGGTTATTCCTTGTAGGTGTAGGTTGCTACGGTTACATCGGGGTTGTCGCCAAAGCCGTAATAGACGGTGATACTCAGGTGGGAGTACTTCTGTTGCACGGTTACAGGGTCGCCGTACTTCGCCTTCAACTCCGCGTCGGCATCTTGAGTGGCTTGGAGAATGGCTTGCTTCACATTCTTCTCGTTGCTTTGGCGGCGGATAACCACACTATTATCCCCCAACTTCTCGCCCAGCGTCAGCAAATGGGTCTTGAAGACGTCGCTCAACTCGGTGCTGTTCAAGCCCTCTGTTTCCGGCGTAAGCGTGCCCCCTGATGCCCTAAAACTTACCAAGTAATAAACAACCACATCAGTCGTCTCGGATGTAGTACAGCCGGACATTCCCAGCAACATGGCTACCAAAGTAGCCGCAATGAAACATAGTTTCTTCATAATTGATTTTAGTTTGTTAGTTGATTATATTTTGACCGCTTCGCTGTCTGACCGTTTCACTGTCCGATGCTTGCATCCCGATTTATCGGGAACACTTCGTTGTCTGACCGCCTTCGGCTGTCCGATTGTATGTCAGTCGTTCAGCGTGGAGCGCAGTCTTGCAGCGTCAGCGGTCTTTCAGTCGATAGACGGTCTTGCAGCGCGGAGCGCGGTCTTAGTTTGTATTTTGTCAATAATTAAGGCGATAGCGCCGTCGCCCGTTACGTTGCAGGCAGTGCCGAAGGAGTCGATGGCGATGTAGAGGCTCACCAGTAAAAACCTGTGTTGATTAAGAGAAAATCATGTTCATTCTAAAGA
>JBJECI010000035.1:0-16335 GCA_051870915.1 Paludibacteraceae bacterium
GTGTCCTCCTCCCGCCCCCTTACCCCCTCCCCCCTCTAAGAGGGAGGCGGGGGAGGACAGCCCGCGCACTCGGACAGCGTTGCGGGGTGTTGGCGGTTTGTTCCAAACCGTCCGTCCCGACGGGTCGGGACGTCCCCGGTAGGGTTAGGACTTTTTGAGTTCTTGTGCGAGGAGGTAGCCTCGGAGGGTTTTGTACTTGGACTGCTTGGTGAAAGCGTCCTTGGCGGTTTGGAGTTCCTGCTCGGTGAGTGCTGCAATCTTCGCCACGGCGGCGGTCATCTTGCTCTGCTGCGCGGCTTGTGCTGCGGAGGGTGCGCCCGTGTAGGGGTTGCAGATTTGGGAGGTGAACTTGGTGCCGTACATCTCCTTGAAGATGATTTGCGAGTGTTTGCAGACCTTCCCGCGGAACTGCTGAAAAGGTGCTTCAAGTTTGATTTTAGACATGGGTTGATTTGACAATTTGACAATTTACTATTTGACAATTAACATGGCGGGGGTAACGTGTAATTGATGTGTTAGAACTTTTAACGTGTAATTATCGTTAATTATTCATTAATTTTTTGTTGCGGGGGGGGACAATTTGGTGCGGCATGGAGACCGCACCTCCATTGTCGCGGGCGAGACGCACCGACAGGTCGGCATGTACCACCCGCGTCCCCAGTGGGTATGCGCATAGTCTTTCGGACTTATCCCTTTTTGAGCCGTTGAAACTGAGGGTAAGGCGATAGACGCTCCGCAGGCTCATTATCCTATCTGTCCGAAAGACGGTGCAAAGGTACGGAGAATGGCGGGAACGGTGAGCGGATTTGGTAGGATTGGACGCGATTTGGTTTTATTTAACGCGGTTTGGTAGAATTTTAACGCGGTTTGGTAGGATAAACAAACACCAAGCCGCACCTAACGGCGCGGCTTGGTGGGCTTATGATTGGGGAAAACAATAAATTCTTGGAATCTTTATTTCCAAAAAGTGCTATTTACTTTTTCGTAGTGTCTATCTTGTAGCGTGTCGGGGATTTGTATAACAGACGGAAACTCCAAAGAAATTTCTTCCGTTAGTGCATCTAATAGTTTTTGAGCGAGGAGATTCGCAAAACTCCCTCTTAATGCTTTTTCGTACCAATCTACAAGATTTTCTTCGGTGATGATACTTTGAATCTTTGTATGCCACCCTATTTGTGTAAGCAAAGAAGTTATTACTTTTTTCTCCACATCTTTGCAAACGATAACCAGTCGGTCGCTTGATACACTATTGACTATGTTTTCTGCTAAATCGGGGTCTAATGTGAGATGCTTAATTTGTATAGCAGGTCCCCAGTTGGCATACATATCCAATCCTCTGTCAGCCGCGTTGGTAACCCCTACACGATAGACCATGGCATTATTTGTTTGAATAGGTGTACTTGTATCTATGCACATCACTTTTTTAGAAAAGTCCTCAAATTCTTTTAGAATAGGCAGTGCATCTTCGTTTACAGATACAGATACTTGCACATTCATCGCTTCAACCAAGGTAGAGAATAGTGCATAAACAATGATTTCATAAACCTTATCAATACTTCTTTTCAAGCCTTTTTCATTCCAAAAAGAGTCAATAAAGTTCTTGACATAAAATGTGTCAGGTGTGGCATTTTGGCAGATAGCAAGTGCTTGCGCCAACTGGTTGTGTCTCTCGGTGAATTTGTTGTAGATATACGCTTCTACCGCTCCATTGGTTCGCTTATTTTCTTCCCCTAAGATGGCTAACACGGTGGGCGGTATAGCATTTGCCTCAAATAGATTATCTTGGAACTTTGCACTACTGGTGCAAACTCTTCCCAAAAGTGATATAGAAATATCATCTCTCCATTTCTTGCTGGTATTTCTGTATGATTCTAAATCATATAAATCCCATTTTTTATCATCAGTACGATGGTGATAAAGGATTTCGGCAATTTGTATAGGTTTATAGAGATGTGCTCTTGATTTCGCAATCACATTATCTAATGCTTTTTTTGCTTCTACCCGAGAGAGATTTTTTGTTTGCATATCAATATTAGTTATTTTGATAATAATTTTTCATTGCCTGCATCATACTTCGTGCAACTGCCTTTATGACAGGCACAGCAACTGAGTTGCCGCATTGTTTTTTCACTTTACCATAAGGAAGAACAAATTTGTAAGAATCAGGAAAACCCTGTATTCTAAGCATTTCCCTCTCGGTAGGTCTTCTTTCGTCGTTGATGAGGATATAATTAGCGGAAGCACCTGCACGGAGTGCCGATGAATAAGGGTGCGGTGTGATAGACCCCGCCATATTTTCATGAGAAATATACGGTTTAGGGTAAGTGGGATCTTTTAGTCTTGCCAACCTGCTATTTCTTATATTCTCCCGCACGTAATACTTTTGCGGTACATTCTTTTCCAATATATCGGATAGCGATTGCTTCTCTGCCTGAGGTTCAGGAAATGAAAAAATAATCGGGTCTATGAAGCCTACAATAATAATTCTTTCTCTTTTTTGACATACCCCATAATCCAAGGCATTAAGCACTTTTGCATAAACAGTATAGCCTAATGCTTCAAGGTGCGAGAGTATGATTTTGAACGTTTTACCATTATCATGCGCAGTTAGATTTTTAACGTTTTCAAGCATGAATGCTTTTGGCTTCTTTGCTTTCAAAATACGTTCAATGTCAAAAAAAAGTGTGCCCCTTGTTTCATCGGCAAAGCCTAATTTTTTCCCAATAATAGAAAAGGCTTGACATGGAAAACCTGCTAACAGGATATCAAAGTCAGGTATATCTTCGGCGTTGATTTTAGTAATATCACCCGCAGGATGTTCTCCAAAATTGGCTTGATACGTAGTGCAGGCATCTTCATCAAATTCAGATGAGAATACACATTTTCCGCCAACCGATTCAAAACCCAATCGAATCCCCCCTATACCGGCAAAGAGGTCAATAAATTTGAATTTAGGTTCGGGCGAAGAAGGCAAAGGTGGAAGGGTAAAGTTCTGTATGTTCTTTGCAAGCACCTCCCCGGTAACAAACAACGGTTCGCCATCTACAAGAGAGGGATTTATGGCTTTTGCTGTTTGCGCGATTGAACGTATATCTATTTGTGGAGCATCCATTTCTTTTGATAGTTGATAAATGATATAAGAGCCGTTAGGTTGCGGATATGCCATCATTCGCATTTCGTCCTCGGTAACGACTTTGGCTTGTTTACAAGAAAAAAGGAGTGTCCCATTCTCTAATTGGTCGGGGTTGTATAACAATACATAGTCGGGTCTCCGTATCTGCCTAACGCCCCCTTCCCTTTGCGCAAAAAGAGTATCAGTCAGACGTATGTTATATATAATATCGTTTCTGACAGGGTTAGTTCCTAATATCCACGGCAGATGTTGCTTATCGGTGCGATAGATGCCAACTAAAAATTTATCTGTTTTATGACAATTATAATCAAACATATAGTTATAATATCGTTTGCACGACCTTTTTTCGCTTGCAAAGGTAATGCTTTTTTTTGAAAAAAGCAAATTTTTTTTGATTTTGCGGGGGAGACTCTCCCTTTAAGGGAGATTTAGAGGGTCTTCTTACCTCGGCAGGTCGATGGCATATTTGTCGGCGAGGTAGCGCACTACCTGCGGGGGAAAGAGTTTGGCGTTGGGCGACACCCCTTGCGAACGCAGGTACGCAATGTCCGTTTGCAGCCAGCGGCGAAAAGTCGAAACGGACACACCCGCATAACGCGCAAGTTGAGATTTCGTGTAGGATGTAGGCATAGGCTTATTTAACAATTTGACAATTTACTATTTGACAATTGACATTGCGGGGTGTTAAGCAGGCGGGGACATCTGCGCAGCCGGACAATTTACCGTCCGCGACACGGTCGGGACGTCCCCGGTAAATCTTAATAATTGTACATTTTGTGTGGTGGGGAGTTGGTCGGTAGTTCCTTGGTAGTTCTTAGGTAGTTCCTTGGTGATTTCTCGTTGAGAGTTGAGGGTTTAGTGTTGAGAGATAATCTTAATAATGGAACATTATTGCAGGATGGTATTTGGACGGATGTGGTTAGCAGGAATAGCGGTGGAATAACACATATTTTTCTCCCCACTTCTTAATAGTTCTCCACAGTTCTCAACACATATCAATAGTTCTGACAGGTTGGCAAATACAGGGCGGAAAGTCAAAGCGATTTTTAGAGGATATGCCACTTTTTCAGGAAGAGCAATAGGACGAAAGTAGCAATTATCAAAATCGCCAAAAAGACGATGACCGCAACTCGTCAGAGCAAGCGATTGGCGCAGAACGGACTGCGTCCGTTAAAGCCATCGCTGCTCTTCCTCTCAGAAAAACAATTTTCGGAAAATTGTTTTTCTGAATGCGAAGTAGCCCACGCCGCCCATTATCGCCATTAGCAAAATGGCGATAATTATTGCGGCAGTGGTGCTACAAGCAGGCGTAGCCACTCCGACTGTATCGGCAGACACATCGGCGTGGCTATTGGCTTGATTTTGGATTGCTACGGTGTCCTGCTCTTGCTGTTGCGCAACTACAAGATTACGACTTTGTTTCTCGGTTCTTACTCTCGGTTGATGGGCGGTAATGGTCATCGTCGAATGACACCCCACTTCGCGTTGCTTGCAGGGACCCCGATGAATCGGCTTGCTGCACGGAAACTCGCGCTGCGAGTTTGGGGCAGCCGCCGTTCTTCCTCTATCCTCGCAATAATCATTGCGAGGATGTTCCATGCGGATGGTTACGCTGTCGGCAGAAAAGTCAAGCGTTTGGAGAATAGAGCCAAACGACAAAAGGGCTTGCATACTGGTACGCGAGCCTGTCGCTTGGGTCTGTTCTTGCGTGGTGGAGATGGTGTGTTTTTGCGTATGACATGCGCAAAGCAACAAACAGACACACCATAAAACAAATACTCTTCTCATTTCGGATTATTGAGTTATGTCGCCCCGTTGGGGCTTGATTTTAAGGAGCGCACCATCCGTAGGGGCAAGCCCCTACGCTGCGTTATGTCGCCCCGTTGGGGCTTGCATTGTGAGGGCAATTCTTCTACGATACGTTATGTCGCCCCGTTGGGGCTTTGTTTTCATAGGTCTTGATACTCTTTGGTAGCGTTGAAACACGGACAGGCTTTGTCGGCAAAGTCTCGGTGTCCGTGTATGACCGCTTTGGGAAACTGCCGCTTGAGGTCAGTAAGCAGATTGCGCAGGGCTTGGCGTTGTTGAGGTGTTCGCGTGTCCGCCGGACTGCCGCTTGCGGCAAGACCGCCGACATAGCAGACACCGATGCTGCGGGTGTTATGCCCCGCGCAGTGCGCACCGACCTCGGCGACAGGTCTGCCTTGTTGCACCGTTCCATCCAGCAACACAAGGAAATGATAACCGATGTCGCGGAAGTTGCGCTGCAAGTGCCAACGGCGCACATCCTCTACATCGAACGACTGACCCGCTTTCGTGGCGGTGCAATGCACGATTATCTCATCAATCTTCCTCATCGTCCGATTGGGTCTTTTGGGCTTTGGATTTGTAGTTGTAGTCTATGCCGAGGACTGCACCGGCGAACGTGAGAATTTCTCCGAACGCCGTGAGGACGGACGGGTGTATCTCGCCCGTGGGCGGGACAAGGAACGCGGCGACAATCATCAGGCAGCCGAAGATAGCCATTGAGACGGCGAGGATTAACTGGATAGTCAGTTTGCGATTTTGACGGGTTTGTTTGGTGCTCATAGTTATACGATGTTTTTATAGATGACGCTGATGGAAGTGATACGGAGTTGTACGACCGTGGCAGCGACGTTCTGCAAGTAAAGGTCGCTGACCCCGTCGAGGGAACGGACGGAAAGGACGTGCTCGCCATCGTTGGCAGTGCCCCACCGGCGAGCCACTGCCACCTCATCGTCAATGACATTGGCACCAGTCTCGTCCAGTTCCGTGCCGGCAATAAGGCTGTCGCCTTTGTACTGACCCGAGTACTTGATGGTTGCACCCAACAACTTGTAGCCGTTGAGGGCTTGGAAATGCAGGATGTGCTCTTTGTAAAGGCGCGGTGCTGCCACATAGGACGACGACACATTGGTCGTGGAGTTGGCTTTCCATTGGTGGAGAATAATCTTGCCGTTGGCGGCATACCAATGGATATCCTTGTTGTCGGCATCGTAATAGCCTTGGTTGAGCGGTACGATGACCGTTACACGCTCGGGCAGTACGCCGGACTGCTTGAGGCTCTCAATGACGGAGTCGAACATTGCCAACTTGTCGTAGATGGTGTTGAGGTGTTCGGCGAGGTTGGTGCCGATGTTTGCATAGACCATGATGTCGCCACCATCACCCTCTTGTATGAGGTAACGGAAGTTACTATCAACCTCGAGGAGCAATGCTCCGAGGAGGTCGGCGATGGTCTGCGGGTGGATGGAGTTGGCTTCGGCAATCTGACCGAACTCTGTGAGTTTTTCCTCGGCTGTCTCGAGGTAGGTGAAGTTTAATGCCATAGTAATATGGGGATTTACGATTTGTTGGTGCAAAGGTAGCGGGTAATGGGGATGTCGGAAAAGACAAGGGCGTGGCGTGGGTTAGTATATCTTGTTTGTTCTCTCAAAGGTGTCTGCTATCACGCCTTGGAACTCCTGCCCGATGTTTTCTCCCAAGAAGTCGCGGAGGTTAAGCACCGAAGCGTAGTATTTCTTGGAGAACCAAGGTCTTCGCTTGCGGACTTTGCGGCGACCGATGTCGCCGGAGTTGCCGCGTGGGGTCTCGCGCCCCACGCCATAGTCCTGCCATAGTCCGTATTCAAGGAACGCTTGCGAGAGGGTAACCTCGAAGAAGCGTCCGTCTGCCTTGACGGGGAGCGCGAGCGGCGAGCGCAGGAGCAAGCCGGTATCGATGACCTCCAGCAGGGTGATACGCTCTTTCCAAATCTGTAACATCGTGGCGTTGAAAGCAAGGATGTACTTTTGGCGAGCGTCCTGCGCTTGGGCGGCGGTGAGTTGGGCGGTAGAGGGCATAGCGAGTGGGGATTAGGTGAACGGCTCGGTGTGTTCGGGGGAGAAAATACGGGTGTAGTCTTCGCTGATGAACGGCGTGTGCAGCGAAGCGAACTGCCAAGAGAACTTGATGGTGTTGCCCTCGCCGACCGTGTCGGAGAGGGAGAGGTCGTAGTCCGTAATGAGGATGGGATATTCGGTTTCGTCTATCAGGACGGCGGTGTAGGCGGAGGTGAGGAACTCGCCGAAACGGCGGGCTTCTGCCCGCTGGAGGACGGGCGTTTGCTCCTCGAAAGTGCGGGTGTGGGTGATGTCGTATGGCGTGAGGGTATTGGCACAAACTGCTGTGCTGCTCTTGGTCTCGGTCTTCTCCGTGCGGGCGGTGGGGAGGCAGAGGTACTCAAGACAGCCGTAGGCGTTACGAAACACGAACTGACGGACTACCGTCTGTTCGGTAACGAAGAAACGCGCCGTGCGGATGCCCTCTTGGAGGGTATAAGCGAGGAGTTCCGAGCCGTCGGGGATGGACTCTTTACACATGAGACGGACGTTCTCGGGAGAGGTGTTGATGTAAGAAACACCATACGAGGCACGACCATAATGGTCGAAAGCGTATGTGCCAGTCGTGCCGCTTGGGGTACGATAGAGCACCGTGTAATGAAGGGAATAGGAAGTGTAACCTCCCTGCGAGCCGAAGCCTGCGAAATACGGAAGTTGGTCGTGCGCTCCACGATAGACGAGGCGGGTGAAGTAGTTGGTGATGAAGTTGGAGTTGGCGAGGTCGGCAGCGAGCATGAGGGGCTGCTGCTTGCAGTAGATGACGGAGATAGTGCGGTTGATGATTTCGGACTCCGTGGAGAATTGGAAGATGAACCGCTGCAAGCCGTTCATATCTGCCATGAACGTTTCGAGAAACGAACCGAGGTCGTAGATGGTGAGGAAGCCGTTGTAAACGGCGTATTTGGATTGGAAAATCCGCGTTTGACCATTGCCAAATATCCATGATGTGGCTTGGTGGGTGATGGTTAGCGAGACGGTTTCAGCGTCGGTCTCGATTTCGATTTTCTGCAACTGCGAGGTGTAGCAGGTATCGGGGATGTCGGTAAAAAGGGAAAGTGCCATATCTTTGCGAATTTGTGGCAAAGATACGGCACTAATTGGGATTGGGAAAAGACACGAAAAAGGGGGAGCGGGTAATGTTCAATTTGAAAATTTGTAAACTATCCCGCTCCCCCCGCGAGCCCACGATGTGGGGTTATAGGCGGATGGTCAGTATTTGCGAGAGGTCTGTGGTGTAGCGCGGGCTTTGGTGGTCGGACTTATAGACCTGCGCGGCTTGCTCCTTGGAGGTCCCGATGGATCGGGATAAGACAGGCAGTTGGGTAGCGAGCAGGATGGCGTTGCGCCCTGCTTTGTCGCGTATCTTGTCGATGGTACGCTGCAAGGCGGCATCGCGTGTGCGGTCGCGTTCATCGAAGAGAGTCCCGATGAATCGGGATCCCTCGGGGACGATACGTGAGAAGATGACCCCCGCCTTCTTGAATTGCACCCCCTCGCGGAACATGGGACGAAACGCATTGAGCATATAGGAGAGCAACTCGCGTGTGTCGGATGTGGGGACGGAGAGATTGACCGTCTGCACTATCTGACACTGCTCGATGTCGGTGCGGAAACGGGAGGTGTGGGCGAAGACAATGAGTTGGGAGCAGAGGGATTGCTGCACGCGCAGTTTGCGGGCGCAAGCGTCGCAGAAATTAGCGAGTTGCTGCTCCATCAGCGGCAGCGTGGTGATGGGGTTGGCAAAGGTGCGGGAGGTGGTGATGGACTGCTTGGAGACCAGTTCCGAGGTATCTATGCAGTCTATGCCGTGGAGTTCTCTCCACGTGAGCAGTCCGGGCTTGTGGAGGAGCGACTGCACACGGCTTTCGGACATCTCGGCGAACTGCAAGGCGGTGGTGATACCCAACGCCGCGAGTTTCGCCGCGGTCTGACGACCTACGCCCCACACATCACCGACCTCGAAACCCGCAAGGGCTTTCAGGCGTTTCTCGTCCGTGTCTATCATACACGCACCGCGGTAACCCGGGTATTTCTTGGCGTACTTACCGGCGACCTTGCAAAGGGTTTTGGAGGGCGCAATGCCCATCGAGACGGGTATGCCTGTGCCTTGGTATATCTCGCGGACGAGATTTTCGCAGTAGGTCTTGTGCTCGGCGGGGGCGACATGGTCGAGGGTGATGAAGCCCTCGTCTATGGAGTACTGCTCGAAGCGCGTGGTGTGGTTGCGGAGCAAGGACATCACACGCGCGGAGAGGTCGCCGTAAAGGGAGAAATTGGAGGAGAAACAAGCGATGTGGTGTTTCTCCACCAAGTCGCGGATTTGGTAGAGGGGCACGCCCATCTTGATACCCAGTGCCTTGACCTCGTTGGAGCGGCTGACGACACAACCGTCGTTGCCCGACAAGACGAGGACGGGCTTGTCCCATAGGTCAAGACGAAACACGCGCTCGCAACTGACGAAGAAATTATTGCAGTCAGCGAGTGCGTACATTAGAAACAGCGGGTCTTCCCGATGGCTCGGGACAAGTTATGAATGCAGTGGGTAACGACACCCCACACGGAGAAGTTATTTTCCGCCGTAACGCGGATGGGCTGGAAAGCGGGATTGTGCGGTATGAGCCAGCCGCCTTTGTTGTCCTCGTCGCGGCGGAACTCCTTGACGGTGAACTCGCCATCAACGGCGGCGATGATGATGTCGCCGTTGTGGGGTTCGAGCGACTTGTCAATAACGATGATGTCGCCATCGAACATCCCTGCGTCGTGCATGCTGTCGCCCGACACACGGGCGTAGAACGTGGTCTCGGGGTGCGAGGAGAGTTCGCGGACGAGGTCTATCCGCTCGCCCGCATGGTCGGCAGCGGGCGAGGGGAAACCTGCGTGGATTTCCTGCACAAACTCAAGAAGCAACGCCTCTTGGTCGGCTTGGGTGAGGGAGGTGATACGGGGCATAAGTGATGGAATCAGACTGAATAAATTATGTCTTTACTTTTAATTTTTGTAACTCTTCAAACAAGTAATAAATCGGTTGTGCCTGTATAAACTCTTTACTTTCTTCAGTTTCTTCATTCCATATTTCGTTCGCGCTTTCATAGTCCTCTAATAAAACAAAAGCAGAAAACTTGTATATAGGCTTAACCTGACTATTTATTATTTGGTACAAAGATTGCTTTTCTGTAGAGGTTAGACCTCTGCTTCTTCGAACAATCTCAAGTCTACACAAGTCATTCGTAAAAGGATTTTGTTCATTGGAACTTTTATCTTGTAGCCATTCTTGCATTTCTTTTGCTACTTGAAGAAATTGCTCATTTTTCCATTTATCATATCCTTTAATTAGTATTTTTAAGACCTCTATTGCGTCTGATAAAACTAACTCGGACTTTTGATATATACTCTCATAAACTGAAATAATATTTTGGTAATTTATATTCAGTATCTTATCAAAATCATCTACATTCAAGGTTGAATATGGAGTTCCGGGAACATATTCACCATCTTCAGTCTCTAGAAGTAGATATTTGTTACCAAGATTAAAGAAATCTTCAATTTTGTAACCAGTTTCATCTTTCCACATCAAGACACGAATAGATTTATTTCCAATTGGGATATTGCCAACTATTGCGTCCTTGAAATCTCCTTTGACTATTAATTCCTTTGTTGTCTCGTGTTTTATAATACACTTATGTAAGATTTGTAAATACTTAAAATCAAGTTGAGAGAGACTATTGTAATCAATATCATCTACCTCAATATGCAATGTCGTAAGCAAATTAGATATTTCATTAAGCACCTTTTCTTGATTCTCAATTTCCGCAATTTGAGTACCTATGTCAATGCTGTCTATATTTATCCCTGCTATGTTACATTTTTTTTGACTAACCATAGCATGGGTAAAGCGCAATGCTTTTTGTATTAGTGTTATTTTGGGTGGGCGAACATATTGAAAATTTATACCTTTCTTTGTCTCAATATCAAATGTAAATGTAAAAGCACCTCCAAATTGTAGTTTAACAAATTTCTCATCACGAACTATTTGGACTTTCTCGTAATATATAACATCACCTACTTTTACAGGTTTTTCTCCCTCTAAACATAATGCTATTTTGAAATGTTCATTTGATACTGGTATTTGTATTGGAGAATTGTCTAATTCTACATAGATATTGTTGTCATGTGAATTAATAGACTCTATTAACTCGATTGCAGATGGTACTTTTGAATTCGAATACCCTGTAACATGTAAACTGAAATTTTTGAAATGTGGGTGCTTCTGCCAATATTCTAAAGGATGTGTTTCTAATGAAGCAAAACTTGTTTGCTTAATTAAATTTTCATAAAAATTATGAATCACATCCATTATTCTATTTGTATCAGTTGGAAATTTATAAAACTTTTCAGTAACACTTTTTTGTTTTGGGTCTATTTTAGAAAGGATGTTTTTAAGTCTTACTACTGATAATGCAGAATAATATATTTGTTTATTATTATGATTTTTCGAATCTATCACAACTACAAAATAGAGAACGCCTCCATTTCTAAGATAGAATTGTAGAGCATTAACTTGAATTTTATGTGAAATATCATGTGAGGTAATCGATTTCTTTGTTCCTTTGACTTGTATAGGCACATTTCCTATCAAATTTTCATTTTTAATATCCTCACTTTTATAGATTAAGATATTGCCATCAAGTAATGGAGTTTTATCATTAGACAAAACGTCAGCAACTAATAATGGGCATTTATCCGTTATTGTGTCGTTTATGGCATTTATTGCCATTTGTTCTATTTGAAGCGTTGATGTCTTCACCAAATCCAACAATTTTAGTTATTCTAAAAAGAACGAATAGAAACTTGGAGGTGTGGGTTGATTTGTCCTTGCGGCAAGTTGAGATAGGTTCATTGTTATACCAGTTGCAGCCTGTTTGTCTATTCCATATTGTATTGGTTGCTTGAACTTATGGTAATCATTAAAATTAAATTTCAAACGTAATGCACCTTCAATATATGCGATATTTATAGAACGAACTTGATATGCACCTTCTGCAAAGTGGTTAGATAAAACTGCTACATATTTGATAGACTGTAAGTCAATATGGTCGCTTGGATGATACCCTGAGATAAAGAAACCTGCTTTGCCGTTAAGAATGTTAGTTACATTTGGATTGGCAGTTTTATCTATTGAGGCAAATAGCATGTATTCTTCTTGTTCCGGCTCATCTGCACCTTGTGTGTAGCCTAATTGTTGCAATTTTTCAGTAGGGTCTTCGCCTATGGTGTAGTCTCCTTGCGCGGTAATAAAGAAATGTTCACAGAGGTTTTGCAAAATGTCTGCGTTCTCCTGTTTGGGGTCTTGTTGTTCAAGCGCAAGAACATACATCTCTGGATTGTCAAACGGCGCATAGACTTTGCCGATAAGGGACTTGAGATTGTCTTTTATATAGCCCTCCGCATAGGTTTGTTCTTTTGGAGCAAGTGCGTAGAAATGATATTTCTCAGCAAGCACTTTCTGAATCTGCTTGCGGAATATCTTGCGTACTTTTGTTTTCCACTCTGCTTTCTCTACTGCATTGTTTCTTGCATACAACCTAATGATAAACAAGAAATTAACATCATAGTATAGAAGCAGCAAAGAATCACGATCAAAAAGGCGATTGTAAAATTGGCTTTGTACGAAGGTCTTTTCCTTTCCGTCTTCCATGCGAGGATGGATATTGAGGTCTATCCCATTTGCATCCATTCCCCTATCATATTGTCGCATGGAATCCACATCAGCCGACAAGAAAAAATTAGGAATAATGTCATATCCCTCGGCGACACTATCCGAACGCAAGCGCACGCGACGAAAAGCCTCAGACGTTTCATCTCGTAATTGTTTCCCCTCGGAATTGTCTTTCCACATATTTATGTTCCATTGGATGACATTGCGGGCATAGGTATATTGTTTTGCAATAGCGGTTTTCCCCAGCGAAGAAGACATTTTGTAGTATTTGCTATCACCAATATAATAAACCTCTCGTTTCTCCGTCATAGACGATGTAATAGCAAGGTCAGTGTAGAGGTGATCAACCTGCTTGTTATCGTCTTGGTCAGCCAATCCCTTTGGAATTTTGTTGTGAGGAGTGCCGAGGAGTTCATCAATCATTGCTTCAAAAACTATGTTGTATTTTTTGGCAAGCAGATATTCTTTGTTGTCGGTATTAACTGCCAATTGATAACTACTATCAAAGAAAGCATAACATAAGTCCCACAAAAGGAGAGTCTTGTCGGAAAAATACTTATAACGTATCTCGCGCAAACGAGTACGTCCATAGCCTCGGCGATACATCTCAAACTGCGACTTGGTCAGTAGTTCATATTGTAGGCTGATAGGCGTGCGGAAACCATATTCATCGTTGATGTAATTGAGGATTGAGAAGAAGATGATAAACAACTCTTCATCGAAATTAATTTGCCGTTTCCTATTGACAGGATTGAGATACAAAGGTACATTGTCCTGTATGTGCGCCGTTGTATTGGATATGGTGCGCGTCCAGTTGATTTTGTTGAAACCAGCATGGATATTTTTCACCACATATAGGAAAAAATCTTGGTTCTCGTTGTTGAATTGAATAAGTGAAAGAATTATGTCAAGGTAGGTGTTTGCCCTATGCCTTGTGCCTGCTCCCGACTGTGGTAGTCGGCGATAGTATATAGCCTGAGAACTACCATTCTGCCTATGATAGACGGCTATTGTACGATAGATCCAAACAGCAAACTCGTAGAGAAACTTGCGATATTCCAGCGTTAGATATTTCTCTTGACCTTTTGGGCTGATAATTTGTGCAGGGTCAAGCGTGACACCATCTGCGATGACAAGTTGGTCTTGCTCATTTAGAAGTACCTTTGGCAAGATAAACACACAATCATGGATATGCGGCTCATAATAGTAGCCGACATAACCGACGCTGACCATCTTGTCAACATCTTGCAATTCACTGATACCGCGAAGAACGTCTTTGACAGTTTCAGCGTTGTATTGATGTTCCTCGAAGATGATATACATCGTTACTCTTGCTTGGTATTATTGTTCCACTTCATCACATTGTCAATGAACTGCTGAACAATGTTTGGTACAACCTTGCCATCTTCGTCAAAGAACTCGGTGAAGTTGAGTTTCGCGGTCTTCGATTGTCCGTTTTCTTCATAAGTATACATGAACAAGTTCGATTCTACATCATCCATGGAATAGGTCTTGAATATGTCGTTCCAAAGATAGAAGCAGACTTTAGCAACGAAACGTTCATACTTGATGATTCCGGCATCATCCGCCTTTGCAAAGAAATAGCCAAGTTGCTTGTCTGCCGAGTTGGTCATCTGGTTGATGATACAATTGATTTGTTTGAGGAACTGCCACCAATCAATGTTGCCTTCGATATTCCAATCATACGGATTACCTGTTTCTTTATTGTTTGGTTTGGCAATTTTGATATACCTCCACTCCCAGCGACGTTTGAATGCGCTATCAATGGGGAATAAAGATTGGTCGGATGTATTCATAGTAGCCCAAATGTAGAGGTTTGCAGGTAGGCAAAGTTCCTCGCCGGACAAAACTTTGGTTGGTATTTGGGCAAGGTGTCCTTCTTTTTCAAAACACTCATGCACAAAGTTTCCGAGGTCAGTATCGGGTTTGATGGGATATTCAGATACATTGTCTTTACGATCAAGTAACTGGAACAAATCTCCGAAGATTTGTGCACAATTTCCACGATTAATTTCTTCAATCACAAGGAAGACAGGCTCCTCTATTTGCCATGCACGGATGTATGCTTTTGTGAATGCCTGTGGGATATAATTGTAAGTGATAGTGTCCTCGTATACCTCTTGTCCATTTTGCTTTACAATATCACCTGCAACATTGCGTACAGGTCGTTTCTCTTTGGTCGGCTTATAACTGCCCACAAAAGTTGAATAGTCGCTATCGGGGTGGAATGTGGTACGAAAAACATTGTCTTCAGGTAATTTGTTAGTAAATGCTTTTATTGTATGACTTTTTCCAGTTCCCGGAGCACCAAAGTAGATGACTTGAGTAGGTTCTGTAATATCAAAATCCAAATTACGTCCCAACTTATAATTGCCGGATTTTGGCAATCTACTAAGATACGCATTTTTTCTTTCTTCTGTGCTTACATATGTAATAGGATTTTCATCCAATTGATATGCGGTAAAGTGCAATTCGTCTTGATTTACTATGTTTATTTCATGGATAAACCAAGAACAATTATCATCCCAACCTAATTCCTTTGGTATTCTACTATAACATTGTTCGTTTATATATTCTCCCCTATATGACATCCGCGGATTGTATTTAATAGACCTGCGTCCTACGTGATGTTCTCCAACTATTTTCTTTACAATTAGCAATAAGAAGCGGACTTCAGGAATACGTTTCCCGTTCACAAAAATCTTGTCAAAAAGACTTGCAATCACAAATTCATAATCCCCACTTTGATTACCTCCCTTTCCAAGAGGGCACTTTACTTGGTCAATATCTTTAATCGCTTTATATACCATGCCAGTGAAAAAGTCAGACAAGTTCTCAAAGGAAAACTTATAACCTTCACCTTGTCCTAATTCTGTACCCCATGCTGGTGTACCGCCGCCACCTAAAAGATTGGCATTGAATGACAATGAACCTAAATTGAGTATCATAATAATTGAGAAAATATATGGTTCAACAAAATTCCTACAAGATTAACATCCCATCCATTTCCTGCCCTTTTTGATAGTTGAGAATATGACTGCCCTGCATAGTTTAATTCCCCTTTCGCAAAACCCATGAAATGAAATTGTTCTTCAACAGACATTTTGCGGACTCTTTCCTTTCCGTCTATTGGAGGTTCAATTACACGTAAACTATTATGTTCTGGTTGTGTGATAGTAATACAAACAGCGTCATGCTTTATTTTTTTGTTGTATATATCTAGGCATAAAGGCTCATTTACTACAAAACTATCAATATTGTGTTTTACTTTAAGATGTGCTATTTGTGCATCTGATAGTCTTAGTTCGCTCGGCACTTCATTAGGATAGAGAAAATCACCAAACCTATATTCTAATTCGATTTTTTGAGGTACAATGTCAAAGCCTTCAGGTAAACCACCAAGACAAGCAAACATCCATAGTCTTTCACGATTTTGTGGAATACCATAATCTTTTGAATTAAGGACAGCATATGCCATATCCCCATATCCTAATTCTCTAAATAATTCCACTAGTGTCCACTAAAAATGGACGATTAAATATCAAAAGTTAAACAACAACGGT
>JBJECI010000036.1:0-3174 GCA_051870915.1 Paludibacteraceae bacterium
CGACCAGTCGGGGCGTACCCGGTGGCTGGGCATGAGAGACTTGTTAGACAGTCTCTTTTTTGTAGTACGATTATTCTGCATTATCTAAATAATCCGCATTTCTCGGATCATTCTGAATACTCAGAACACTCAGAACATTCAGAATTATCGGATATCTTACCATAAAACAATTGCCTGACCGTGTGGTCAGGCAATCTTGTTGTGTGGTGCCAACGGGAATCGAACCAGTGACACAAGGATTTTCAGTCCTTTGCTCTACCAACTGAGCTATGGCACCTTGATGCTTCTCTTATCCATACCCGAGCGGGTTATCGGCGAAAAGCGATTGCAAAAGTACTGCTTTTTTTTGATATAACCAAATTTTTTCGAGAAAAAAATGCTAAAAAACTGTATTTTTCTTTATTTTCCTTTGCTTTTCGCTCAAAAAGCAGTATCTTTGCAGCCATGAAAGCCATAGAATTGCAAATTATCGCACATGCGCACAATGGTTTTACCGATAAGTTCGGTATTCCCCGCCAGCCGCAATCGGTCTCGCAAATAGAGACGAAAATAGTCTTTGAGCCGCGTTACCGTGTGCGTGAGGCGTTGCGTGGGATAGATGGTTTCTCTCATCTATGGCTTATTTGGGGGTTTTCGGAGAATGCGCAAATGTCGCAGTGGTCTCCCACGGTGCGACCTCCCCGATTGGGCGGCAACAGGCGAATGGGTGTCTTTGCAACCCGCTCTCCTTTTCGCCCCAACCCCATCGGATTGAGCAGCGTCCGACTCCTGCGCGTGGAGGAGACAGAAAAGGAAGGATTGGTGCTCGTGGTCGCCGGTGCCGACTTGATGGATGGTACACCCATTTTCGATATCAAGCCCTATCTCTCTTATTCTGATGCCCACCCCGAAGCCAGTAACGGCTTTGCCGAGGAGACGAGAAACTACCACTTGAAGGTGATTTGGAACAGCGATATCCTTCGGCAGATAAGCGATTCGCAGCGCACTGCATTAGAGGAGATCCTTTCCCAAGACCCGCGTCCCGCCTATCAGCACGACCCGCTACGCGAGTACAAATTAGACTATGATGGTATGCGCGTGGTGTTTCGCGTAAGCGAGGAATGCTTGATAGTGAAACACATTGAACGATTATAAGTTCATAGGAACTATTTACTCTACCCCACCTGCCGTTTGCGCAGTTGCTTGAGCAGCCATGCCTTCGTGCGGCTGATGAGGTTCCACGAGCGGCTGGTTGGCGGTTGGTCGGTGAGGAACACATCCGGCACCGCGGCACCCATCTGCTGCTGCGGGTAGATAATCAGCCAACTATGCTCGGCGAAGAAACGCTCCAGCATGTCGGGTATCTGGCGGAACAAAGGATTGTAACTGGCAGTGGCATGGCGCGCGGAAATCATCACCACCATATCATCCGCCTCCGTCTCTTTGGCAATCATCAGCACATCTTCCCAGTCCTCCATCTCGCGATACGATGCCCTGAGGAACTTCCCCGGGCGGCGGCACAGCGCCTGCAATGCCCGTTGCGTCTCCTCGTTGGCGAAGAACACCACCCGCGCCCCTATCTGACTGCTCAGGCGCCGCACCTGCCCGAAGCACGAGATGAAGTCATGCTCTTTCTCCGCATACCGCGGCACCGCCACCAGCAGGCGGCTCACGGTGTTCAACGGCTGGTGCTCGTGGTAGATAGCAATCGATGTACTCGTGCGCTCCACCATGCTCTCCGCGTCCTGCCAGTCGCTGCACAACACGAACTTCGACTCATGCAGGCTGCTCAACCGACTCAACTCTTTCAACTGCTCATGGGCACCCGCGTCCCCCGTATTCACCGACATCATCAGCCACTCGTCCTCCGTTCTGTCGCTTTCCAGCAGCGCCTCTTCCTGCAAGGCGATATGCTTGGCGGAATGCTCCGTGATGAACGATGCCGAGGTGCAGAGCACCAGAATCATCAGCACAGCGGCATTCAGTATCTCCGCATTGAACAGCCCCACCTGATAGCCGATGGTTACTATCGCCAGCGTGCCCGCCGCCGTAGCATGCGTCAAGCCGAACATCAGCCGCCGCTCCTCGCCCGACAGGTGGAAAGACCACTGCCCGAGCCACGCCGACAAACCCTTTCCCGCTAACTTCGTGAGTATCATCACCCCCGCAATCACCACCGTCGTCCAGCCTTTCCACAGCAGCGACACATCTATCATCATGCCCACGCCTAATAGGAACAGCGGCACGAACGTGCTGTTGCCGAAGAACGTGATACTGCTCATCAAGGGCGACAGGTTGGGTATCAGCCTGTTGAGCGACACGCCGCAGACGAACGCGCCGAGGATACCCTCCAGCCCCGCCCAGTCAGCCAACCATGCCGATACCACCAGCATCACCATCACCAGCATAAACGACGACACTGGCTCTTTCCGCCGCTTGAAGTACCGCTGCGCCACCCACGGAAAGACCACCACCGTTACCACCGCGAAGAGCAGTATCTTGCCCGCCATCGTGCCGTACCACACCAGCGGTGAGACCGTCGCCGAGGCGGTCAGTATCTGACTCTTCAGCACCGCCAACACCAGCAGCGACAGCGTGATAGACACCATCGTACCGCCCACCACGATGTTCACCGCCGCGTTCTTCTGTATGCCGTAGCGGCTCACTATCGGATAGGTCATCAGCGTGTGGCTGCCGTACATCGCCCCCAGCAGAGCACACGTGCTCCATCCGAAGCCCAGCAGCCGACTGCTCAGGAAACCCAATGCAAAAGGAATAAGAAAAGAGTACAGACCGAACACCAGCGCACTGGTGCGATACTGCCGAAAGTCGTTCATGTCTATCTCCACGCCCGCTTGGAACATGATATAGAGCATGCCCATGTTCCCCAGCACCTTGATGGTCTCGCTCTCTGCAATCCATCCCAATCCGTGCGGTCCCAACACCACACCCATCAGGATGAACCCGACGATACTCGGCACATGCAACCGCCTGCAAACCAATGGAGTAATGAATATCACTCCCATCACCAAAGCCAATATCGCCAAAGAAGAAGTCATTTCAGGATGAAGGATAAAGGATGAAGGATGAAAGACGAATTAGTATTGTAGAGATGAAGGATGAAGGACACTATTTGGATGAAGGATGAAGGACACTATTTGGATAAAGGATTAAGGACACAGGATGAAAGACTAA
>JBJECI010000037.1:0-16273 GCA_051870915.1 Paludibacteraceae bacterium
AATCTATACAAACTTTTTCTCTTAATCAACACAGACTTTTACTGGTGAGCCGATGAGGGACTAAGGACACAGGATAAAAGACTTATTTGGGACGCAGGATGAAGGACGCAGGATGAAGGACTTGTTACATTCGTCTCTGAGTTTTCAAGGAGGTGCAGTCTCCATGCCGCACCCTCAGAGTCGGTGCTATTTAGTCTTTCATCCTTTATCCTTAATCCTTCATCCAATACGCTATTTAGTCCTTTATCCTTCATCCTTTATCCATTCATACCGTTTTCCCCATCTCGTAGGCTTGCTCCATGGCAACTGTGCCTATTATCTCGCCTTTCTCATACGCGCCTTTGCCGTATATCACGCCGCGTTCGTGCGAGTGGTTGAGGCAGTCGGCGAAGCCGCGGAAACAAGCCAGAGTGGTGTCCATCACGGTATCGGTATCTTCCGCCGCAGACATGATATAGTAGAACTCCTTGCCATCGAACTCCAGCCACCTCGCCACGGTGCGGTCTATCAAGGCTTTCATCTGCGCATTCACCGAGTAGAAATAGACGGGCGATGCCAGCACCAGCACATCGGCACGGAGCATCTTGTCGAGTATCTCAGTCATATCATCTTGTATGGCACACTGCCCATTGTTCTCACGACAATGGTAACAGCCGAGGCAGTAGCCGATACGCTTTGACGCAATACGGATTTTCTCTACTTGGTGTCCTGCTTCCTGCGCGCCGCGCATAAAGGCATCGCAGAGCAAATCGGAGTTGCCGCCCTTACGCGGGCTCCCTGATAAAATCAATACGGTTTTCATTTTTTTATTGTGGATTAAGGATGAAGGACACAGGATTAAAGACTAAATAGTTCCGACTTTGAAAACTCATAGACTTAGGTAATAAGTCTTTAATCTTTCATCCTTTATCTTTCATCTTGTCAAAATACAATTTCTATTCCCCCGATGGCGGTGGCGAGGGGCATGGGGTAGCCGGCGTTTATCTCGTAGCGTTGCGCCAGCAGGTTCTCGCCGCGTATCCACAGGCTGAGCCGGCGGAGTACCTGCACCCGTGCGCGCACGTTCCACAACACGAAATGCTGCTGCACCACGGGCGATGTGGAGGTGTACAGACCGTGGATGTACTGCACGCCGGTGCTGACATCCCAGCGACCTTCCGCGTACTGCACGCCCGCGTAGAGTTTATGCTCCGGCGCACCCGTGACAGGGCGTTGCATGTGAAGAAAACTGTAGTTGGCATGGAGCCGCCAGCCGCGTCCCACATAGCCCGTTATCTCCGCCTCCACGCCGCAGTTGTTCACCCTGCCCGCGTTCTGATTGAGCATGCCCGCGCCGTCGGGGTTGGGCAGCGTGAGGATGATGTTCTTGCCGTCGATGTAGAAGAGGTTCAGCCCGTAAGTGAGCCGCCCTTGGAGGAGTTGCTGGGCGAGCGACAGTTCGTAGTTCCACAGGCTCTCGGGGCGCAGGTCGGGGTTCTGCGGCGGGAAGAGGTACATCTCGCGGAGCGTGGGATTGCGGTAGCCTTTTGCGGCGGACAGTTTGAGTTCAGCGGCTTGCGGCAGGTGGAGCGCAATACCCGCCTGCGGCACCCACTCCACGCCCGTGAGGCTGTGGTAGTCCACCCGCACGCCCGCGTTGAGCGTTACCCAACTCGTGATATGCTGGCGCAGGTCTATGTACGCCGCCGCTTCGTGTACGATGGTGTTAATCAGCGTGTCCGCCTCGCCCTCGCGCGCACCCTCCACGAACACGTTGCGTGCCTTGCCGCCGAAGGCGAAATAGTCCGCACCGATGGTCAGGCGGTTGCCACGGAAGAGTTGCACGCTCTGATATGCCGACACACCCGCCATGAAGTCGCGCGAGTCGAAGCGGTAGGCTTTCGGCACGTTGCTGTCGGTGGTGTCGGGCGTGTAGCCGTCGTTGATATAGTGGTGTCCGAAGTTGTAGAAGCCGCTCAGCGCGCCCGATGTCCGCGCGTAGGTGTTGCGAACGGTCAGCGAGGTTACGCCGCGCGTGATACGCTGGTCGGCATCCTCCAGCGGCTGCGCCACGCTGCCCGGCTGCGAGGCGTTGAAATGCGTAACGCTCACGTCGGCGGCGATGTCCCACGCGGGGGAGAAAGCATAGCCGACCTTCGCATAGCCGCCGTACTGCTCAAAGCCCATGTTCGCGCGGTGCCCGTCCGTGCGGTTGTACGACGCGCTCACCACCGACTGCACGCCTCTCATCTTGAGTTCGTTGCTCACCTCGGTCTCCAGCGTGTTGTAGGCTCCGTAGCCCGCCCGCAGGCGCGTCTGCACGCCGTCAGCCTGTCGCCGCCGCGTGATGATGTTCACCACGCCGCCCATCGCGTTCGCGCCGTAGAGCACCGACGCCGGTCCGCGCACCACCTCCATGCGCTCCGCCATCTGCGACTGGTAGGCATCGGCTATCGGGTGCCCCATCAGCCCCATGTACTGCGGGTGTCCGTCTATCAGCACCATCATCTGCCCCGTCGCGCCGCTCAGTCCGCGCAGCGAGATAGCGCCCGAGCCGCCGCCCGACACGCCATAGCCCATCACGCCGCGCGCCGTGGTGAACAGCCCCGGCACCTGCTCCGTCAGTATCGGAAGCAACGACGACTGCTGCGAACGGGCGATAGACGCGCTGTCCACGACGCTCACCGTCTGCGACAAATGGCGCACGTCTATCTCCTGCCGCGCACCCGTTACCACCACCTCGGGCAGGCTGTCCCGCCACGCGGTGTTCTCCGCCGCCCATGCGCATAGCGGGAGGAGAGGGAGGATGCCATATAAGCAAGCCCTACGAAAACTCATAATGCTAACTTTTTGATTACTATAAACTCGAAAGGTCATACAAAAACGACCAAGAACTTTTTATTTCAACAAATATCTTCAAATATGGCTCAAATATTTTTATTTGACCATCTAACCATTTACTTTTCGATTATTACCAAAGATAATATTTGTTCAGTATTTGAGAATATTTGTTCTTTAGAGCATAAAACTCTTAATTCTTAATTCTAAATTCTTAATTAGAAATTCAGTTACTCCTCCAGCCATTCCGTGCGTGTCTCCGTACCGGGTACCTCGATGGCGAGGTGGGCGAACCAACTGTCGTCCGCCGCGCCGTGCCAATGCTTCACGCCCGCAGGGATATTCACCACATCGCCGGGCAGCAGCGCACGCGCCTCTTTGCCCCATTCCTGATACCATCCTCTGCCTGCCACACACACTAGCACCTGTCCGCCGCCCTGTGTGGCGTGGTGGATATGCCAGTGGTTGCGACAGCCGGGCTCGAACGTTACGTTCACCACGCGCACCTGCGCCTCCGACACGGGCGAGAGGTAACTCCGCCCCGTGAAATACTGCGCATAGGCATCGTTCGGCACTCCTATCGGGAAGACCATCTCCCGCTGAAACGCCTCGCGGGGACTCACCGCCTCCTCTGCCTCCGCCCACACGTCCTTCGCTATCCGAAAAGCCGCCCATGCCTTGGGCCAACCCGCATAGAAAGCGATATGTGTGATTATCTCGCTTATCTCCGTGCGGGTGATACCGTTGCGCTTCGCGTTCTCAAGGTGGTGGAGAAGCGAGGTGTCGGTGATTCCCTGACTGATAAGCGCCGTCAGGGTAACCATACTGCGGTCGCGGAGGCTCAGCAGGTCGTTCCTGCTCCACACCTCCCCGAACAAGACATCGTCGTTCAGGTGCGCAAACTCAGGGGCAAACGTCCCCAACTGCTCCCGCCCTGCAGTCTGTACAATACGTTGCTGTGCCATAGTGAAAGAAGAACTAAGAAGGAATAAATACAAAACAATCCTTTTCATAATGCAATTAAGATGTATATCTGCCGCTGACTATGCCCTTTCCCCTCGAGCCGATACCGAGACAATCCCGAGTCAAGAGTTAGAGATAAGTTAGTGATTAGTTAGTTATTATTAGGTTATTATTAGGTTATTATTAGGTGATTATCGAACCACTACCGAGACACCACCGACACACCTCCCTGCCTATTTCCTCATCTCCCGCTCCCAAAATCGGATGGCATCGTCTATCCACCCCTCTGCCACCGTGCCGGTACCCAACCCGAACCCGTGCGGCAAGCCCTCGTAGGCATGGAACTCCGTCGCTATCCCCAGAGCCGCCAAGCGTTGCAAGCGGTTCTGCATAGTCTGCCACGAAGCAATATAATCGCTCGTCCCCACGCAGGCGTAGGTGGGCGCGTCGCTACGGCTCACCGCGGAGTAGCCCGTGTATTGCATCACCACCGCCTCCGCCTGCGGGATGTCTTGCCTTCCCGTCAGCGCGTGCAAGTTATCGCTGTTGCCCAACGCGGCTGCCATACGTGCACCCGCACTGCCGCCCCACAGCGAGTACTCATCGGCATTCACACCCAAGCACGCAGCGTTGTCATGCACCACGGCAATCGCACGAGCCAAGTCCTCATAGGCGTAGTCAGGACGGTATATCAGCGCGAAAGCATTATACCCCTGCCGCGAAATCTTCAAGGCATGCGGGAAACTGTCGTGCATAGCCCCCACGTAGGCAAACGCCCCACCCGCATTGCATATCGCAAAGGGCGCACCGCGCCTGCCGCGGAAGAAGAAAAGCCCCGTGTTGCGCTTCTCGGCATCGGCACGTTTCTCTGCCTCGGTGTATATGTCCACGAACACCCACTCCCCCGCCAACGCCTGCGCACGCAGATAGTTCACTATCTCCACCGTCATATCGGGGTCGATATAGTTGTAGTAGGTCAGCCGCAACTCCTCCAACGTCCGTCCGCTCCAATAGCCTGTCTCCACGGGAAACAGCAGGCGACCATACTCGCCGAAAGCACTGTCCGCTATCACATCTGCAATCAACGACCGGCGTGTGAAATAGCCGCTACTGTCGCTCCCCGCGCCGTCGCCGTTCTCAGCCGCGGGACGCACCGCAGGCTCCGTCCGCACCACACTATTGGCACACCCCACCAGCCCCAATAGGATAAGGGCAACAGGGTGCAGAAGTAGCGTCCAACCGTCTTTGAATAGTCGGGAGTGTTCGGTCTCGGTTCTTGCTATCTTGTTCATAAGCCGAAGATAGTTACAGGTTAAACACCCGCAACGCATGTTAATTGTTAATTATGAATTGTTAATTGTTCATTGTTAATTAGTAGTCGTAACCGCTTTCCGCACTTTCCCGTCCTCTTGCACTATCACCACCCCTTGCGCCTCCTCCTCTCGTGTCGGTCTCCCGTCCAGGGTGTATACGCGGCGACCGAACGGTGCCGCCGTATCGGCGTGCGTATCCGACAGCGACGAGGTATTCTCGGACATGATTCCCGACAGGAAAGCGTCAAAAGCCTCTCCCCACACGCCGGCATTCCCGCCCGTGCCGTATCCGTGCGGGTAGTTTTGCAGTATTTTTGTCTCTACCTCACAGCCCGCCTCGCGCACGGCATTGGCATTTTGGGCAAACTGCGAGGCGAAACCATCACGCGTTCCCCAGCAGTAGAAAGCAGGAGGCAAGTTGGCGGCACGCAACACCTCCACATCGTTCATTGACACGCTCAGTCGCCCGTAGAAAGAGTATATCATCCCTACCGCGCAAGCGGATACAGCCATATCGTCCAGCGCATCGGGCGAGTAACTCGCGTCCAGCGCACTGCCGTTGGCTTGCCCGCGCCAGTTGAGCAGCACCTCGCCGTTGAGGATGCCGCCCGCCGAAAAACCGACCAGCGCAATATCCTCCGCCTCTATCCGATAGTCTGAGGCGTGCGCACGCACATAGCGGATAGCGCGACTCAGGTCGGTGGCGCTCTCGCGCATGGTGTAAGGGGCTATACGGTAATTGACTATGAAGCATTGATAGCCCATCGGCACAAACATATCTGCTATGTCATACCCCTCGTTCTGCATGCTTCGGAACTGAAAAGCCCCGCCCGGACAGATGATAATCGCCCCTTTCGGCGTTACTTCCTCTCCCACGGTGAACACCTCCATGTTGGGAATAAAGTCCGCTCCATCTGAGTTGGACACGTTATGGGTAACCGCGGGGATACGCCCTTTGTACCATAGATTCACCTTACCGCTCATCGGTGCTTTGGAATCCACCGAAGGATTGGCGGCACCGTTCTCTGCGATGTCCTCCTCCGCCTCGGGGTGCAGCGCGTCCCACTCGGTGTCAATCTGCTCTATCCATCGCGGCACGCCGCTTGTTGAACCCGTAGTCCCTAACCCTGTGAGATGTTCGGCGGCGGGGGTCAAATCCACTATCTTCTGCAAGGTCTCGTCGCGGTAAGTGGCGGCGTATGTGCAGAACGGCACCACCGTCTTGCCCGCAAAATCATACTGCTCGGCAAACGTGGAGATAATCATCGGAGCCGTATGCCACCACACGGGGCAACCGATGAAGACCACATCATAGTCCTCCCAACGGGCAACCGTGTCCTTGGTAGGCGGACGGGCATTATTATCCCGCTCCGCCAACGCCACTTCCGTGCAAGGCGTGTATTCGGTGGGGTAAGGGTTGAGCGGCACTATCTCGAAGATATGCCCGTTGGTTACGCGTTGTATCTCCTGTGCCATGCGGCGGGTGGTACCGCCCCACGAGAAATAGACCACCAGCACTTTCTTACCGCCGAAATAAGCCCCACGCCCCTCGCCGCTGTTGTCCGCATCGGGGGCATTGGTATCATGGGCGCATGCCGGACAAATAGTAAGCGCCAACAGCCCGAACAATAAAGCAAATAGTTTCTGTCTCATTGGTCTTGTAGGATTAGAGTTTAACATATTGTATTTTCTGATGTAAGATGTAACGTATTGTAATGTGGCTGATATAAACGAACTCTTTCAGCCCTCAAAGTCTAATTTCGTTTTTGGTAATAAATTAATGAATAATTACACGAAAATTATATGTTAAAGAAAAAATATCCCGACAGGTCAGGACAAGTTCCGAATAATTTTTGGAAATTTTTGTTGAAATAGAAGAAATAGTCGTTGTTTCGATGTAAGTGTATTTTATTTCGGGTTCACGTTAATATATCGTGTTTTGTAATGTTACATGTTACCCCCCCCCGCAACGCATGTTAATTGTTCATTGTTCATTGTTCATTGTTCATTAGTATGGCTACTTCTTTTCCTGTTTCCGCGGCAAAGGTATAAATAAAAAATGATAGGACAAAACCATGTCCTATCAAATCCGTAATAGAGGTACACCTTTCGGGAATTGGGGTAAGGAGAAAGAAGATTAAGGATAAAAGATGAAGGATTAAAGAATAAATAGTATTGACTCTATAATTCATAGACAAATGTTATTGGTGCGACTCCCGACAAGTTCCCGACTTGTCGGGATAAACAGGGATAACACTTCCGACCGCACCTCCTTGACAACCGTCCCGACAAGTCGGGAACTTGTCGGGATGTTTCACCCCGATAAATCGGGATGCAAGCTCCCGCGTCCCAAGCGTTTAATGGTGCGGCCTGGAGACCGCACCTCCATGAAAGCAGGCGGGGATGCACACGACAATCCCCGAAAAATCGGGATGCAAGCATCGGTATGTACCTTCTGCGCACCCGGACAGCCATACTATTCGGGGCGTAGCCGATGCCGCATGGCAATTTTCAAATAAACTCTCCACACTAAACTCTCAACTATATTAGGCCGCCGTTAGGCGGTCTTTTTTTGTGCTCTCCCTTGCATATATGAAAAAAAGTTTGTACCTTTGCAGCGCCCTTTTGACGGAAAAGTGTATTTTTGAATGCCTTATTTTATAGGAAAAGTGTATTTTTCGATACTAAGAAATATAGGAAAAGTGTAAAACAAAATGCTTAAACGAAAGATTTACAGCCAGATAGAGCAGTATCTGAGAAGTGGTAGCAACAAGATGCTCATTGTGGATGGTGCGCGGCAAATAGGTAAGTCGTACATCATTCGCGAAGCGGGACGAAGTTTGTTCCCTAATTATATTGAAATCAATATGGAGGAGGACAAACAGGGCGACCGCCTTTTTGCCAATGCCCGCACGGTGGAGGATTTTATGATAAGCCTGAGCACGGTAGCAGGCGAGCGAATGAAGGAGCGGGAGAACACATTGGTGTTTATCGACGAGATACAAGCGTATGCCCACCTGCTTACGCTGGTGAAGTTCCTTATGGACGACAATCGTTTCACCTATATCGCCAGTGGCTCACAATTAGGCATTGCACTGAAAACCACCCAAAGTCTTCCTATCGGCAGCATGCAGATACTACACATGTACCCGCTGGACTTTGAGGAGTTTCTGTGGGCAAACGGGGTGGGGGAATACGCCATAGAACAGATGCGACAACATTTTCTTGCGGGTGAGTCGCTGACGGATGATATGCACAACAAGATGATGAGCCTGTTTCGCAAGTATCTGCTTATCGGAGGCATGCCCGATGCCGTGAACACCTATCTCAATGAGCATAACATGGTAAGCGTGCGGGCTGTCCACACGGATATTCGCACACTGTATCGCCAGGATGCTGCCAAGTATGAATCGGAGTTGAACCGAAAACTGAAAGTGCAGCGTATCTACGATATGATACCCGGTAACTTGGAGAACAAGAAGAAGCGCATTGTGGCTAAGGACATTGAGGGTAAGGTAGGAAAGCGTATGGCGAACTACCAAGATGAGTTTGACTACCTTATCTCGGCGGGTATAGCGCTTGAGGTGAAAGCCATCAGCCAACCGACCTACCCGCTGGTAGAGAACGCCGGTAAGAATCTGCTGAAACTCTATATCAACGATGTGGGGCTATATACGGGCATACTCTATCGCAACAACATCAAGCCTATCATGGATGACGAATGCAGCATCAATCTGGGCTCCGTCTATGAAACGGTAGTGGCTCAGGAACTCCGCGCCCATGGATTCAATCTCTATTATTACGACAACAAGAAAAATGGGGAGGTGGATTATCTTGTGGACGATGCCGACTATCTGACCGTGATGCCGCTGGAGGTCAAGTCGGGAAAGGACTACACCGTGCATAGTGCCTTAAATCACTTTTTGCAGGTAGAGGAATATAGGATTCGCCGCGCCATCGTGCTGAGCAATGAGCAGCGCGTATTCTCGGAAAACAATATCCGCTATATGCCTATCTATTATACGATGTTCCTGCAACCTTGCGCCACCGATACGGCAACGATGGTGGAGATATGATTATCGATAGAGCAGGCGTACTCTCGGACAGCCTTATTAGTTAGGGCGAACTGTCCGGTGTGCGTCCCGACTTGTCGGGGCAGAAAAAATACCGAGTATCCATAAAACAGAACGCACAAAAACCAAAATTTATTTGCACAATTCGGAAAAAAGCAGTATCTTCGCCTGCGAAACTGAGTGATTGGTTTCGTGTGATTTTTCCTGTTTGTCCGAGTGCGCCCTGTTTATCCCGATGTGTCGGGAACCAGTCGGGGGCAAAAGGATGACAAACAGGGTACATATTGACAAAAGCGTTTGTTGACGCTTTGAGTTTGGCGTACGGAAGAACTTCGCAACTTTTTCAGTATTTAAGGTCAGAATCAAAGTGAGCAATAGATGCTTACCGATATGGTGTACACCATATCATACTTGCATTTGTAGGTATGTTATGTCGCCATATCCGCGTAGGCTTCCTGTTGTTTATTTGACCTTAAAGGCAACGCGAAGGCCTCTGATAGTGAATAACAACTCGGAGGTCTGTGTTTTTTGTGTATGTATGTGATGTGCCAAGCATGTCGATAAGCGACCTATCAGACGTCCATCTCGAAAAAAACTCGAAAACGACTCGAAAAAAGGACGAAGAAAAGAGCAGCCAAAGAGCAGAGAAGAAGCAGAGAAAGTTTTAATGACACTTTTAACGGACTTTAACGGAGAATAAACCAAACGGAGTAAGCCGAAAAGCCAAAAGTGAGTAGGCATAAATTAACACCATCCACATCATGGTAACACCATTTATTCAAAACTACCTCAATCGAGGCTGGGGGTGCATGAACAAGAATGATTTCGAAGTGTATATCTTCAACGAAATCATCACCGACCCTAAGTATGCGGGGAAGAATGACTACGACCTCAGCATTGCCTTAGCCATCCCGCAGCCCAAAGTGAAACGCATGCGCTATGAGGCAAACCTCAAGTACGGTAGAAAGAACACCGAGGCGTACAACCAACAGTTCCGAGAACTGCTTATGAACGCAAAGCCGCAAGCCGTCAACAACGGGAAGGCTATCAAGTTCTGCATGGAGGACAAGGGCTTGTATCTCTACATCGATAACTTACTCAAACAGGACGGACGTGTCGGAGACCGTTCCTTCAACTCCGAACTGATGGTCATCAGCACGGAGGATTTAGCATATCTATTGGAAACCACACTGCTATCTCCTACGGAAAAAGAAGACATCCTCTCTAAATTCAGAAAAGCAAGCAATGACAACTCTATTACCCTTTCCTATGCACTATTGGAAATAGCGAAAGCCTTTGCAGAAGGAGCAGGGAAAGGTTTAACCAGAGGCAGGAAGGGGGCATTATGGGACTTTGCCACAGACAATATTGGCAGTCTAATCCAATGGATAACGGAAAAGAACAACTAAATCTATCAACAAACTAAAAAACAACAAACATTATGAAACGCTTATCAATTCTTTTGCTGTCGGCACTTTGCACCGCAGCAACCGCCTTCGCCTACACTTACAGTTTCCAATCCGGCGACTTGTATTACCTCATCACGAGTGAAAATGCCGTGGAAGTAACCAGAGGGGATTACTCAACTCTTACAACAGCCGCCATCCCCGAGACTATTACCTACGATGGCACTACCTATTCCGTAACAAGCATTGGAGAATATGCGTTCTGGAGTTGCTCCGCCCTCACTTCCATCACCATCCCCAACTCCGTAACGAGCATTGGATGGGATGCTTTTAGCGGTTGCTCCGCCCTCCCAGTCGTGGATAACCTACGCTATGCAGATACCTATTTGGTGGAAGCAGTAGATGAATCGCTTAGCACATACACCATCAAAGCAGGAACAAAGTGGATTGGAGGTGCTGCGTTCTATGGTTGCTCATCCCTCACTTCCATCACCATCCCCAACTCCGTAACGAGCATTGGAGGTGCTGCGTTCTACGAGTGCTCCTCCCTAACCTCCATTACCATCCCCAACTCCGTAACGAGCATGGGAGACGAGACATTCCGTTATTGCTTCTCACTCACCTCTATCACCATCCCCAACTCCGTAACAAGCATTGGAGCGTATGTGTTCAGAGATTGCTCCTCCCTCACCTCTATCATCATCGGCAATAGTGTGGAGCATATTGATGGGCGTGCTTTCGCTGACTGCTTTGCCCTCGCAGACATCTACTGCTATGCTACCACTCCGCCCGAGTGCGATGATGATTCCTTCGAGGGCGTTAGCAAACACTGCTATATCCATGTACCCGCAGGCACCATCCGAGAATATCAAATGGCAGTAGGTTGGCGCGACTTCTACCATCTCTACGAAATCTCCGAACTGCCCGAGGGTACGCCCACAGACCAAGTTGGCGTAACGGTTACGGGCAACTACGCGACCTCCTCTTGGCCTGTCAATCCCACCGCAAGCAGTTACACGCTGACTATCACCAAAGACGGCGAAGTATTCTGCACGCTGATATTCAACAACATGGGGCAGTTGGTAGGCATGGCATTCGCACCTGCCCGCGATGGCAAGCCCTCGGCTAACCAATCCGACGCGCAATCGACGGCTTACGGCTTCTCGTTTGTGGTTACCAACTTAGACGCGAACAGCCACTACACCTATACCTTCACCGTCAACGGCGAAGACAGCGAGGTGATAGAGATCTACAGCGGCTCCTTCGACACCACCGAAGAAACGGCTCTCCCCGCCACCGAGCAGAATAACCAACCCTCTCGCAAAATCCTCCGCAACGGTCAAGTCCTCATCCTCCGCAACGGCGAGACCTACGACATGATGGGGCAGACGCTGTAGGTTCAGGTTTCAGGTTTCAAGTTTCAAGCCCCGACAGGTTCCCAACAGGTCGGGATAAACTGGGATGCACTCTGACAGCGTTGCATCTACTCTGCTCTTTCTCTCGTGTCGTTGCCGTAACTGACGGCTGACTTGCGGGAAGAAAGACAAAGGAGACAAGATGCAGGACACACAAGACACACAACACAAGACACAGGATGAAAGAGTAATTCGTTTTGAGTCTGAAAACTCATAGACGATGGTAATTTCAACTCCCCCGCCTCTCCTATAAGGAGGGGAGGGGGTTAGGGGGCGGGATGGTACACTCGGCTTCAAGCCGCAAAAGAAATGAAAGGCATATTACTTTCGGTTTATGAAGGTCCTCATTGCGGCTTGAAGCCGAATCCCCCCCCCTTACCCCCTCCCCCCTCTGAGAGGGAGGCGGGGGAGTAAAAGTTACCGTACCGCTCTACTGCCTCTACGAGGAGAGTATATGGGTGGTCGCGGGGGGGGGGAAGTTAGAACTTCGTAACGGGTAGTACGCGAATGGTATATCCGTCTTGCTCTATGGTGCGTTCCTCTGTCGCCGTAACGATGGTGAGATTCGTACATTTGAGTTCTTGGGCACACTCCAAGAGGGCATCTATCTCGCGTTTGGCAGTCTTGGGCGAGGACATATCGTAGCAGACTTGTATCAGTCGCTCCACTTGTGCACCTTGTCTCGTAACGAAATCCACTTCTTTATCATTGCGGGAACGGTAGTAGAATAGTGTTTTCTTGCAGTTGTACCCGCGGCGGAGCAGTTCAACAAATACCTGATTCTCCAACAATCTCCCGAGGTTCTCGCTCAGGCGGAATGCCGACGACTGTACAAAGCCGTTATCCACCACATAGACTTTTTGCGGGGCTTTCTGCATCCATTTCAATTTGTTATTGTAGCGAGGCAGATAAAAGAATAGAAACGGCTCCGCCAGATAAGCGCAAAACCTTTGTGTGGTAGCCACGCTCGACATCCCCAGTTCCTTTGTTACCTCGTTTGCCGTGAACGGATTGCAGAAATTGGATAGCAGATAGCCGGCAAGATTATATAGGTCTGTGGTGTTGCGAATGCGGTGTCGCTGAACGATATCCTTCCAAATAATGCTATCATAGAGTGTGGCAAGGTAATTTCTCGTGAGTTGGCGCGATTGCATGGTCTCCGGAAAACCGCCATTGTGCAGGTAGTCATCCGTAATCATGGACACCTCCGCTTGCTTTTCATCGGGGACATGTTGCAGGTCAATATGATGGTATGCCATCATCTCCGAGAGGCTGAAAGGCAGTATCTGCAAAGGCAGATAGCGTCCGGTAAGCACGGTAGCCATCTCGCCGGAAAGCATATTAGCATTGCTGCCCGTGATAATCATATTGTAACCATTACGATATAGTTTGCTGACCCATAAGTCCCAGTGTGGCAAGTTTTGCACTTCGTCCAGCAATAGGTACTGATAGTTCGGGTACACCTCGCTGAGGGTCGCCATCACCAAGTCTTCATCCCACTTGTCCAAGAGGTTCTTATCATCAAAATTAAGATACGCATAGTTCTCATAGCGTACCATAAGCAATGCATAGACGGATTTGCCGGCACGACGGGGACCCGTGATGAGTTTGATAAACGGACTATGCAACAAATCGTGATTTACAGCAGAAGTCTGTCGAGTCAAATAAGGAAGCGATGCCAATCGGTCTCGTTCCTCGCGCTGGGAAAGGATGATAGTTCTCATAGCAGCAAGTGGGTTGGTGGTAATTGCCTGTCCCGATGGGGTCGGGATACATAAGTAAACAACTTAAAATCGCATGCAAAGGTACAAATAATTTTCAATATACGCAAGCGTATTGAATAAAAGACGGCTTTTTTTATTCAATACAGATGGTTGTAGTGAATAAAATATAGGGAATTTCGGGGTTCGGGATTCAAATTTCTGATTTCAATGCAGGGTATGTTCGGACACATCGGGGGGGGTGAAAAGCCCCGACCAGTCGGGGGGCACCCGGACAGACTTTCGGACGCACCTCTTTTTGTGTCTTCTTGTCAAGTCTGTTTGGCAATTTATAGAATTTGTTTGGAGGCGTATTTTCTTTTTGCTATCTTTGCAATCGAAAAACAACGAAACAAGATTCTAATTAGTTTCAAGTTTCAAGTATCAAGTTTCAAGTGTTGTGTTCAATTATTACCATTGCCTATATCTTCCCATGGAGGAGCCATTCGGGAGATAGCGAATGATGTTTGTAGATGTTAAATCTGTTCTTCGTAGGTTTGGGTATCTGCTCCTGTTTGAGGCATTGTTGCTTTGCATTTGCGTGGTGGTAGCGTTATGGTATGCAGAGGGCGATGCGGTTTATTTCTTCTATTCTGCTTTTATCACGCTGTGCGTCAGTGTTCTGTTGCTTGCGATAGGCAGGGACAGCGGGCGTCATCGTGCGTTTCGTAGGCAGGAAGCCTATATCGTGGTGGGCTGTACGTGGGTAGCCTACACGCTGTTCGGGCTGTTGCCTTTCCTGCTCGGCGGCTACATCCCTTCTTTCACGGACGCTTTCTTCGAGACGATGTCGGGCTTCACCACCACGGGGGCAAGCATTTTAGACAACATTGAGAGCCTGCCGCATGGTATCTTGTTTTGGCGCAGCCTGACGCAATGGATAGGCGGATTAGGTATCATCTTCTTCATTACCATTCTTTTTGTCTCGGCAAGTCCCTCGGGCAGCAACAGCCTGCTGTTCTTGTCGGAATCGACGGGTGTTTTTCACGAGCACCTGTATCCTACCGTCCGTCTTATTGCGCGGCGGATAGGGTGTGTGTATCTGCTGCTGACGCTCGTAGAGATGGTGCTGCTGTGGGTAGGCGGCATGAGCCTGTTTGACGCGGTGTGTCATGCTTTCACTACGGCGGCGACCGGCGGCTTCTCCACCAAGCAGGACAGTATTGCCTATTTCCATTCGGCGTATATTGAGTATGTGGTGGCGGTGTTCATGCTGCTGTTCGGGATTAGTTTTCCTGTGTATCTGGCGATGCTGAAAGGCAAATGGTCGTCCGTGGTGCATAATCAGGAGTTGCGCTGGTTCCTCTGCTCGGTGGGCGTCATGACGCTGGGCATCACGCTGTCGCTGTTTCTCTCGGGGCGTTACCCGCTGGAGCTGTCTTTCCGCAAGGCGTTCTTTCAGGTCGCTACGGCGCATACGTCTTGCGGCTTTGCGTCGGACGACTATATGCAATGGCAACCTTGCACGTGGGTGTTACTGCTGATGGCGATGCTGTCCGGCGGTTGCACGGGTTCGACGAGCGGCGGTATCAAGTGTCAGCGGCTGGTCATCACGCGGGCGGGCATACGAAATCATCTGTATCGTCTGATTCACCCGAGTGCCATCTTGCCGCTGCGTGTGGACGGCGTGTCGCTGTCGATGGAGACGTATGGCGGGGTGTTGCTGTTCATCATCTGTTACGTGCTTTGTTTCTGCGTCGGTAGCGGCTTGCTGATGTGCGCGGGAGTGCCGATGCTGGAGGCGGTGAGCACGTGTATCTCTGCGCTGGGCAACGTGGGTCCCGCCTTGGGGCAGTACGGTCCTGCCTTCTCGTGGGCGGGGCTGCCCGACTCCGCCACGTGGGTGCTGTCGGCGTTGATGTTGCTGGGCAGGTTGGAGATATTCGACTTTGTGGCGATGTTCCACCTGATAGGCAACGATGAGTTTGGTCGTCGGGGGAGGTAGGTTGCGTTTTATTTTATCCTGCTCGCTAACGCTCGCGAGATTTATAGGATTTTACGGAGGTGTCCTATCTTCTACAATTGCCCCTCCATGAAAGCCTTCTTCTCTGCTTCTTCTCTGCTCTTTCTTTCGTGTCGTTGCCGTCTTTTTGCCGTAACTGACGGCTGACCGGCAGGACAAAAGACAAAGGAGACAAGACGCAGGACACACAACACACAACATACAACACAAGACACACAACACAAGACACAGGATGAAAGACTAATTTGTTTTGAATCTGAAAACTCATAGACGATGGTAATTTCAACTCCCCCGCCTCTCCTAAAAGGAGGGGAGGGGGTTAGGGGGCGGGATGGTACACTCGGCTTCAAGCCGCAAAGGGAATGAGGAGAGTGTAGCAAAAACTCCCCCGCCTCTCCTAAAAGGAGGGGAGGGGGTTAGGGGGCGGGATGGTACGCTCGGCATCCAGCCGCAAAAGAAATTAAGAGGATAGGATAAAGGATATATTGCTTTCGGTTTATGAAGGTCCTCGTTGCGGCTTGAAGCCGAGTCCTCCTCCCGCCCCCTTACCCCCTCCCCCCTCT
>JBJECI010000038.1:0-1840 GCA_051870915.1 Paludibacteraceae bacterium
CTTTAGAATGAACATGATTTTCTCTTAATCAACACAGGTTTTTACTGGTGAGCCGGTAGAGATAGCGGAGAGGTGCAGAGGGGATAAAAAAGGCAACGATACATACATATATTGACCCGGCGGTTCAAAATTGAGTTATTTCGCCCCTTCGGGGTTTGTATGGAGGGGATGTGTCTTGTATTCGTAGGGTTTGACCCTACGCTGGTCTATGTCGCCCCTTCGGGGCTTGCCCATAAATAAAGTATATTAAGTGTAAAAGTATTATATTTTGGTAACATTTAATTAGTTTATTTGGGAAAAAAGCAGTACCTTTGCCTGCGAATTTCAAAATTTGGTAAAAACAACGAATTTCAAAACTCAGTAAAACCATGAGAAACATCAAATGTTTAGTTTACGGACTATTTATTATTTTTAGTATGATGGCATGCGGTACGAAACAAGATAACCGCCGGCGAGACGCCCGCGTCCCCAGTGACAGCCCAATTGAGGCGAAGGTGGAGCGTTTGCTCGGTCAGATGACGTTGGAAGAGAAAATCGGTCAGATGACGCAGGTAGCCGGCGGGTATGTGTCGGAGGATTTGGAGGCGCAGGTGCGTGGGGGCATCGGCTCTATGCTGAACAGCCTTGGCGAGGAAGCCAATCATTATCAGCGCATTGCCGTGGAGGAGAGCCGTCTGGGTATCCCGATGCTGTTCGGCAGGGATGTGGTGCACGGTTTCCGCACTATCTTCCCCATTCCGCTGGGTCAGGCGGCGACGTTCGACCCCGAGTTGGTGGAAGCAGGCGCGGCGTTTGCGGCGCAGGAGGCGATGCAGGCGGGTATTCGCTGGACGTTCTCGCCGATGGTGGATGTGGCGCGCGACCCGCGGTGGGGGCGCGTGGCGGAAGGCTATGGCGAGGATACCTACCTGAATAGTGTGATGGGTGCGGCTACCGTGCGCGGCTATCAAGGCAAAGACTATGACCCTGTTACCAAGCAGGGTCAGATACAGGTGGCGGCGTGCGTGAAGCATTTCGCGGGCTATGCGGTGAGCGAAGGCGGGCGCGACTACAACACGACATGGATTCCCGAGGTGCAGTTGCGCGAGGTCTATCTGCCTCCGTTCAAGGCAGCGCTGGACGCGGGAGCAGCGTCGGTGATGTGTGCGTTCAACGACCTGAACGGCGTGCCGATGTCCGCCAACAAGCACCTGAATGTGGATATCCTGCGCGGGGAGTGGCAGTTCGACGGCGTGATGCTGAGCGACTGGGCGTCGTCGGCGCAGATGGTGGTGCACGGCAACTGCGAGGACTTGCGCGAAGCCGCCGTGCTGAGCGTGAATGCGCAGGTAGAGATGGATATGGAGGGGCACGGCTATCCGTTGCACCTGAAAGAACTGGTAGAGCAGGGTAGGGTGAGCGAGCGGCAGATAGACGACTGCGTGCGCGATATCCTTCGCCTGAAATTCCGCTTGGGCTTGTTTGAGAACCCGTATTGCGCGGTGGAGCAGCCGCAGTACTACTCCGCGGAGGCATTGGCTGCGTCGCAGCGCGCCGCCGAGGAGTCGGCAGTGCTGCTCAAGAACGACGGGGTGTTGCCGTTGTTCGACCGTGCAGGCGAACAAGGAGGTGCGGTCTCCCGGCCGCACCATAGTGGTCAGACGATTGCGTCTCAAAGTTCCACTAAATCTTATTCAGAGAGAGACGTGGTGCGGCCTGGAGACCGCACCTCCATGTCTTGCCCCGCCCCCAACCCCCTCCCCGCAAGCGGGGCGGGGGAGTACAGCGAAGACCGCACCTCTCATTTGGTGCGGCCTGGAGACCGCACCTCCATGTCTTGCCCCGCCCCCAACCCCCTCCC
>JBJECI010000038.1:1940-3157 GCA_051870915.1 Paludibacteraceae bacterium
CGCAAGCGGGGCGGGGGAGTACAGTGAAGACCGCACCTCTCATTTGGTGCGGCCTGGAGACCGCACCTCCTGTACCACCCGCGTCCCCGGTATTTTTATCTGCGGGCCGTTGGCGGATAGCCGGAACGACCAGAACGGCACTTGGTGCTTCGACAAGGTGGACTCTGCGAGCGTTACGCCGCTGACCGCGTTTCGCGAGATGGAGCGCGCGGGCAGACTGCGCGTGATAGCGCAAGAGGGCGGCGAGCACTGGTCGCGCGAGCAGTTGTCCGAGCGCGCACTGCGCCGACTGACGGAGCAGGCGCGGCAGGCGGATGTAGTGGTTTATTTCGGCGGCGAGGAGCGTATCCTCTCAGGCGAGACACGATGCCGTGCGCACCTCGATTTGCTCGGCAACCAGTCGGAGCAGTTGCGTGCGTTGAAAGCCGCAGGCAAGCCGCTGGTGCTGGTGGTGATGGCAGGGCGACCGCTGTGCATAGACGAAGAGATAGATATGGCGGACGCGGTGCTATACAGTTTCCACGCGGGCACGATGGCAGGTCCTGCGTTGGCACGGCTGCTCACCGGCGAGGTGGCTCCCTCGGGGCGTTTGCCGATAACCTTTCCGCACGCAGAGGGGCAGATACCTATCTATTATAACAAGAAGAACACGGGTCGCCCGACGAATAACCCCGTGCTGATAGACGACATCCCCGTGGGTGCGCCGCAGTTCTCCATCGGCGAGTCGTCGTACTGGCTGGAATACAGCGACCAACCGCGCTTCCCCTTCGGCTACGGTTTGACCTATACGATGTTTGAGTACGGCGAGGTGGTGCTGTCGGACAGCGTGATGCGGGGACAGATAGAGGTATCGTGCGCGATACGCAACACGGGCGCGCGCGAGGCAGTGGCGGTACCGCAACTGTATATCCGCGACATGGTGGGCTCGCTGACGCGCCCGATACGCGAGTTGAAGGGCTTCCAACGCGTGGCTATTCCCGCAGGCGAGACCCGCACCGTCTCTTTCGTGCTGACGGAGGACGACTTGGCTTATTGGCACTTGGCGGACGGCGTTACGCTCGGCGCGGACGGAGCCTACACCTGCTCGGCAGAGGCGGGAGAGTTCCGCGTGTGGATTGCACCTAACGCTGCGGAAGGCGAAGCGAAGACGTTTCATTTACTAAATTAAGAATTAAGTGTCATATATCAAGACATCGTTGACACTTTTTGGTTTCCTT
>JBJECI010000039.1:0-3153 GCA_051870915.1 Paludibacteraceae bacterium
TGCCTTAAATGAGGCATCAAATTTACGGTGTCTTCCCATAATCTTAAAGATTTTGCTTGCAAAAGTACTATTTTTTTCGCTTTTGCAAGGTTGTCTGATTTTTCGGGAGGATTATACTCTTTAGGGTTTTTAACCATTCCGAATTGATACCCATATAAAAATCCCGGCTACTCAACAAGTCAAGTTTGAGTAGCCGGGCACTCTACAGTATCTGATTTCGTAGCCTAATTAGTCGCTCAGTTTGGCGCAGATGAACTCGCGGTTGAGGCGAGCGATGTTGGCGAGCGATACTTGCTTGGGGCACTCGGCAGCGCAGGCACCGGTGTTGGTGCAGTTACCGAAACCGAGTTCGTCCATCTTCGCCAGCATGTTCTTCGCACGCTGTTTAGCCTCTACCTTGCCTTGCGGAAGGAGCGCGAGTTGCGACACCTTAGCAGCAACGAAGAGCATTGCGGAGCCGTTTTTGCAAGCCGCAGCGCAGGCGCCGCAGCCGATGCAGGAAGCAGCGTCCATCGCCTCGTCAGCAGCAGGCTTGGGAATAGGAATGGCGTTGGCATCGGGTACACCACCGGTATTCACACTGACGAAACCGCCTGCCTGCATGATTTTGTCGTACGCCTGACGGTCCACCATCAAGTCTTTGATGACAGGGAACGCGCGGCTGCGCCACGGCTCTACGGTGATGGTCTCGCCATCGTGGAACTTGCGCATGTGGAGTTGGCAAGTGGTGATAGCGGAGTCGGGTCCGTGGGGGTGTCCGTTGACGTACATGGAGCACATACCGCAGATACCCTCGCGGCAGTCGTGGTCGAACGCGATGGGGTCTTTGTGCTCGCTGATAAGTTGCTCGTTGAGGATGTCAATCATCTCCAAGAACGAAGCCCCTTGGAAGACGTGTTTTAGTTCGTAGGTCTCAAAATGACCTTGCGCCTTAGGTCCTGCCTGACGCCATACACGAACCTTGATGTTAATGTAACTGTCCATTGTAATTAAATGAATTAAGTTATTTGTATGTTAGTTTATGTGTTTGTTTAGTATTTAACCTGCCAATATCCGTTTTTGTTGGCTCCGATACGGACAATTCTTCCTTGCTGCTGTAACCGACGGAGTATTTTTCGCACCCCACTGTCTGACAGAGAAAGCATCTGCATTAGTTGAGGAATGGTGATTGCGGGCGTTGCCCGGATGATATTCAACAACTTGTCCTCCGATTTATCCGTTACTTTATACGCTACTTTATCCGTTACTTTTTGCTGCTCTTTGATGGTTTGAAGGATACATCTCAGCATAAAAGTGATGAAGATAGTACTATTTCCCTGCGAGTCGGATTGCGCAGTGGCATCGTAGTAGTCTTGTTGGTGTTGTTTTACAATGGTTTCTATCGATAGCCATGCAAATATACCTTTCCAACGACTAAGCAGCATTGTCTGCCAATAGCGTCCCAAACGTCCGTTGCCATCCATGAAAGGGTGGATAAACTCGAACTCATAATGAAACACACAACTGCTGACAAGCGGATGGGTATCTGTTGTGCTAATCCACTCAAATAAATCCGCCATCAAGAATGGTACTCTATCCGCCGGTGGAGCCATGTGGATACACTGCTCGCCTGCAAAAACACCTACACCACCCTTTCTATATTGCCCTGCGTTCTCCACAAGGTCGGTCATCATTAGTTTGTGGGCGCGCAATAAGTCTGTCTCTCGGTGAGCGTCCAAAGATTGCATCAGTTGGTAGGCTTGTACGGCGTTCTTGACCTCTTGTATCTCGTTGGGCGCTCCCAGTACGTGCTTGCCGTTGATGACATCCGTTACCTGTTGCAGCGACAGGCTGTTATGCTCTATCGCCAAAGATGAATGGATGGTTTTAATCTGATTTTCCTTTCGCAGCATTGGAGAAGGCATGCGTGTCCCAAGCACGACACTCAATGCTCCAATCTGCTCTGAGATTTCAGCAACCAGCCGCAGGATTTCATCTGTTATGGTAAAGGGTGGGGTGTACATGTGTGACGAGGTGTATTTGTTCTTCTTAACTGTTGTAAATTTCTCGGTATGTCAATGTTAAATGCTTTATACAAATGCTATTGATGCCTCTATGTAAGTGTCGGGGGCGGATTCTTCTGTAGCTGAAAATACTGCAACATATCCTTCTTCTTTCATCAAATTTGTCTCTTCAGCTTTTACTATATTTATTTCAAATAGACCGTCTTCCGTATTTGGTATGCTTTCTAAGAAATATGCATAACTTTCATCATCATAATTTCTGTCAAGTTCGTTGTATGGGCAAGTGAACTGATATCTCGTTCCCTCGTACTCAAAAGTCGCTTGGATATTTGTGTTATTTTGTATCATTTTTAATTCATTTACCATATAATATTTTCAGAGTAGTAGTTGATCTGAATAGTTTGTTGTTCTTGTGGTGTTAAGGATAAGTGCTCAATAGGATTTTTGATGTAGTTCAACTTTGGTGTATTAGTCAAATTACTTACAACTACCAAAACATAGTCATTCTTATATTCACTTGCTTTATTGTATTCATTTTGAGTTAGACGAATACTTCCTTTTGTGGTGCGTAAACCTTTCACTTCTGCTAAGAAATATGAATTATCGCATTGTACTTGAAAGTCATAACCATCTCCCCATAAGCGTGCATCCTCCAATACACCTGTTGTAAACAGTGGAATATTTCTATAGTTGTTAATAAAATAAAATTCGGCTTCTTTCCCTGTTTCTTGTAATTGTTTAAAGCGGGACTTTTGGGTTGGAGAAATTTGTTCTGTAGGCAATACAATATCAGAATCAAAATCTTTAATGTATAATTTCACAATATTTGCAAAGCCATGTACGTCTTCGTTCCCGAATAAACTATCAATGAAAAGTTTTATATGCTCTCTTTGATTTCGCTGAAACCAACCTCGACGACCATTATCAAAGTAAGGATCAAAACTGTCCATTCTATTAGATACCGCTTTTTCTGTGTTTGCTAATCCAATAGAGACGATATATCTCGCAAAAGCAGCTTTTGATACTTGATTAAATTAGCGAACAAAAGCATTATCAAATTTGGCTAGCCCATAGCCAATAAGATTCATTATCTCGGATCACTAGTGTCCACTAAAAAATCAAGAAATGTTTCCTGAGTTATTGAAAATTA
>JBJECI010000040.1:0-5080 GCA_051870915.1 Paludibacteraceae bacterium
AGACACGTTACAGACACGTTACAGACTCGTTTATGTTACGATAATGTTCCGATAATGTTCCGATAAAACCGGCTACTGATAAAGATGGCTGATTGGGTATGGTTATGCGAAAAAAGGACAATTATCATAGATTGCAGTTGTATGATAGGGAATTGTATAATATAAAAGAGGCTGCCTAACCTGACTTGTTAGACAGCCTCCGTTTGTTATATCAACGCTATTTCGTAAGTTCTCTCGGTATTTTTTTTAGCAGGCGAGGACGCCTGAGCACCCGGACATTTTACCGTCCGCGACACAGTCGGGACTTCCCCGGTGAATGCCTGCGCACCCGGACAAATTTGAAATGAATTAATGGGTAATTACACGTTAATTATACGTTAAAGAGAAAAATTTCGTGTCATTCGCCGGTGAAGTAGCGGACGGCGTTGCGGAAGAGGGGTTGCAGTTTGTTGCCCGCGATGTTGCGGAAGACGTTCTCTTCGTAGCGCTCGCTGTGTCCCATCTTGCCGAGGATTTGTCCGTTGGCGGAGAGGATACCCTCGATGGCATAGTAGGAGCCGTTGGGGTTGTAGGGCGACTGCATGGTGGGCTCGCCCGTGGCGGGGTCGGCATAGCGGAACGCCACCTGACCGTTGGCAAAGAGTTCCTGCGCCATCTGCTCGGAGACGACGAACTTACCCTCGCCGTGGCTGACAGCGATGCTGTGCAACTCGCCCTTGGTCAAGCCCTTGAGCCACGGACTGCGGCTGCCGTCGGTGGCGACGACGGTGGTAACCATCTGCGAGATATGGCGGTTGATGTCGTTGCGGAAGAGCGTGGGCGAGTCGGGCGTGACCATACCGAGTCTGCCGTAGGGCAACAAGCCGCTCTTGATGAGCGCTTGGAAGCCGTTGCAGATACCGAGGATGAGTCCGCCGCGGTCGATGAGGGCGGTGATAGCCGCTGCCACCTTCCGGTTGTTGATGACATTGGCAATGAACTTACCGCTGCCGTCGGGCTCGTCGCCGGCAGAGAAACCTCCCGCGAACATCAGGATATGGCAGCGGCTGATATGCTCCGCCATCTCGTCGATGGAGTCCAATACGTCTTGCGGCGTGAGGTTGCGGAAGATGGTAGTCTCCACCTCTGCCCCCGCGGCGCGCCATGCCTTGGCGCTGTCGTAGTCGCAGTTCGTTCCCGGGAAGACGGGGAGGTAGACGAGCGGGGTAGCGGATGAAGGATGAAGGACACAGGATGAAGGACTTATTACCTTTGTATCGGAGTTCTCATGGAGGTGCGGTCTCCTGGCCGCACCATTCGTGTCTAAGTCTGCTTCACATTGGGTGCGGCCTGGAGACCGCACCTCCTTGAAGTCAACACTATCTCGTCTTCCATCTTGAGCCGGAGCGGTTGCCGGATAGATACGCTCGAAGGGGGCGGTGTTGGCTTTCAGCAATGCCTCGCGGCTGATACGCTCGCCATTGATAATCAGGTCTTCGCCGTCAATCACCTCGCCAAGATAAATCGTTTCTGCATAGGGTGCGGCCTGGAGACCGCACCTCCTTGAGGTATTTAGTCTTGGTTCTTGGCTCTCGGCTCCTTGTTCCTCAATCAATATACTCCCGTAATCATACGCAAAGAGTTCGGCTTCGGGAAGGGTGATGTTCGCTGCCAGTCGGTTGCCGAACGACATCTTCGCTATCGCCTCTGCCACGCCGCCGAAGCCGATGGCGTATGCCGACACGATACGCCCGCTCTGAATGCCTTCGGTTACCGCCTGCCAGTTGGCTTGCAGTTGGTCGGTGTTGGGCATGTAGTTCGCCAGAGGCGTGTGTTTCACGAGGTAGAGTCGGTGCCCCGCCTGCTTGAACTCGGGCGAGATGGCAGTGCTTGCCTTCATCGTGGTGATACCAAAGGCGATGAGCGTAGGCGGCACGCTGATATGCTCAAACGTGCCCGACATAGAGTCCTTTCCGCCGATGCTCGGCAGCCCCAATGCCACCTGCATCTTCAGCGCACCCAGCAACGCGGAGAGCGGTTTGCCGAAGGTGTGCGGGTCGTGCGTCATACGCTCGAAATACTCCTGGTAGGAGAAGCGCATGCGGCTGTAGTCGGCACCCGCCGCCACCACCTTGCTGCACGCCTCCACTACGGCATAGGCAGCGCCGTGGTACGGGCTCCACTCGGCAAGGAAGGGGTTGTAGCCGTATGCCATGACGGATGCCGTATCGGTAACGCCGTCCGTCGGCAGTTTCTGCACGCTCACCTGCGTCTCGGTCTGCTGCGTCTTGCCGCCGAAGGGCATCAGCACCGTGCTGCGACCGATAGTGGCGTCGAACATCTCAATGAGTCCTTTCTGCGACACCACATTCGGCTCCGCCATCACCCGCTCCATCTTCTCTTGCAGGCTGTTGCCGGCAGGCTGTTGGCAGAACGGGTCGCGCTCCTCCACGGGCAGGATAGTCGCCTTGGCGAAGTGCTTTGCACCCGCGCTGTCGATGAACTCGCGCGTGAGGTCAGCGATGAGTTCGCCTTTGTAGAACTGGCGCATACGACCTGTGTCGGTTACGTCCGCCACGTGTGTGAACTCCACGTTATCCATGTGGCAGTAGTGCTCAAACGCCTCGCGGTCTTTCGCCTCGATGACCACCGCCATGCGCTCCTGCGACTCGCTGATAGCCAACTCCGTGGGGTTCAAGCCGCTATACTTGGTCGGCACGCGGTCGAGGTAGATATCCAGTCCGTCTGCCAACTCGCCGATAGCCACGCTCACGCCGCCCGCGCCGAAGTCGTTCGATTTCTTGATGAGGCGCGTAACCTCCGGGCGGCGGAAGAGGCGTTGCAGTTTGCGCTCCTCGGGCGCGTTGCCTTTCTGCACCTCGCTGCCGCAGGACTCCAACGAGGCCTCGGTATGTTCCTTCGACGAGCCCGTAGCACCGCCTATACCATCGCGCCCCGTGCGCCCGCCGAGGAGCAGGATGATATCACCCGCAGCGGGACTCTCGCGGCGGACGTTCTCCGCCTTCACCGCACCCACCACGGCACCTACCTCCAAGCGCTTTGCCACATAGGAGGGGTGGTAAATCTCGCGCACATGGGTGGTGGCGAGACCTATCTGGTTACCATAGGACGAATAGCCCGCCGCTGCCTTGCGGCTGATGACCTGCTGCGGCAGTTTGCCGGGCAAGGTCTCCGACACGGGCTTGTAGATATCGCACGCGCCCGTAACGCGCATTGCCTGATAGACATACGCACGCCCCGACAACGGATCGCGTATCGCGCCGCCCAAGCAGGTGCTCGCGCCGCCGAAAGGCTCTATCTCCGTTGGGTGGTTGTGGGTCTCGTTCTTGAACTGCAAGAGCCATTTCTCCTGCTTGCCGTCCACGTCCACATCGATGAACACCGAGCAGGCGTTGTTCTCCTCGCTCTGCTCCATATCGTCCAGCAGCCCTTTGTGGCGCAGGTAGCGCGCACCGATGGTGGCTAACTCCATGAGGCACAGCGGTTTCTGCTCGCGGTGGAGTTCCTTGCGGATGTCGTGGAACAGCCCGAGGGTGCTCTCTATCTCGTCTTTCACAAACGACTCATCTATCTTGATGGTCTCCAAGATAGTGGTGAACGTGGTGTGGCGGCAGTGGTCAGACCAATAGGTATCAAGGATACGCAGTTCGGTCTCCGTCGGGTCGCGCTGCTCCTTCTGGAAGTACGCCACCACCTCGGCGAGGTCGTCGGCATTCATCGCCAAGCCCCATTGCTTGCAGAATGCCTCTAACTCGGGGCGGTTGCCTTGCTCGCCAACGGGCATCTGCGTGAAGCCCGCAAGGCTCGCTAACGGTTTCACGTCCGCAGTCTGGTTCTGCGACAACTGTGAGAGGTCTTTCTCGCGGCTCTCCACAGCGTTGATATAGTAATGACGAATGCGGCTGAGGTCGTCCTCCGACAGGTTGTCATCGAAGATGAGCAGGCGGCTGGAGCGAATCTCTACCTCCGCAGCAGGGTCTATCAGGTGCACGCAGTCCACCGCCGAAGAAGCACGCTGGTCAAACTGCCCGGGGATATACTCCACGGCAAGGTACTTCTTGCCGCTTAGGTCGCAACGGTCTGACACCGTGTCGGTTACCGTCTCACCAAAGACCGTGTAGCGGCACTGTTCCAGCAACTCCTCAGAGAAGCCAAACAGGTCATACACATTGATATATCGGAGCGATTGCAGATGCAACTGCAAGTTCTCATTCAACTCGTGGCGCAGACTGTCTGCCTCCACACGAAAAGCCTCACGCTTCTCTACAAAGATACGAAAAGTCATAATGGATAAAGGATGCAGGATTAAGGATTAAAGACTAATTTGCCTCTGTTGATGAAGGATGAAGGACACTATTTGGATAAAGGATTAAGGATACAGGATTAAGGACAAAATAGTTTTGACTCTAAAATTCATAGACGAAGGTAATAAGTCTTTTATCCTTCATTCTTTATCTTTCATCTTCATAGACGAAGGTAATAAGTCTTTTATCCTTCATCCTTAATCTTTCATCCTCAGCAGACGAAGGTAATAAGTCCTTCATCTTGTGTCCTTAATCCTTCATCCTAAATAACAGTATTCAACACTTTCTCTGTCTGTTTCTTGCGGAAGTCTTCCAACTGCGCAAGGAGATGATTATCGTTGAGAGCCAGTATCTCTATCGCCAGCAGTGCGGCATTCTTGCTGCCGTTGATTGCCACTGTTGCCACGGGGATACCGCTCGGCATCTGCACGATGCTCAGTAGCGAATCCAGCCCGTCTAAGGTCTTGCTGCGCACGGGCACGCCGATAACGGGCAGGGTGGTCAGACCGGCTATCACGCCTGCCAGATGGGCGGCGCCGCCCGCACCGGCAATGATAACGCTCAAACCACGCTCGCGAGCCGTCTCAGCCCATTGCATAAGGGCGTGAGGCGCACGGTGAGCACTGATAACGCGTTTCTCTACTTCTATTCCGAACTCTTGCAGGGTCTCGATAGCAGGAGTCATCACCTCCAAATCGCTCCCCGAACCCATGATTACACCAACTTTCATATTTGGATAAAGGATAAAGGATTAAAGATTAAAGACTAAATAGTTT
>JBJECI010000040.1:5180-40731 GCA_051870915.1 Paludibacteraceae bacterium
AGTCTTTTATCCTTCATCCTGTGTCCTTCATCCCTCCCTATTCCCACTCAATCGTTGCGGGTGGTTTGGAGGAGATGTCGTAGCATACGCGGTTGACACCCCGCACCTTGTTGATTATCTCGTTGGAGCACTTCGCCATGAAGTCATAAGGCAGGTGTGCCCAGTCTGCCGTCATGGCATCGGAGGAAGTAACCGCCCGCAGCGCCACGGGGTTCTCGTAGGTGCGTTCATCGCCCATCACGCCCACGCTGCGCACCTCGCTCAGCAGGATAGCACCGGCTTGCCATATCTGGTCGTAGAGGCTCACCTCTATCTCGCCGTTCTCCATATTCGCGGGGACACCTGCTGCCAGCACGGCACGCGCCTCCTCGCCGCTCAGACGCACTTTGTACTCGCGCAGACCACGGATGAAGATGTCGTCTGCCTCTTGCAGTACGCGCACCTTCTCGCGCGTGATATCGCCCAAGATACGCACTGCCAGCCCCGGTCCGGGGAACGGATGGCGGGTAATCAAGTGCTCAGGCATACCCATCGAACGACCCACGCGGCGCACCTCGTCCTTGAAGAGCCATTTCAGCGGCTCGCAGAGTTGCAGGTGCATCTCCTCGGGCAGACCGCCTACGTTGTGGTGGCTCTTGATGACCTTGCCCGTGATATTGAGCGACTCGATACGGTCGGGGTAGATAGTGCCCTGCGCCAACCATTTGGCATCGGTTATCTTCTTCGCCTCGGCGTTGAAGACCTCCACAAAGTCGCGTCCGATAATCTTACGCTTCTTCTCGGGCTCGGTAACGCCCGCCAAGTCGCTGAGGAATCGCTCGCGGGCGTCCACACCAATCACATGCAACCCGAGGCACTCGTAGTCGCGCATCACGTCCTCAAACTCGTTCTTGCGGAGCATACCGTGGTCCACGAAGATACAGGTCAGTTGGTCGCCAATCGCCTTATTGAGCAATACCGCCACCACCGACGAATCCACACCGCCGGAGAGACCGAGGATGACGCGGTCGGTGCCTATCTGCTCGCGCAGTTCCTTCACCGTGCTCTCCACAAACGCATCTGCGCTCCATTCCTGCTTGCTGCCGCATACATCCACCACAAAGTTCTTCAGCAGCAGTGTGCCTTGTAGCGAGTGGAACACCTCGGGGTGGAACTGTGTACCAAACACCGGCACTTCCCCCGGGATATAATAAGCGGCGTTCTGCACCGTCTCGGTGGAAGCCACCACGTGTGCGCCCTCGGGCAAACGGGTGATACTGTCGCCATGCGACATCCACACCTGCGAGTGCGGCTCAAAACCGCGGAAAAGAGGACAAGTGGTGTCCACAAACTGCAAGTTCTGACGACCATACTCGCGCGTCCCCGCGCTCTCCACCTTGCCGCCATAGATATGGCTCATGTACTGCGCACCGTAGCAGATACCCAAGATAGGCAGACGACCGCGAATCTTGCTCAAGTCCACATGGAACGCATCGTCAGCATACACGCTCAAAGGCGAGCCGGAGAGGATGACGCCAATCACATCGGAGTCATCCTCGGGGTACTTGTTGTAGGGCAGTATCTCGCAGAAAGTATCCAACTCACGAACACGCCGCCCGATGAGTTGGGTAGTCTGCGACCCAAAGTCTAATATAATAATCTTTTGCATAGTTTCTTAGGATTAAGGATAAAGGATGAAGGATTAAAGACTTATTACCATCGTATTTGAGTTCTCGGAGTCGTTGCTATTTAGTCTTTCATCCTTTATCCTTCATCTTTCATCTATAAAACTAATTAGTCTTTTATCCTTTATCTTTTAGCGTAGCGGTCCTTTATCCAAACACTACTTCGTGCTATAGTTCGGTGCTTCGCTGGTGATGGTGATGTCGTGCGGGTGGCTCTCGCTCATGCCGGCAGCGGAAATCTTCACGAACTTCGCATGCTGCAACTCCTCCAAGTTATGTGCTCCCACATAGCCCATACCCGAGCGCAGACCGCCCATCAGTTGGTAGATGGTCTCGCTCACGCTACCTTTGTAGGGCACGCGACCGACAATCCCTTCGGGCACCAGTTTCGACACATTCTTCTCCCCGCCTTGGAAATAGCGGTCGGCAGACCCTGCCTTCATCGCGTCGATAGAGCCCATGCCGCGGTAGGTCTTGAACTTACGCCCGTTGTAGATGATGGTCTCCCCGGGAGCCTCGTCCGTACCGGCGAACATCGACCCGCACATCACGCAGTTGCCGCCTGCCGCCAACGCTTTCACCACATCGCCCGAATAGCGCAGACCGCCGTCGGCGATGATGGGTACCCCCGAGCCCTTGATAGCCTCCGAGGTCTCGAAGATAGCGGTCAGTTGGGGTACACCCACGCCCGCAATGATACGCGTGGTGCAGATAGAGCCCGGACCGATACCTACCTTCACGCCGTCGGCACCGTTCTCCACAAGGTACTTCGCAGCCTCGGCAGTAGCGATATTGCCTACCACAACATCCAAGTGCGGATACTTGACTTTGATGGCACGCAGGGCATTCACGATATTCTTCGAGTGTCCGTGCGCAGAGTCCAGCACGATAGCGTCCACGCCCTCTTTGTAGAGCGCGTCCACGCGGTGCATATAATCCGCCGTGATACCCACGCCCGCAGCGCAACGCAGACGACCTTTCTCGTCCTTGCAGGCATTGGGGAAGTCTTTCAGTTTGGTAATATCCTTATAGGTAACGAGCCCTATGAGTTTGCCGCTCTTGTCCACCACGGGCAGTTTCTCCACCTTGTGGGTCTGCAAGGCGTGCATGATGGTCTCGTTGTCGGTAGAAGAGATGGTTATCAGGTCTTTGCTCGTCATCACCTCTGCAATCGGACGCTGCATGTTCGTCTCAAAACGCAGGTCGCGGTTGGTAACGATACCCACCAGCATATCCTTGTTGTCCACCACGGGAATACCGCCGATATGGTTGTCCTGCATCATCTGCAGCGCGTCGCCCACGGTCTGCTCCGCCGTGATGGTGATGGGGTCGGAAATCAGCCCGTTCTCCGCACGCTTCACGCGGCGCACCTGTGCTGCCTGCGCTTCGATAGGCATGTTCTTGTGAATCACGCCGATACCGCCTTCGCGGGCAATGGCAATAGCCATCGTGGACTCCGTAACGGTGTCCATCGCCGCAGACACCACGGGGATGTTCAGGCGGATATTACGAGAGAACTGACAGCGAAGGTCCACTTCACGAGGAAGCACCTCCGAATAAGCGGGCACCAACAACACATCATCAAATGTGAGCCCCTCTTCAATAATTCGATTCGTCATATTGTTTGGATAAAAGATAAAGGATGAAGGATGAAAGACTAATTACCTTCGGTAGTAGCACTCAACTCCATCGTTGTTAATAATTTCTGCTTAAATGTATATACTCTCTTTTGCAAACTTTGTACCTTAGTGAGCAATAGATAATATTGTTCTTCATCGATATAACCACGATTATGCACTATCTCTATTTGCGTTTCCAGTTCAAACAGCGAGCCTAATGCTATACCTAAAAAATGGGCGACTTCTTTGGTACTATCCTTTGCACTCCCCTCTGCGATATTAGACGGGACGGAGACAGCGGCTCTTTGCATTTGGGACGAAATCCCGTATCGTTCTTCTTTGGGGAACATATCCGAGATTGCATATACCAAGTCTGCTAATTCCACACCATCACGCCAAATATCTAATCTTCTGAAATTATGGTTATACATCGTTTTGGATCAAGGATTAAAGACACAAGATAAAAGACTAAATAGTATTGTTTGAATAAAGGATTAAGGACTTTCTTGGGATGAAGGATGAAAGACACAAGATGAAGGACTTTCTTTGGACGCAGGATGAAGGACACAAGATGAAGGACTTATTACCTTTGTATTGGAGTTTTCAGAGTCAGTGCTATTGAGTCTTTCATCCTTTATCTTTAATCCTTCATCCCCAGTGCTATTTAGTCTTTTATCCTTCATCCTTTATCCTTCATCCTACAAAGCGTGGTCGCAGTAGTAGCACCGCAGCACGCCGTCTGCATCGCGGTAGGCTTTCTTCTCTACGGGCTCCGTGGTGGAGATACAGCGGTCGTTGTGGCACGGACAGTCGGTCGCCTCTGCCTCCACATGGGCGGGCTGGCTCTGCTCTTTCCATTGCAGCAGGGTGTAAATCAGCGCCATACGCACATACTTCCCGTTCTCCACTTGACGGAAATAGGCGGCACGCGGGTCTTTGTCCACCTCCACGGTTATCTCGTTCACGCGCGGCAGCGGGTGCAGCACAATCATGCTCGGCTTGCCCAGCGCCATCTTCTCGGTATCGAGGATGAACGAGTCTTTCAGCCGCTCATACTCCGCCTTGTCGGCGAAACGCTCCTGCTGCACGCGCGTCATGTAGAGCACGTCCACCAGCGGCATCGCCTCTTCCAGCGTGCTGCACTCGCGGTAGTTGTCGCCCAACTCGTTCTTCATATAGTCCGGCAGACGCAACTCCTTCGGCGAGATGAGCACGAACTGCACACCCTCGTAGCGGCGCATCGCCTTGATAAGCGAATGCACGGTACGCCCGTATTTCAGGTCGCCGCAGAGACCTACCGTCAGGTGGTCAAAATGTCCCAACTCGCGGCGTATCGTCAGCAGGTCGGTCATGGTCTGCGTGGGGTGCGAGTGCCCGCCGTCGCCCGCATTGATGATGGGAATACGGCTGTATTCGGATGCCACACGCGGCGCACCTTCTTTGTAATGACGCATTGCCACGATGTCGGCAAACGCACTCACCACGCGTATCGTGTCTGCCACCGTCTCACCTTTGCTCACGCTACTGCTGCGGGCATCGGAGAAGCCCAGCACGTTGCCACCTAACTCCATCATGGCAGCCGTGAAACTCAGTCGTGTACGGGTGCTCGGCTCGTAGAACAACGTCGCGAGTTTCTTCCCGCGGCAAGCATCGGCGTACTTGTCTTTGTGGTCAATAATATCCAGCGCACGCTCGATAATCGCATCAATCTCGGCAGTGCTCAAATCTGTCGGGTCAAGTAAATGTCTCATTTTTGGATAAAGGATTAAGGATTATTTTGGAGATAAAGGATTAAGGACACAGGATGAAAGACTAAATAGTATTGAATCTAACACTCATAGACGAAGGTAACTTTAACTCCCCCGCCTCTCCTGAAAGGAGGGGAGGGGGTATGGGGGCGGGAAGGTACACTCGGCATCCGGCCGCAAAGGAAGAATAAACACAATTAGGACACGCATAAAACAAATAAATCTAATAAGTCTTTCATCCTTCATCCTACTCTTATTCCCGCCAACTCTCGTCGCTCGGGTTAGCGCGGAATTTCAGCAGGCGGGCTTTGTCCTCAGGCGCGATATACTGCTCCTCTACGGCTACGTCCACCAGCGTGTCAAGGTCGCACAGACTCACGTTCTTCAGCGCGGCGGCTACCAAGCGGTCAAGCCCTTTCTGCATGCCGTAGGTGAAGATACTCACCACGCCCAGCACCTCGGCACCTGCCTCGCGCAGCACCTCTGCCACCTCTATGCAACTGCCCGCAGTGGAAATCAGGTCTTCCACTACCACCACTTTCTGCCCTTTCTCCAACCTGCCTTCTATCTGATTGCCGCGTCCGTGGTCTTTCGCACCGCTGCGCACATACCCCATCGGCAGACCGAGGATAGTCGCCGTAATCGCCGCGTGGGCGATACCTGCCGTAGAAGTACCCATCAGCACTTCTGCTTCGGGATATTCCCGACGAATAATCTCTGCCAGCCCGTTCTCCACATCCTCCCGCACACGTACATCGCTCAGCGTCAGTCGGTTGTCGCAGTAGATTGGACTCTTTATTCCACTTGCCCACGTGAAGGGCTCATTCGGACGAAGAAAGACCGCCTTTATCGACAGCAAGTCTTTTGCAATAAGTTGTTTCATTTTTTAGATTAAAGATATAAGATAAAGGATTAAAGACAAATTAGTTATGTGGATAGATAAAGGATTATTCTTGGATAAAGGATGAAAGAAACAAAATTTTAAGTCTAAATAGTTTCAACTATGAATGTTCATGGACGAAGGTAATTAGTCTTTTATCCTTAATCCTTCATCTTTCATCCTTAAATATGCCGCTACGGGGTCTTCGGCGGCAGTAATCGGACGCCCTACCACGATGAAGTCTGTCCCTATCTCACGCGCTTGTGCGGGAGTGGTAACACGCACTTGGTCGCCCACCGCACCATCGGCGAAGCGAATACCCGGCGTAACCGTCAGGAACTCCTTGCCGCAAGCCGCTTTCACCATACCTGCCTCCAGCGGCGAGCACACCACGCCGTCCAAGCCCGCTTTCTTCGCATTCTCCGCATAGTGCACCACCACATCGCCTATCTTCCCCTCTATCAGCAGGTCCTCGTGCATACGTTCCTCACTCGTAGAGGTCAGTTGCGTTACTGCCAGCAGGATGGGTCGTGTCCCGTCCGCGCGTGTCAAACCCTCGCGCGCTGCCTCCATCATCGCTATCGTACCCGCCGCGTGTAGGTTGCACATGTCCACATCCAGGCGGCTCAACACCGCCATCGCTTTCTTCACCGTGTTGGGTATATCGTGCAACTTCAGGTCGAGGAAAATCTTATGCCCTCTCCGTTTCAACTCACGCACAATCTGCGGTCCCTCCGCATAGTACAGTTCCATACCAATCTTCACATACGGACGCAGTTCACCGAACATGTCCAAGAAGCGATAAGTCTCCTCTGCCGAAGCAAAATCACAAGCAATAATAACGTCTCTCATATAAGGAACAAGGATTAAGGATACAGGATTAAGGACTAATTACCTTCGTCTATGAGTTTCAAGGAGGTGCGGTCTCCAGGCCGCACCATGAAGACACCATTGATACTATGGTGCGGCCTGGAGACCGCACCTCCTTAAGTCTGCAAGCCAATAGTCGATGCTATTTAGTCTTTCATCCTTCATCTTTTATCTTTTAGCGAAGCGGTCCTATTTCGCCGCTCCTATTATATCAGTTAATTTCTCTATTCCCAACTCTTCCATAAGGCGTGGCAGTCGCTCCACAATCTCCTTGCCTGCCATCGGGTTAACCAAGTTGGCGGCTCCTATCTCCACCGCCGTAGCGCCTGCCATCATCATCTCCACCACGTCCTCTGCGCTGCTCACCCCGCCGCAGCCGATAATCGGCACCTGCACCGACCGCGCCACTTGGTTGACCATCCGCAGCGCCACGGGGAACACCCCGGGACCCGAGTAGCCGCCATAGCGGTTGGCAAGCACAGGTTTCCGTCTGCGGATGTCTATCCGCATGCCTAATATCGTGTTTATCAGGCAGAGCCCGTCCGCACCCGCCTCCTCGCAAGCACGCGCTATCGCCGTAATATCCGTTACATTGGGCGACAACTTCATATACACAGGCTTGTGCGTCGCCGCCTTCACCGCGCGCGTAACCTCTGCCGCCGCCTCAGGCTGCGTGCCGAAAGCCATACCCCCGTTGTGCACATTCGGGCAAGAGATATTCACCTCGATGATATCCACCTCCGGCGCTTTGTCCATCTGCTCGCAAGTATAGACATAATCGTCAATGGAGAACCCGCTCACGTTCGCCAGCACCACACCTTTGTACAACTCCCGCAGCCGCGGCAACTCCTTTGCCACCACATGCTCCACGCCCGGGTTCTGCAACCCCACAGCGTTCAGCATGCCGTAGCCGCCACACTCTGCAATACGGGGCAGCGCATTGCCATAACGCGCCTCGCGCGTAGTACCCTTGAACGAGATACCGCCCAAGCAATTCAGGTCGTACAGCGCAGCGAACTCCTCCCCAAAACCAAACGTCCCCGACGCAGGGATAACAGGATTCCTGAGTTCGATATTCGATAAAGATACTGTTGTGGACATAAGTGATTAGTGATTAGTGGTCAGTGGTCAGTGGTTAGTGCTCCGATTATTCCGATTGTTCTGATTACTCTGATTATTCCGATTACTCTGAGAACTCTGATTACTCCTTTTCAGAGCAGGGGCACTCATAATTCATAATTCATAATTGCACAAGCGTAGCGGTCTTAAACACCGGTCCGTCTTTGCAGATGCGCTTGGGTCCTTCTTTGGTCTGTATGGAGCAGCCCATGCACGCGCCAAAGCCGCAGCCCATACGCTCCTCCATGCTCACTTCGCCACCATCGCCCCAATGCTTCATCACCGCCTTCAACATAGGCAACGGCCCGCAAGCATAGTAGTATGTGGATGAAGGATGAAGGAGATGCATTCGGTTCATGGAGGTGCGGTCTCCAGGCCGCACCATGGTTTCAATGGTGTCTTCTTGGTGCGGCCTGGAGACCGCACCTCCTTGCTCCTGCAAACTATTTAGTCTTGGCTCTTGGTTCCTTGCTCTTTGCTCCATCACCGCTTCCGTTACAAACCCCTTCGTCCCGTGCGAGCCGTCTGCGGTGGTAACCTCTACCTCGCAACCCAAAGCGCGGAACTCCTCCTCATAGAACACTTCGTCCTTCGTGTTGAAGCCCAAGATGACGCGCACCTGCTTGCCCTGTTCGCGCAACACCCGCGCCAACATATACAGCGGCGGCACTCCTACACCCCCGCCTATCAGGAGCGGTCGCTCTCCCGCCTGAGTCAGGTCATACCCGTTGCCCAACCCGACCAGCGCGTCCACCTGCTGCCCAGCCTGCCAACGACTCATCGCGTCCGTACCGACACCCACCACCTTATAGATGATAGTGAGCACGCCGTCGGCATAATCACATACCGAGATAGGACGGCGCAGATACTGCCCGGGGACGGCTATCTCCACAAACTGCCCGGGGCGAATAGGCAAGTCCTTCGCCCCCACCATCCTCATCCGCCACACACAGCGAGCAAGAAGTTCATTCGATTGTATTGTAAAAATCATCTTGTTAGTCTCAATATAGTACTTCGTTTATATTAGAAGGTAATTAGTCTTTTATCCTTCATCTTTTAGCGAGCAAAGCGAGCGGTCCTTTATCCTGCCATACACTTCCCATCCCTCAAACGGCGTACTCTTGCCCATCGAGAGGAAGTGTGCGGGGTCTATCGTGTAGTGCGCGTCCAAGTCTGCTTGCACCGTCGGGCAGCCCTCTATGGGCAGTCCGGCAATACGCCGTGGCGCGAGCGACATCAGTTCCACCAACCGCTCCAGCGACATCACGCCCGCGCGTACAATATAAGTGTATAGCAAAGGGAATGCCGTTTCCAGCCCCACGATGCCGAATGCACTCTGCTGCAAACCGCGGCTCTTCTCCTCCGCGCTGTGTGGCGCATGGTCGGTAGCGATGCAGTCCACCGTGCCGTCCAGTACACCCTCTATCATCGCCTGTCTGTCCTCCTCGCTGCGTAAAGGCGGGTTCATCTTCCAGCGTCCGTCTTCTTGCAGGTCTTTGTCCGACAGCAGCAGGTAATGCGGCGCCGTCTCGCAGGTTACGGGCAGCCCGCGGCGCTTCGCATCGCGCACCAGCGCCACGCTCTCTTTGGTAGAGATATGGCATATATGAAAACGACACCCTGTCTGTTCTACCAGACGGATGTCGCGCTCTATCTCCTTCCATTCGCTCTCGGACGAGATACCCTTGTGTCCGTGCTTTGCCGCATACTCCCCCGCGTGGATGTAGCCGCCATGCAGCAGGCTGTTTACCTCACAATGCGCCACAATCATATGGTTTACTGCACGGCAACGCACCATCGCCTCGCGCATCAAGCCCTCGTCCTGCACGCCGCGCCCGTCGTCGGAGAAGCCGATGACATACGGCGCTAATGCCTCCATATCCACCAACTCGCCTTTACCCTGCTGCCCCATCGTGATAGACGCGTAGGGGTGCACACCCACCACGGCGTCGCGCTTAATGATAGCCAACTGTTCTTGCAGGTGCTCCACCGTGTCGGGCACGGGATTCAGGTTGGGCATGGTGAACACGTCGCTGTATCCCGCTGCACGCGCCGCCATACTTCCCGTGCGGATAGTCTCTTTATACGAAAAACCCGGCTCACGAAAATGGACATGAAGGTCCACAAGTGCCGGGATAGTAACTATGTTTGTACCGTCAGACATAGGCAAATTATAAAGGGTGAACTCCGGGTGCGCAGGCGTCCTCGCCTGCTAAAAAAGAGGTTCTTTTGAATTTGCGTGCAAAGATACTGCTTTTTTCCGACATACGCAAGAAAACTCCCGAAAAATATACGAAAAAGTACAAACTCGTCGCAAACGAAAGTATTGCATACACCAAAGGGCTCTTAATCAAGGAGAAAAAGAGGCTGTCTAACAAGTCGAGTTAGGCAGTCTTTTTTGTGGCGATAGGTAGGAGACGAAAAAGGCTTATACGTGTTTTGGACAATTGTTATAGAAGGGTTGAAGGCAGGTTACAGACACGTTACAGACTCGTTTATGTTACGATAATGTTACGATAAAACCGGCTACTGATAAAGGGGGCTGAGCGGGTATGGTTATGCGAAAAAAGGACAATTATCATAGATTGCAGTTGTATGATAGGGAATTGTATAATATAAAAGAGACTGCCTAACCTGACTTGTTAGACAGCCTCCTTTCGCTTATTCTTTCATCGAAATGTTTATTCCACTATCTGCCCTTGCAGGGTGTACATCCGTCCTTCGCGCAGGATAAAGATTTGTCCGTTGCGCAGTACCTTCTGCACTTTCACTTGCTCAACGGTTTCTGTCAGACCCGTCTCGGGGTTATCGTCTTGTGCCGTGAAGATAATCAAGAAGAGGTTGATGCTATCGCCTTTCTTCAGTGTGTATGTCTTACCTGCTTCTGCAGTAAAGGTGTATTTACCTTCCCCGTTGGTAGATAATTTATTACCATCTAAGTAGAATGCCTTTCCGCCCTCCGAAGAACCGAATACCAAAGTAATCTCGCAAACCGAAGCAGGAGTAATCGTAATCTCAGTGCTTGACTCCATCTTCACGCAGGTGCCATACTCCTTGCCGCTGTAGGTAACACTTCCCTTACTGGTAGAGTAGTTGCCCGTTACCACTTTTACCATATCTACTGATGGTTTCTTATCCAAGAAGTGGCAGATGGTCTCGCCGGACATGTCTTTCGTTACATTCACGGTTACCGTTAGCGATTTGGCTTTCACCGTTGCCGAACCTGCATCCATCACCGTAATCACTGCCGAGCCGGCTGCCACTGCGGTAATCAGTCCGTTAGCATCTACCGTAGCCACCGAGGTCTTGCTGCTGGTGTAGGTAACCGCACCGGCGGCGCCTGTGGTGGTGATTTGTGAGGTAGAAGTCCCGCCTACTTTCAGCGCAACGGTAGCCGCAGAGGTCAACGCAAACTGCGACTCTGCACGCATATCTTTTACCGTTACCGTCATCGAAGCAGACCCCGACTTATACGTACCGTCGTTTGCTTGCAGTACCTTGATGGTAGCCGTACCTTCGCTGACAGCGGTAATCAAACCCGTAGCATCCACTTTCGCAATAGCGCTGTTGGAAGACGAGTAGGAGAGTGCTCCCGTGGAAGAGGTGGTGAAGTCCGTCCCCTTTGTCAGTTGATAGGTCGCGTTGGCTGCCAACTCCTTGCTGGTAGTCAGCATCGTCAAATCGCTCTCTTCGCCCTCTTCCGGCACGACTTCGCCTGCCTTGAATATCTTGATACCGTGGATATAAAGTGTTCCTGTGGTCGTATTCGTTACGCGCACATACAACGCTGGATCGGGGAGCGCAGTTGCCGTCTTGAAGTTACCCTTCTTAGAAGTAGAGTAGGCATCCACTTTGGTGAAGTTCGTGCCATCGTTCGACACCTGTATCTCGCCGGCGGCAGAGCCCGCGCGGGTAGCGTTCATCGCAAACACTGTGATGCTGTCGGGGCAGTAGAAAGTAGCGTAGCAACCTTCTTTCTTCACCTCTATAGCACCTACATACGGGTCGCTGAAAGTGGCATCGTTAGAGGAAGACGCTTGCTTGTCTGTGCCATATGAACTGCTACCGTCCACCAAGATAATCGCGCCGTCAGCGATATACTGCTTGGTTTGTGTATCGTTGTCCGTATTGAACCAATAGTAGTCGCCGTCAACACCTATTATATAAGGCACAAGGTTCTCATCGTCCGAGATGCTGCCGCCGCCCCATTCGGGCTTGGTGGTGTTCTCGTCAATAGCCTGTGTCTTGCCCTTGCCGTCACCGGCATCCACAGTCTCGGTAGCACCGCCGTTGGGCAACGCCGATTCGCCATAGAAACCTACGAGCGTGGACTTATAGTCCAACACCGCTTGTTTCAACTCGGTAATCACTGCGTAGTTATCATCCTGCGTGGGATAATAGAATGTCCATTTAAAGTCGCCGCCGTCAATACGTCCTGCGCCCAATCCCTCGCGACCGGCTTTCTCGCCGCGGCAAATCAGCGCCACGTCCTCCACGGGGTCAATCGCCGAAGCGGGCACTGCCTTGCGAGCTGCCTCGTCAGCCGCCGAGTTATACGCTGTGCCGCCGGAGAACGCTTTTGCACTCACCGCACCATCGCGCGTCTCTACCAACACGGCATCCCATTCGCCGCTTGCCTCTTTATCTGCCGACCAATAGAGCACTTGGCGCGGGTTGATAATCTTATTGTTATAGGCTTTGTTCACGCCGCCGTTCTCGCCGGAGAAAGTGCCGTCACCCTCGGCATCGGTTCCCTGCTTAGAAGCCAACATCGGGTACTTGCAGTTGCGGAAATAGTTGCTCTCTACGAATGCCGAGCCGCCGCAGGTTACGCCCACGCCGTACTTCGAGATACCGTCATAGTAGTTGTTGTAGCAGTGGTAGAACGCCGTGCGGATACGCGGGTGGCGCGAGTCGGAGTGGTCAAACCAATTGTGGTGGTAGGTCATCCAGCAGTCCGTTGTCTCGCTCTTCATACCGCCTAATGAGCACTTGCCGCTGTCCCAGAAGTGGTTGTAACTAATGGTAACGTGCGAACTCTTGCCCTTGATGTCCACAGTGCCGTCGCCCTTGGCTTGGTCGGAGTCGCTGCCCGTGCCGCCGTAGAAAAAGTCCATGTTGTGAATCCATACATGGTGGTTGTCGGTGTCGAGCGACATACAGTCGTCCATGCAAATCATGCTGGCGAAGTTACGCATCTCCACCGAGCAGGCATTGCGCACAAGGAAGCCAAAGCCGTGTACGGTGGCATCGTTGCCTACGCCCTCGATGGTGAGGTTCATCGGCGTGGTGCCGTTCTTGCCTTTCACCTGCAACCCCTCTGCCGATGAGCCGATCTTATCCAAATCCGATTTTTTTATCGTACCGATAATACGCACGCAGATAGGACGGGTCTCTGTCCCTTTCTCCAACTTCGCGATAATCTCCTGAATACCGGTCAGTTCGGTATCCGTCTTATCTACCATCACATTGCACTTGATGGTCTTCGCATTAGCGGCAGTCAGGTATAGCACGCGTGTGCCGTCCTTGAGCGTACCGTCGTTCTTGTACGCACCGATACCATCCGACCAGCCATCGTGAGCAAAACCATTGCGGTCGTGTGCCACGGCGGTGAACACTGCCGACTCGGCTTCCTCGCCGTTAGAGGCTACCACCTTCATCTGATACTTGCCGGCTTTCAAACCCAGCGCGTCAGCGCGACCGTAAGAACCGTAGTTGCGCACCAACTCGTTGTCCAACTGCGTATAAGTGCCGCCCTCAGGACGCACATACACATCATAACTCAAACCGGACGCATTCGTCCAAGTTACGTAACCACTCTCAAACCAGCCTGCGGTCTTCGTGATGGTTACTGCTGCCATCGATGCCAACGAGCACACCAGCGCCAACAGCAAGAGAGATACTTTCTTCATACTATTAAACTTAAAGTTAATTTATTGATATGGAATTTTGTCTTGATTCTTGGCTCTTAGTTCCTGATTCCAAATATACACCAACTCAATTTCCGATTGCAAAGGTACTGCAAATTTTACACTACTATGTTGAGAAATTGACAAATTATGTACACAAATATATGATAGTTGCCAGGAAGTGATGTGTAGAGGTTATAGCAAAAAGAAAAATACCATCATGCTTGGAATCGTTTGATTCGATAACATGATGGTATTTTGCTTTGGCGGCGTGTGAATCGCCTATTTGCTAAATCTTTGGATATGAAGAACTTATGAGATTAAATAAACATTATCCTAAACGGCTGATATGCTTTATTTCTTCTTCATTAAGGAGTTTTATTTTTCTGCCATCCACGGAGACTAAACCTTCTTGTGCAAACTGCGAGAGTGTACGGATGGCATTGCTTGTGGTCATATTACTCATGTTGGCAAGATCCTCGCGGCTCATATACATTGCCAATGTGCAACCGTCTTCGTCTAACCCGTAGTTTTTCTTGATGGTGAGTAATGATTCAGCCAATCGTCCGCGGATATGCTTTTGGGTGAGGTTGATGGTCTGTAATTCTGCCACAGCGAGGTCTTTTGCGAGTGCCATCATCATCTGGAAACAGAACTCATGGTTTTGGTGGAGAAGTTTTATGAACGTTTTGGCGTTCAGTTTATAGGCAATTGATGACTCTATAGCACTTGCATTGGAAGTATAAACATCTCCGGCGATGGCGGCACGGAAACCAAAGAAATCGTAGGGCTTGAGCAAGCGGATGATTTGTGCGCGCTGCCCTACACCTTCCTTATAGATACGTACTTTGCCCTCAATAAGTGTCCAAATATCGTTGGCAGCATCACCTTCCGTGTGGATGATGGCATTTTTCTTGTAATGCATTAGTTGAACTTCATCATTAACCAACAACTTCTCTTCCGCAGTTAACACATCCCAAATAGGATTTAGTTCCCACAATTTTGCATACGTTTCTTCTTTTTTCTTGCTTGCCATAACAATCTTAAACTAATACCGAAAGCTTTTTGAAAGTGTATGAAAGAGCATAGTCTCTCATTTAGTGCGTGCAAAGATACGACTTTTTTAGGATATGTGCAAGAAAAATCTTTATTTTGCATGTGATTTTTATGTTTTTCAACATATTTAGTCAATTTATAGCATGAGTTCCTAAGATAGAAGTAGCAAGAAATGCACATGAAGTTTTTTATGTATTTTGGGTGGTATATATTTCAAATTTCAAAAAAATGATTGGTCTTTTTGTGTGTCTCACAAAAATATCGTATCTTTGCATTCAAAATCATCAATATAACAATTTTATACACTATGCAGACAATAGAAGAAGCCGCAAGGCTGCGGCATGCAGTTCGGCAGTATCTCTCCAAACCGCTGACGGAGGAACAGGTAAGTGCATTGCAAGCGAAAATAGCAGAAGTGAATGCACAGGGGAACTTGCATATTCAGTTGATTACCAACGATAAGAAGGTGTTTGACAGCCGCATGGCGCACTATGGTAAGTTTAGCGGCGTGGAGAATGTGATTGCGCTGGTCGGTAAGAAGCAACCCAATGATGACCAACGCATTGGCTACTATGGGGCGCAAGTGATGCTCCTTGCGCAGCAACTCGGGCTGAACACTTGCTGGGTGGTGATGACGTATCAAAAGACGGAGAACATCGTGGTGGAGAAAGGCGAGAAACTATTTGGTGTGCTGTCGTTGGGCTATGGTGCGTCGCAGGGTGTGCCGCACAGGAACAAACCTGTGGAGGTGCTTGCTCCGCAGTATGCCGAGGCCCCTGCGTGGTTCAGGAGAGGCGTGGAGTTTGCTATGCTGGCACCCACCGCAAGCAACCAACAGAAATTCACGCTTACCTACGAGGGCAATCGTGTGTCTCTGAAGCGCGGTATTGGGTTCTACGCAGCGCAAGACGAGGGAATTGTGCGATACTTCTTCGAGTTGGGCGCGACGCAGGCGTTTCAATGGGATAAGGAACTTTAAGCAGAGGTATTCGGGCGGGCTTTTTCGCAACGACGACCTGCGGGAGACCCGCGAAAGACCCGCGAAAGACCCGCGAAAAACTCGCGAAAAACTCGCGACAAAAACAACGGGGCAGCGACGTGATTGCTCTGCCTGAAAAGAAAGATGTCAGATGGAGGAAATTAGCCTTTTTTCTTAGGATATGGGAGGTGCTCCCATAATGTGGCGATGACGCGACAGGCCTCAGAGGCGTGGTCTATGTCGAGAATGTAGCGCGGTTTGGCGCCGAGGTAGGGTACACCTATCTCGGCGTTTTGCATCATGGGTGCAATGGACGGGTGCATTTGGATGAAACAGAGTTCATCGCAGGCGGTGAGCACGCACTTGCCGTTCACATAGATGATATAGTCGCCCATCATCTTGCGCGCTTGCACCTCGCCTAACGGCGCTAACTGTCGGCACACAAAGTCAATATATTCGGGACTGCACACTTTATTGATTTACGATTTACGATTTACGATTTGATTTGTGATAAACGACTGTAGTTGCTCGTTGACAAATTGCGGATTATCGGTGTTGGAGTTATGCCCTGCTTTCGGGACAAATACCAGCGGCAGGTTGGCACGTCTTGACCATGCCCGACAGTAGCGCAGGCAGGAGCCCGCTCTGTCGTGCTCACCAACGAGCAGCAGGATGGGGAAAGCGCAATGTTTTTCGTCTGTGAGGCTCAAAATGGGGGAGGTGTGTTGCTCCATGGCATCTGCTAAAATCTGATAGCCGAATGCCGCTAACGAGCAATACTCCGCATGGGAATATACGCCTGTCATGCGCATCATCAGGTCTTGCCCGTACGCACTGACAGCACAACCTTTGGCTGCTGTTTTGCGCAATAAGTTCCATGGATAGCATTGGTAAACGGGCTTGACATGTCTCACCATCCATAACTCAATGCTCGTGATGTATGCCCTCTCCAATGGGGCGGAATCGATACACACCACGCCGGCTACTTCGCAGGGATACAGTGCAGTATACTCTTGTGCCACATAGCCGCCCATGGATTGTCCGATTAAAACAGGGTGTGAGCCGTCTGTGACGTAGTTTGCCAGTATCTCGTGTAACCATCGGACTTTGTCTTGTAGGGTGAACTCCAATCGGAAAGGGCGGGACTTTGCATGCCCGGGGGCGTCCCATACCAATAGATTGTACGACGATTCGAAAGCCTCTACTTGTTTGTCAAATAAGGTGTGGTCTGCCGTCAATCCCGGCAGAAAGACCAGCGTGGCGCGGTGAGCCACAAACGGATTGGTCCAATAGCGGATATCCCCAAGCGGGGTGGAGTAGGTGTGCTCTTTCATAAGATGACATGCGGTGTGTGGTGGCAACTTTTTGTTGGTTGGTGATGTTATTCTTCTGCTTCCGCTTCGGGCAGGGCGTCGGTTGCGGCTTCTGTGGTGGTGTCGGGTAGTGCGTCGGTGTTGGCGGCTTTGCGGGTGCGGAGGCGCTTGGTGCTGGTGATACCCATGTCTTTGAGCCCCATCACACGGCGCAGCACGTTGCCTTGTCCTTCGCTCAGTTGGGTCATGGCGCGGCGGTAGGTGCTCTGGGCGGTATCGAGTTGGGAGCCGAGCGTGTTGCAGGTGTCCACCAGTCCTAACACTTTGTCGTACATGCCATTAGCCGCGTCCAGTATCTTCTTGCAGTTGTCCTCTTGGCGCGTGTTCTGCCACGTCTGCACCACGAGGTTGAGCGTGAGCATGAGGTTGGTGGGGTTGACGATGATGACACCCATCCGGAATGCCTCTTGCGCGATAGAGTGGTCGTGGTTCATCGCCATCACGTAGGCGCCTTCGTTGGGGATGAAGAGCAGGACATAGTTCATCGAATCGGACACGTATTTGGGGTATTGCTTGTCCGCCAGTTCTTTCACGTGCTTCTTCACGGATTCGTAGTTTCTGCGTACCGCTGCGGTGCGCTCTTCTTCGCTTTCGGCGCCCAGCGCGTCGGTGTAAGCGGTGAGGGAGACCTTGGAGTCGATGATGATACGTTTGCCGTCGGCGCAGGTAACCACCACGTCGGGGCGCAGTTCGTTGCCTTTGTCTCCCTTGAAACTCTCTTGGCAATTGTACTCAATCCCCTCGCGCAGCCCGCTGTTGCTCAGTATGTCCGCCAGCACTTGCTCGCCCCAGTCGCCGTGCACCTTGCCGCGGTTTTTCAGCGCATCGGCAAGGTTGGTGGCGTCTTGGCTGATTTGCTGCGTCTGCTTCTGCATCTCGCGCAGGGCTCCTTCCAGCGAGGAGGTGCTTTTCTCGTTGGCGGAGCGTGTGTCTGCCATCAGTTTGCGCACGTTCTCCATCTCCTGCTGTATGGGGCTGAGCAACTTGCCCACATGTTCGGTGTTGGCTTTACCCAGTTCTTCTTGGCGCTGCTTGAGCATATCCTCGGTGGCGGTCTTCATCTGCGCCACGAGTTTGTCGGTGGTCTCTTTGAAGCGTTGTTCTTGGTCGGCGAAGGTTTTGTCTTTCTCTTGCAGCAGGTGCATAGTCTGAGCCTCGGCGTCTGCCTTCGTTTGCTCCAATCGTTTTTTGAAGTCCTCGCGCATGGAGGCGAGTTGCTTTTCGTGGGTTTGTTTCAACTCCTCTAATTGCTGCAATGCGTTGTCGCGGTCGCCCTCGGCGCGAGCCAGTCGGGCTGCGTATTCCGACTCCACTTGGGCACGAAGTAACGCTTGCTCTTTCTCGGCGCGTTCAACGATTTGTTGCCTTAGTTCTTGCTCATGCAGTAAGAGTTCTTCATCGTCTTTCTGCATCTTGCGAAGCCATAGCCAACATAACAACGTTGCCACTAAGCAGGCAGCGGAAAAGCCAATAATGAAAAATAGTGCGTTTGTCATAATCATTAAGGAGATAGTGCCAATTACTTCAATATAAAGTTATATAGCCTATAAATGCCTAAATTTTGCACAAAGGTACGTTCTTTTTTCTATATATGCAAGTTTTGTTTGTAAAAAGAACTGCTTGAATTATTTTTTCAAGCAGTTCTTTTCTGATGTATTTCAAAAATTTTCATTTTTGGAGGCTTTTCTTTTGCAGGCGGGGACAGCCCGATAACTCGGGATGCAAGCCCCTACGCCCCCGAGCAGGGATTACATCATGCCGCCCATGCCAGCGGGATTGGGCATTGCGGGAGCGGGATTCTCCTCTTTCTTGTCCACGATGACGCACTCGGTGGTGAGGAACATGCCTGCGATAGAAGCGGCATTCTCAAGTGCCACACGAGCCACCTTGGCAGGGTCAACCACTCCGGCTGCGAGCAGGTTCTCATAGCAGTCTTTGCGTGCGTTGTAGCCGAAGTCGCCTTCGCCGTTGCGCACTTTGTCCACTACCACGGCACCTTCCTTGCCTGCGTTGGTAACGATTTGGCGGAGCGGCTCCTCAATAGCGCGGCGGATGATGTCGATACCCGTCTGCTCGTCCTCGTTGTCGCCTTTCAGTCCGTCAAGTGCCTTTTGTGCGCGGATGTAAGCCACGCCACCGCCGGCTACGATACCTTCCTCAATAGCGGCACGAGTTGCGCTCAGCGCGTCGTCCACACGGTCTTTCTTCTCTTTCATCTCCACCTCGGAAGCAGCACCCACGTTGAGTTGTGCTACGCCGCCTGCGAGTTTGGCAAGACGCTCTTGGAGTTTCTCTTTGTCGTAGGTCGATTTGGTAGCGGCAATCTGCGCCTTGATTTGTGCAACGCGCTGATTGATAGCCTCGTGGTCGCCTGCACCATTGACGATGGTGGTGTTGTCTTTGTTGACCGTAATACTCTCGGCAGTACCCAGCATTTCGATGGTAGCACTCTCGAGTTTGATACCCTTCTCCTCGCTGATGACAGTGCCGCCCGTGAGGATAGCGATGTCTTCCAGCATCTCTTTGCGGCGGTCGCCGAAGCCCGGTGCCTTCACGGCGCAAATCTTCAGTTGTGCACGCAGACGGTTGACAACCAGCGTGGTGAGTGCTTCGCTATCTACATCCTCTGCGATGATGAGCAGAGGACGACCGCTCTGTACGGCAGGCTCCAAGACGGGGAGCAACTCTTTGAGATTGCTGATTTTCTTGTCGTAGATAAGGATATACGGCTTGTCCATCTCCACCTCCATGGTCTCGGTGTTGGTAACGAAGTAGGGGCTGATATAGCCGCGGTCGAATTGCATACCTTGCACTACGTCAATAGTAGTGTCCATACCCTTTGCCTCGCCGATGGTGATGACACCGTCTTTGCTTACCTTGCGCATGGCGTCAGCGATGAGTTTGCCTATCTCGGCATCGTTGTTGGCAGAGATGGTGGCAACCTGCTCAATCTTGTCGAAGTCGTTGCCTACTACCTCGCTCTGCTCCTTGATGTTCGCTACTACGGCAGCAACGGCTTTGTCCATACCGCGCTTCAAGTCCATGGGGTTAGCGCCGGCGGTTACGTTCTTGATACCTACGCCTACGATGGCTTGGGTGAGCACCGTAGCAGTGGTTGTACCGTCGCCTGCTTGGTCGCCGGTCTTGGAGGCAACCTCCTTGACAAGTTGTGCGCCGAGGTTCTCGGCAGCGTCTGCCAACTCAATCTCTTTGGCTACCGTAACACCGTCTTTGGTGATATGGGGAGCACCGTACTTCTTGTCAATGACTACATTGCGTCCCTTAGGACCGAGGGTTACTTTGACAGCGTTTGCCAATTGGTCAACGCCACGCTTCAGCGCGTCCCGCGCCTCCGTATTGTATGTGATTTCTTTTGCCATGATTTTGTTTGTTTTTTATTAGTTTCTAGAAATTCTAGTTTTTCTAGATTTTCTAGTTTTATCTTCTTTTCCTTATTTTATTTTAAGATTGCGAGGACGTCGGATTGGCGCATGATGAGGAACTTCTCGCCGTCGAACTCCAATTCGGTGCCTGCGTATTTGCCGTAGAGCACTTGGTCGCCGGCGCTGAGCACCATTGCCTCGTCTTTGGTTCCGTTGCCAACCGCGATAACTTCTCCGCGGAGGGGTTTCTCTTTTGCACTATCGGGGATGATGATACCGCCGATGGTCTTTTCTTCTGCAGCCACGGGGCGTACCAGCACGCGGTCTGCTAATGGTTGAATCTTTGACATAGTATTTTAGAATTTTAGTTTGACGATTGTTTCGGAGCGGTCGGGCTCCGATAGTGGATAATCAAACTCTGTGCCAAAGGGGCTTTGTCAGTGTCAGACTGACAAAATGGCAGTTTTTTTTTTTGGGGGGGAGTTGCTATAGTTGCTATAGTTGTTATAGTTGTTATAGTTGCTATAGATTTTTTTTGCAGGCGGGGACGCCTGCGCACCCGGACAATTTCCCCGCCCCCTGCCCCCTCCCCGCAAGCGGGGCGGGGGAGTTTAGCTGCGCACTTGGGCATCTTCTTTTGGTGCGGCCTGGAGACCGCACCTCCTTTGGGTGGTTAGTTGGGGGTTATACGGGCTTGGAGTTCCCATGTGCGGATGCGGTCTTTATACCAATTGTTGCGATTCATGGTGGGGATGTCGCAGTTGGCATCGGAGTTGCACTCCCAGCGGCGGCAGTTATAGACCACGTCGTAGATACGTCCGACGGGATATTCACGGCAGATGCGGAGGGCTACTGCATAGTCTTCACCGTACTTGGTGGTGGGGAAATCGATGGTGCGGAGCAGAGGGGTGAGGAATGCGCGGGGAGCACCCAAACCATTGATACGCAGGGCGTTGTTCATGCCGTTGTGGTCTGTCCACTCGCGGTGGTCGATGATACCCGGTGGGAGGATGTTGCCATCGATGTCCGTCATTTGGTAAGTGCCGATGACGAGGGCGTAGTTGCCTTCTTGGAACTTGTTTATGAAGGTTTGGACGGTGTGGGGAGAGGAGTAGGTGTCATCGGAGTCGAGTTGGATGGCATAGCGTCCGCAGCGCGGATCGTGGATGGCTTTGTTCCAGTTGCCACCGATGGCGTGGTAGGTGGGATTTTGGGCGATGTAGATGAGTTCGGGGGCGGCGGGGGCGGTTTGGCGGGCTGCTTGGTTGGCTGCTACGAGTTCGCGGATGATGTCTTGGGTGCCGTCGGTGGAGTTGTCGTCCACGATGAAGACGTTGAAAGAGTAGGGGGCGTTGACCTGCTGGGAGAGGGCGCTGGTGATGGCATCGCGAACGGTGCGGGCGCGGTTTTTGCAGGGGATGATGACGCTGGCGGTAACGGGGTATTCGTCCGCGTTTTTGATTTCTACGGGATGGATGTCGGCGGGGGTGATGAGGGCATGGATGGCGCGCAGGTGGTCGGTTACGGCTTGCTCCATCTCGATTTGCACGGCGCGGTTGCGGGGATCCACGTAGTCAAAGAGTTTCTCGCCGGATTTGCGGTTGTCGTGCTCAAGTTCGTAGTAGAGGTATTCGGGGATGTGGACGAAAGGGGTTTGGGCATTTTCGGAAGCTTTGAGACGGAGGTCGTAGAGACCGGCGTATTGGTAATCGGCAGTCATGCGAGCGGCAGCCTCGCGGAGGGCGCGGGTGTCCCAAAGCATGACGGCACCGAAGTCGAAGTCGTCGCGGAGGGCACCGAGTTGGTAGTCTATGACGGGGGCTTCGAGGGCTTGCTCGCTATGCTCCGTGCGCTGGAAATGGTCGGCATAGACCATCTTGGCATGGGTCATTTGGAGGACTTGTAGCATGCGCTCTTGCGCACGATAGACCCACTCAATGTCGGGCTTGGTGATGAGGAACGTATAGGGCGTTTTTGCCTCGGCGGCGATGTGGCGGATGAGGTCAGACGAACAAAGACGACCGTTGAGATTGAAGGAAGTGAACATTAGTTTAATTAAGAATTAAGAATTATGAATTAAGAGGGATTTGCCAAAAATCATACAAAAGTAGTGTTTTTTTTTGATATGTGCAAATTTTTTCGTAATTTTGTACCCGATTTTCAGATTTGAAATGCTATGATATTGATTGCAGACTCAGGTTCCACCAAATGCCGCTGGTGTTTGATGACCGCAAACGGACAGAGTTCCGAATTTCTGACAGACGGTATTAACCCGCTGTTTCAGACGACTGATGCGATGCGCAATTCGATTAGTAATCAGTTGCTTCCGCAGATAGCCCCGCTGCTGTGGGCGGGTACGCTGACGCATGTGTTCTTCTATGGTGCGGGTTGTATTCCGGAGAAGATTCCGTTTGTGGAGAAGGCATTGCAGATGGTGTTTAAGAAGGCGGAGGTGCATGTAGAGTCGGATATGCTGGCGGCGGCTCGCGGGTTGCTGGGGCATAAGAAAGGCGTGGCGTGTATCTTGGGCACGGGGTCTAACTCGTGTTTGTATGACGGGGAGAAGATGGTGGAGAACGTGCCGTCGTTAGGCTTTATCTTGGGCGACGAAGGGTCTGCCGTGGCGCTGGGTAAACGCTTAGTGAGCGATGTGCTGACCAACCAGTTGGGCGCGGATATCAAGGAGAAATTCTTGGCGCAATATGAGTTGAATATAGCGTCCGTGATAGAGCATGTGTATCGGTTGCCTTTCCCGAACAGATGGCTTGCGGGATTGTCGAAGTTCTGCGCGGAGAACATTGAGGATGAGCGGATTAGCAAATTGGTATATGATAATTTCCAGCAGTTTGTATCGCGGATAGTGGCGCAGTATTTTGAGAAAGACGGTGTGGAGAATGAGGAGACGAGCCACATGCCGGTGGGGTTTGTCGGGTCGGTGGCGTACTATTATCGTCCTGTGCTTGAGCAAGTGATGTCCGACTATGGTTTTACGGTGGGGCAGATATTGCGCGATCCGATGGAGGGCTTGAAGGAATACCACAAGGGCGATATCGTGCCAACGACTTGACGATTTGTTTGCTGTCTTGACGTTTTTAGTGTCTTTTTGATACTCGGTGAGAACGGCTTTAGGTCTCGGTAAGGTCTCGTTATCGTTTCGAGAAAAGGAGGTAAAGGATGGAAGTGTCGTTTTGATAGGTTTCGCTACCAAACTGACAGCAAAATGATATTTTCTGCCAAAATGGCAGAGTAAGAGGACGTGGCACGCTATTTGTGAATATTTTTGTTAGAGTGGGGCATTTTTTTATTTCAACAAATATTTTCAAAAATTGAACAAATATTTTAAGCAATTATATGATAATTCAACAATTTAATATGTAGTTATGTCGCCCTTACAGGGCTTGCATTGCAGAGTAAATGTCCCCTTACGTAGGGGCGAGCCCCCACGCTAATTTATGTCGCCCCTTCGGGGCTTGCATTGCGGAGTTATAAACCCCTTTATCAATAAACGAAATAGATATGGTAAAATTAGCGTGTCCCTTCGTTTTTTTTGCATGGTAAAATTTTAAACCATTATCAATAAAAATGAAATAAATATGGGTAAATTAGGATATGCAGCGATACCTACTCATCCGGGGGAGGTTGTCAAAGATGAATTGGAAGCAAGGAATATCTCTCAACGTGAGTTCGCGCAGAGGGTGGGTATCTCGTACACCATACTGAACGAGATATTGAATGCTCGCCGCTCAATGAGTGCAAACAATGCTCTTTTGTTTGAGGCGGCTTTGGGGATTCCTGCGGATTCGTTGATGCAGATACAGACGAAATATACCATGCAGACCGCCCGCAGGGATAGTCGTATAACGGATTGGATGAAACAGATAAGCAAGGTAGCCGCATTGTGGTAAAATAAAAAAGTAAAAAGAGAAATCAGATATGAATTTTATTCAGTTAATTACCAAGTTGTTTGGAAATAAGGCGCAGAAGGATATGCGCGAGATTATGCCATACGTGGAGAAAATCAAGGTGGTATACGAGGAGATAGACAAACTGTCTGACGATGCGTTGCGTAGTCGCAGCCAAGCGCTGATGGCTATGATACAAGAGCGCGTGGCAGGCAAGAAACAGAGAATCAGTGAACTGAAAGCTTCGATAGAAGGACTGGAGATAGACAAACGCGAGAAGGTGTACGATGAGGTGGACAGTCTTGAGAAGCAGATAAAAGAGGATTATAAGAATGTGCTGCTGGAGATACTGCCGGAGGCGTTTGCTATCGTGAAGAGTACCGCTCGCCGCTTTGCGGAGAATGAGAAAATCATGGTGGTGGCAACGCAGCAAGACCGCGATTTCGCTGCCGACCCACGCTTCGACTTTGTGGAGATAGTGGGCAACCATGCTATTTACCAAAACCATTGGACGGCAGGCGGCAACGAGATTACATGGGACATGGTGCACTACGATGTGCAGTTGATAGGCGGCGTGGTGCTTCACCAAGGTAAGATAGCCGAGATGGCGACGGGTGAAGGTAAGACGCTGGTAGCAACGCTGCCCGTGTTCCTCAACGCGCTGACGCACGAGGGTGTGCACGTGGTTACCGTGAACGATTATTTGGCAAAGCGCGACTCGGAGTGGATGGGACCGCTCTATATGTTCCACGGTCTGACGGTGGATTGTATCGACAAGCACCGCCCCAACTCGGACGAGCGCCGCAAAGCATACGCCTGCGACATCACTTTCGGTACGAACAACGAGTTCGGCTTCGACTACCTGCGTGATAACATGGCGACCTCGCCGCTGGACTTGGTGCAGCGCGGGCATAACTTCGCCATCGTGGACGAGGTGGACTCCGTGTTGATAGACGATGCGCGTACGCCGTTGATTATCAGCGGTCCTGTGCCCAAAGGCGAGGACCAGATGTTTGACGAGTACAAACACCGCGTGGAGCAGTTGGTGCGCACGCAGACCACGCTGACGACCAAGTTGCTGACGGAGGCGAAGGCGAAGATGGGCAGCGCGGATGAGAAAGAGCGCGAGGCGGGCGAGTTGGCATTGTTCCGCTCGTTCAAAGGTATGCCGAAGAACAAGGCGCTTATCAAGTACCTGAGCGAGCCTGGTGTGAAAGTGCGCTTGCAGAAGACGGAGGAGTTCTATCTGCAAGAGAATGAGAAGAATATGCACATCGCCACCGATGAGTTGTATTTCGTGATTGACGAGAAGAACAAGACCATCGAATTGACGGACAAGGGTATAGATGCCCTGACGGGCACGACGGAAGACCCGAACTTCTTCGTGCTGCCGGATGTGGGCAGCGAGATGGCAGAGGTGGAGAACCAAGCGCAACTGACGCAGGAAGAGAAGCAGCAGAAGAAAGACGAAATCATGGCGAACTACAGCATCAAGTCGGAGCGCGTACATACCGTGCACCAGTTGCTGAAAGCCTACACGCTGTTCGAGAAAGATGTGGACTACATCATCGATGACAATCAGGTGAAGATTGTAGATGAGCAGACGGGTCGTGTGATGGAAGGTCGCCGCTGGTCGGATGGGTTGCACCAAGCCGTGGAAGCGAAGGAGAACGTGAAGGTGGAAGGCGCTACGCAGACCTTTGCTACCATCACGCTGCAGAACTATTTCCGCATGTACAACAAGTTGTCGGGTATGACGGGTACTGCGGAGACCGAGGCAGGCGAGTTCTGGAATATCTACAAACTGGACGTGGTGGTTATTCCGACCAACAAACCTATTGCGCGCGTGGATATGAACGACCGTATCTATCGCACGAAGCGCGAGAAATACAACGCGGTGATAGACGAGATAGTGGCACTGGTAGGGCAGGGGAGACCTGTGTTGGTAGGTACTACGTCGGTGGAAATCAGTGAGTTGCTGAGCCGTATGTTGACGCTGAGGAAGATTAAGCACAACGTACTGAATGCGAAGTTGCATCAGCAGGAGGCGAATGTGGTGGCAGAGGCCGGTCGTGCGGGCGTGGTTACGATAGCCACGAACATGGCAGGTCGTGGTACGGATATCAAACTGACACCCGAGGTGAAAGCGGCGGGCGGTCTGGCGATTATCGGTACGGAGCGGCATGAGAGTCGCCGTGTGGATAGGCAGTTGCGCGGTCGTTCCGGACGTCAGGGAGACCCGGGTAGCAGCGTGTTCTATGTATCACTGGAAGATGACTTGATGCGTATGTTCGGCTCTGATCGTATCGCGTCCTTGATGGATAAGATGGGCTTCCAAGAGGGCGAGATGATTGAGCACCAGATGATTAGCAACTCGATTGAGAAAGCGCAGAAGAAGGTGGAGGAGAACAACTTCGGCATTCGTAAGCGATTGATAGAGTACGATGACGTGATGAACCAGCAGCGTAACCTGATTTACGCAAAGCGTCGTCACGCGCTGATGGGCGAGCGTATCGGTGTGGATATCACGAACATGATTTACGACACGGCGGAGACCATTTTGTCGGAAGCCAAGGAGGCGGGCGACTACGAAGGGCTGAAATACGAAGTGATGCAGACATTTGCGATGGAGGTGCCCTTCAGCGAGGAGAAGTTCCGTAATACGCGTGCCGGTCAACTGAGCGAGCAACTGGCGGAGGCGGCGATGGAATCGTTCAAACGCCGTATGGACAAATTGGCGATAGTGGCTAACCCCGTGATACAGCGAGTTTATATGGATAAGGGGCAGATGTATGAAAACATCCTGATTCCTATCTCGGACGGCAAGCGTGTGTATAACATCGCCGTGAACCTCAAGAAAGCCGCAGAAACCGATAGCAAAGAGGTGATTCGCGAGTTTGAGAAGCGCATGCTGCTCTTTGTGATAGACGATGAGTGGAAAGAGCATTTGCGCCGTCTGGACGATTTGAAGCAGAGCGTGCAGAACGCGTCTTACGAGCAGAAAGACCCGCTCCTTATCTATAAGATAGAGTCGTTTAATATCTTCAAAGAGATGTTGGATGCGCTGAACCGCCGTGCTATCTCTATCCTGCTGCGCGGGCAGATTCCGACTTCCGACCCGCAGCAAGTGCAGCAGGCGGCACAGCAACGCCGTCAGGACTACTCGCGCTATCGCACGCAGAAAGATGCTGTGGCGCAGGCGGCGCAGCGTAGCGGACAGGCGGCTGCCGCAGGACGCGACACGCGTGAGCCGCAGAAGCAGATGCCTATCCATGTGGACAAGAAACCGCGCCCGAATGACCCGTGTCCGTGCGGTAGCGGCAAGAAATACAAGCAATGCCACGGCAAGATGGATAATGCACTCTAATTGATTTTCCCCTTGAAAATAAAACGTTTCTTAATTCTATTCTCATTTGTTTGTGCCGCCAATATGTTGGTGGCACAAACTGATAGTATTCCCGTTTCATGGTTGGATACCGTTCGGCTGCAGGACGAGCCTGCAGCAGTATCTGATACGTGGCTGCTGGATATGATTCAAAGTGCACGGGCTTCGTCGAATGCGGATACGGCGGATTTGCTGATAGGGTCAGATACGTTGGGGTATATCATGGTAGATACCCTATCCGGCGATACGCTTTGGACGGTGGCGCAGGTGATGGCACGCGACTCTGTTCGCCGTGAGATAGCCATGATGGATTCGCTAAAAGTGGTGAATGCGCAACTGGAGGAGCAGGAGCATGAGGTGCCGGTGTTCAAAGTACAACGTTCGCTTGTAAAAGATGCCGAAGAAGACCAAAAAGACGCAATGCGCGCTATTCGCAATATGCACACGCCGTGGCGAAAAGAGGCAACCATCATTGCGCAGATGACGCAGAACTATGTGTCGCCGAACTGGTATCAGGGCGGTGTGTCGAGTTTCGCGGTGTTGAGTATTATGAAAGGGCAGATAGGATACTACGGAGAGCGCTTTACATGGGAGAATACCGGCGAATGGCGGGCAGGCGGCTCTACGGCGAAGGAAGATACGCTGCGCTATGTGGCATGCACAGATGACTTGTTTAGGCTATACTCAAAAGCCAACTACAAGGCGGTCAATAAACTATACTATTCTTTCTCTGCAGAGTTTGAGACGCGTTTTTTCCGCACTTACAAGACCAATACAACTACCTTGAAATCGGCCCCGTTCTCGCCTGTGCGGTTGAATTTGGCATTGGGTATGGACTACAAACCGATAGAGGGAATGTCTATTTCTTTCTCTCCGCTGGCATATAAGATGATACACGTGGCAGACACAGTGAATATGAACAAGGCGGATTATGGTATTGAGGCGGGGAAGAAGACACTGAATGATGTAGGTAGTTCTATACGTTTTGAGTATGTATGGAAACCGGTGCGCGAGGTGGCACTGGAGACGAAACTCTACATGTACACCAACTACAAGAAGGTGGAATTGGACTTGGAAGTCAACTGCGACTTTATCATCAATCGTTTCTTCTCGGCGCGTGTGATGCTCCATCCGCGGTACGATAATACGGTCATCTTGGACGGACAAGAGAAAGCCAAAATGCAGTTCAAAGAACTCCTTTCCATCGGCTTCGCCCACAAATTCCGATAAGCCCTAATGTAACTCTGTTTTAATAGACGGAGATGTTTGTGTGCTTCTGTATGGTTATTTTCCGATGCAAAAGTGGCTAAAAATGGAGTGCAAGACCTCGTCGGAGGTTATCTGCCCCGTTACCTCGCCGAGGGCGTTGAGGCAGTCGTGCAGGTCCATCGAGAGGAACTCGCCGCTCACGCCTGCGTCCAATCCCTCCTGCACGCGGCGGATAGCCTCATCCGCCCGCGTGAGTGCCTCATAGTGACGGATGTTGCTGATGGTGGCGGCGTTGCGCGTGGCGGTCAGTTGCTCGCCCGCCTCCTGCAAGTGCGACAGCAGCGGCGCAATCTCTTTGTTCCTCGCGGAGATATACACAGGTGCCTCGGGGTCATCCGACGGCGCAGGCACCGACGCCAGCAAGTCCGCCTTGTTGACGACGCGGATGAGAGATGTAGAGTCTTCTTGGGTGCGGCTCCAGACAAGTTCCCGATGCGTCGGGATAAACCGAGACGCACCCGAACAATTTTCAGTCCCGACCAGTCGGGGCGCACCCGGACTATTCCTTACTATGGTGCGGCATGGAGACCGCACCTCCATTCCAGCAGGCGGGGACGCCTGCGCACCCGGACATTTCACCTCCTTGATGTCCTGTATCTCAATGACTATCTGCGCCTCTTCAGCGGCTTTGCGGCTGCGGGCGATGCCCATCTGTTCTATCCTGTCGTCCGTCTCGCGTATGCCCGCCGTGTCGATGAAGCGGTAGAGTATGCCGCCGAGCACCATCGTCTCTTCCACGGTGTCGCGCGTGGTGCCGGCTATGTCGCTCACGATGGCGCGCTCCTCGCCCACCAGCGCATTCAGCAGCGTGGATTTGCCCACGTTGGTCTCGCCTATCAGCGCCACGGCAATGCCTCTCTTTATCGCGTTCCCCGCCTGAAACGAGCGCGTCAGGTCGCTCAGCCGCCCGTGTATCTCCTCCGCCAGTGCTTTCAACTCCCCGCGGTCGGCAAACTCCAACTCCTCGTGGTCGGCGAAGTCCAACTCCAACTCAATGAGCGAGGTGAAACGCAGCAGACGCTCCCGCAGCACGGCTATCTCGCCTGACACGCTACCTTTCAGTTGCTTCAGCGCCAAGTCTTTCTCGGCTTTCGACTGCGAGGCTATCAGGTCTGCCACCGCCTCTGCCTCCGCCAAGTCCATCTTACCGTTCAGGAACGCGCGTTGGGTGAACTCCCCCGCCTTCGCCAAGCGGCAACCCGCGTCCACCAACCAGCGCAGTAACTCCTGCTGGATGTACAGACTGCCGTGGCAACTTATCTCCACCGTGTCCTCGCCCGTGAACGAGTGCGGCGCACGAAACACCGTTGCCACCACCTCGTCCAGCACCTCCTCGCCGCGCACTATCTCGCCGTAGTGGACAGAGTTGGCTTTGGCTTCGCGCAGGTCGGTACGCCCGTGGAACAGACTGCCGACAATCGCTATCGCCTGCTCGCCGCTCACGCGCACCACGGCTATCCCTCCGCACCCGTAAGGCGTTGATATCGCACAAATAGTATCTGTCATTTTGTAGTTAGTGGTTTTCAAGGAGGTGCTGTCGGAAGTTTATCCCGTGTTCAGGAGCCGCACCATAATGGTCAGTGGTTCTCTGAATACTCCAAACACTCCGATTACTCCGATTACCTCAGAGCAGTGGCATGTTAATTGTTAATTGTTAATTGTTATCGTATCTCAAACCAATCCACATCCATGTATCCCCCGTCGTTTATCTTCACGCGGTCGCGGGTGCAGAACAGCCCCACTTTCGCCCCAATCCACACGCCCTCCACGGCTGTGAACGGCTCGCCGACGGCTACAAACCGCTTCCCGTCGGTGGAGGTATAGAACTGACAATCATGCTCTTGGCTCACCGCTACGCGCAGCCATGTCCATTCTCCCGTGGCGGGTGCGTCCAGCATGAACGACCGTCTGCCTGCCACTATCAACCCCGCGCGCTCGTGCCTCGCTATCTTCTCCAGCGGCGTGAAACGCACCTTCGCGGTAGCGGTGAACGCCCTGTTGGCGGGTATCTTCTGCAGCAGCAGACTCGGCGAAGCCGCCACGCTGTCGCACGGGTAACTGAACAGACGCAACCTCGACTCCGCGGCGTTGCAGAAGCCGTAGCGCACATCGTAGTTGCCCGACCACTGCCAACTCAGCGGCAGGTCGGTGGTGGCGAACTCCTCGCGGAACACCCGCGGGTTGGCATTCTCGCCAATAGTGCTTGCCGTCTTATCCTGTATCTCCCCATTGAGCACGGGTTCCCCCTCGTTGCCTATCACAGGCCAGTCGTCCGCCCATCGCAGCGGCTGCAGGTGCACGATGCGCCCTGCCACGCCCACGTCCTGAAAATGCAGGAACCAATCGCCGACCCACGCCCCCTGGTGCGGTCCGTTCACGTCCGTCTTCCCCTGCGCCAGCACTACCTTCACCTCATACGGTCCGTAGGGCGAACGGCTACGCATACAGAGTTGCCAACCTGTCGCCACGCCCCCCGCGGGGTTCATGATATAGTAGTAGCCGTTGCGCTTGTAGAACTTCGGTCCCTCCGAGGTCGGGTGCTCGGGGTGCCCGTCGAACACGATACGGCTCTCGGTCTTGCATGCCAAGCCGTCTGCCGTCAGTTCGCACACCGCCAGCACGCTCTTCAAACCAGCGCGCGAACCCGCCAGCGCATGCACCAAATACACCCGTCCGTCCTCGTCCCACAGCGGGCAGGCGTCGATAAAGCCCTTCCCGGGCTTCACCAGCACCGCCTCTTCCCATTCCAACGGGAACGCCTCTATCGCCCCGCTCGTCGCTTGGCTGCGCACGCAGTACACGCCGCGGTCGGGGTCGCCGTAGTAGATGTAGAAACGCCCCTCATGGAAGCGTATACTCGGTGCCCACACGCCACAACCGTACTCGGGGCTGTCGCTCGTCGCCTGCTCCGTGCCGGGCACGCGCCAACGCAGCGCGGCGTCCACTATCCGCCAGTGCACCAAGTCCCGCGAGTGCAGTATCTGCAAGCCGGGGATACAGTTGAACGAAGACGAGGTCATGTAGTAGTCTTCCCCCGCCTGACACACGTCGGGGTCGGAGTAGTCGTAGGGCAACACAGGGTTCGTGTACGCCATCGCACGCAACATCCCTGCCGCGGCTACAAATAGGAATACGAATACCCACTTGGCTGTAACGTTCATTTTCATATCTCTGTTGTTTTTAACGTATAATTGCTGTATTGTTTTAACGTATAATTGTCGTGTTGTCTTTAACGTATAATTGTCGTGTAATTATTCATTGATTTTTTCCTTAAAATGCCAAGAACTTTTATTTCAACAAATATTATTCAAATATTTATCAAATATTATTCAAAAGATAATTAATGGTTAATTATACAATAATTATATGTTTAGAAAAAATATTTGGACAATATTTGATAATATTTGTTTTAGGAAAAAGTGCTTATTGTTGTTCAGAAGTTGGGGCATTTGTGTTATCGAAGGCACCCGTCTCCCCCCATAACTTCCGCATCCACTCCGTCATCTTCTGCTCCTGCGGGCTCCCCTGTGCAAACCAGAACCGCCGCCCCTGCAACTCGTCAGGCATGTATTGCTGCTTCACGAAGTGGTTCGGATAGTCGTGCGAGTAGAGATATCCCTCGTGGTACCCCAGTTCTTCCATCAGTTTGGTCGGCGCGTTGCGCAGATGTAGCGGCACCGCGAGGTTGCCGCTCTGCTGCACCTCCGCGAGGGCGGCGTCTATTGCGAGATAGGCGGAGTTAGACTTCTGCGAGGTCGCCATATAGACCGTCGCCTCCGCCAGCGGAATCCGCCCCTCGGGCCAGCCTATCTTCGTCAGCGTGTCGAAGCAGGCGTTGGCAACCAACATCGCATTCGGGTTCGCCAGCCCGATGTCCTCGCTCGCGGAGATGACCAGCCGCCGCGCGATGAACTTCGGGTCTTCCCCGCCGGCAATCATACGCGCCAGCCAGTACAGCGCCGCATCGGGGTCGCTACCCCGTATCGACTTGATGAAGGCGGAGATGATGTCGTAGTGCAACTCCCCGTCTTTGTCATAGGCAACGGGGTTCTGCTGCAACTGCTTCGTTACCGTCTCGTTGTCTATCTCCCGCACGCCCGAGTTGGTAACCAACTCGATGATGTTCAGCAACTTACGCGCGTCGCCGCCGGAGTAGCGCAGCAGGCTCTCCGTCTCTTTCACCTCTATCTGCAGCCCCTTGATATACTCGTCCTCGTTCAGCGCGCGGTGCAGCAACTCCAGCAGGTCGTCTTTCCCAAGCGACTTCAACACATACACTTGGCAGCGGCTCAGCAGTGGCGTAATCACCTCGAAGGACGGGTTCTCCGTAGTAGCACCTATCAGCGTGATAGTCCCTTCCTCCACCGCCCCTAACAGGCTGTCTTGCTGCGACTTAGAGAAGCGGTGAATCTCATCGATAAAGAGGATAGGCGGGCGTTGGTCGCTTTGCGCAGCAAACAAACCGCTGTTCAGCACGTGGGTCTTCTTGGCTTTGTCTATCACCTCCCGCACCTCCTTCACGCCGCTCGTTACCGCCGAGAGGGTGTAAAACGGGCGCTCCAACTGCCGCGCGATAATCTTCGCCAGCGTGGTTTTCCCCACGCCCGGGGGACCCCACAGGATGAAACTGCTGATGTTCCCGCTCTCTATCATCGTGCGCAGCACGGCACCTTGTCCCACAAGGTGCTTCTGACCGATATAGTCATCCAGTGTCTTTGGTCGCAGTCGTTCGGCTAAGGGTAGCATGGGGAGTGTGTTTCAAGTTTCAAGTTTCAGGTTTCAAGTCTCAATTTTCAGGTGTAATCTTACTTGAAACCTGAAACTTGAAACTTATAGTGTCTCTATATCTTCACCATCTTCGCCAATTCCGCTTCGTGCTCTTCTGCGTTGAGGTGGCGGATGTGGCTTTCGGTGCGCACGTCGGTGTCTTGCTTATAGACGAGGTAATGGTGCTCGGCTTTGGCGGCAATCTGCGGCAGGTGCGTGATGGCGATTATCTGCCGCGAGACAGCCATCTGCCGCATTATCTCGCCCATCTGCCCTGCTATGCTGCCGCTCACACCCGTGTCTATCTCGTCGAAGATGATGGTGGGCAGCCCGTTGCTGGACGCTATCAGTGCCTTGATACACAGCATGATACGGCTCATCTCACCCCCCGATGCCACGTCGCTCACGGGGCGCAGGCTCTGGTTGAGGTTCGCGGCGAAGAGGAACTGCACATTATCTCTGCCCGTCTCGGTGTAGTCATCAAGGTCGCTCAGCGTGATGTCCATCTTCGCGTGGGCAATCCCCAGCGAGGTCAGGTCGCGCTCCAACTGCCGCGAGATAGGCTCGCGCACCTGCTCGCGCGAGTGCCGCAGGTCGGCTGCCGCCTTCGCGAGGGCTTTCTCCTGCTCCGCGAGGGTCTTGCGTAGGCGGGCGAGGTCTTCATCGAAGTTCTCCATTCGGCGGCATTGCTCTGCCAACTCATCGCGCTGCGCCATCAGCCCCTCCACATCCTCCGCGTCGAACTTCCGCAGCAGGTCTTGCAGCAGCCCTATGCGCTCCTCCACTTGCAGCAACCGCTCGGGGTTCACCTCCGTCCGCTCGGCTTTGCGACTCGCCTCGCGGGCGATGTCGCGCAACTCTATCAGCACGCTGTCTATCCTTTCTTGCAGTTCGGGCGCCGCCTCGCGCAGGTCGCATAGCCGTAGTGCATCGCGCGCAGTGCCGCCGTTCTCACCCTCTATCGCCTCCGTGCAGGTCTCCAATGCGCGGCGGATGTCCTCTGCGTGCGCCAGCAGATACTGCTCCTCCTCCAGCGCGTTCAACTCATCCTCGTCCTCCAAACGCGCCTCCTCCAGCATGCGGTAGCGATACTGCACATAGTCCGCGTCGGCTTTGCTCTTCTTCGCCAAGGCTTCCAATTCATGCAGCGCTTTCTCCGTCTCGCGGTAGGCTTCGTAGCGTGCACGATACGCCTCCTGCTCTGCCTCGTTCTTCGCGAGGGCGTCCACTATCTCCCGCTGGAAATCATTGTTCTCCAAGAGCAGGTTGGCATGCTGCGAATGGATATCTATCAGCCTTGCGGACAGCGCTTTCAGTTCCGCCAAGGTAACCACGCTATCGTCCACAAACGACCGCGATTTCCCGTTGGCATACAACTCCCGCCGTATGATTATCGTGTCAAAGGCGGGCGCCGCAGGGCTCTTAATTCTTAATTCTTCATTCTTAATGACATCGAACTCCGCCTCGATGATACATTTCTCTTCCCCGTCGGTGATGGCTTTGCTGTCGGCGCGCGCCCCCATCACGAGCGCCAGCGCACCCAAGATGATACTCTTGCCGGCACCCGTCTCACCCGTTAAAACAGAAAACCCGCCCTCGAAATCAATATCCAAGTGCGAGATAAGGGC
>JBJECI010000040.1:40831-52429 GCA_051870915.1 Paludibacteraceae bacterium
CCGTTAAAACAGAAAACCCGCCCTCGAAATCAATATCCAAGTGCGAGATAAGGGCGTAGTGCTCTATGTGTAAATGTCGAAGCATGTGTGTATTTGACTATTTTAAGGTGAGTTGATTCTCGACCTATCGGGATAAGTTAAGCAACGATTTCAGCAGTCAAGGAGTAATTTGTTTTTTGGTAATAAATTAATGATTAATTACATAGTAATTAACGGAGTTCGATATAGGAGAACGATTTCAGCAGTCAAGGAGTAATTTAGTTTTTGGTGATAAATTAATGATTAATTACACGTTAATTATATGTTATAGAAAAAAATATTTGAATAATTTTTGGAAATTTTTGTTGAAAAAAAATAATCGTGGTCGTCTTTGTGTATCCTAACTTATCGGGATTTTGTTTTAATGTTCCTAATCGCTCAGTTCAGTTTTTCGTACAAATTCTGCCGCGTCGGGTCCACATCCATCAGCACCTCATACACGTTCTTCTTCTCCTCCGCGGTGCCCTGCTGGAAGATGTTCACCAGTTCGTCGGCTTTCGCGTCGAGGAAGGTGTTGATGACATAGGTGGCAGGTCGCGCGCGGTTCGCGTCGCGCAGCACGCTTATCCCGCCTGCTATACGCGCCCGACCGTTCGTAACGTTCGCCTGCATCTCGTCCAACCCGAGGCGGTGGTACGTGTAGAAATACTCGCGGTATTTGCGAAATGCTTCATCCATCAGGTTGTTCACCAGCGCATAGCGGTTGCGGTTGCTCTCAAACGCTTTCCACCCCGTCTGCTCCGTTCCCTCCATGCTGGCGGACTGACACGCGCTGACGATGTCTTCGCACTGCTGGAAATACGGTGTCCCGCCTAACCGCGAGAAACTGTCCATGTCGTACCCGATGATGAGGTAGCAGTAGTACGCGAGCATCGCCGTCAGGTTGGTGGTGAACGTGTTCTGCTGATACTCTATCCGGTCGTACTCCTGATAGGTGAAGTTAAACTGCTGGTCTTGGAAGTTGATGAGCGGCGTCGTGTAGGATGTACCATACACGGGGCGGCGGCTCTGCAACTGCATGGTGCACGTGTACAGGTTCTCCTCCACGCTCGTTACGATAATCTGCATGCTGCACTCTATCTTCTCTTTCTCCGAGAAGGTCATGTTCGTCCAGCGGTTCTGGTTCATGTATTCCTCGATACTGCTCTTCAGCGTCTCGAACACCTGCTTGTTGCTGCCCTGTATCTTGTCGGAGTTGATACTCACGTTGCACCGCAACTCCTGCCCCCATATAGGCATGCACAGCAGCCACACCAGCAGCCACATATATCCTCTCTTACTCATGGCAGATGGCTTGTATATTGCCCGTCTCGGTGTTGAAATAGATACTCGGCTGTTTGTTCCCCGTGAACAAGCTCTGCGCCAGCGGCACGGCTATGCCGAACTGCGCCACGGGCAGCGTCCCCTCCAGCAGCATGGCACCGTCGTAGGAGATGGCGTACAGACCCGCCCCGGGCAGGTTGTAGCAGATAGCCGATGCCGCGGGAGCGTTCTTGGCGTTCTTCTTCGTCTGCACCGCAGGAGCAAGCACCTGCTTGCGCGCGATGAAGTTCAGCATGACAGGCAGCGCCGACGCGTCCTCCTCTGCCGTAACGCCGTTCTCCGGCGAGAAGTAGAGTAGGGGCTTCTCCTCGCTCTTCGTAGGCAGGTAGGTGATGGTCTTGCAGATGGTCTTGCGCGTGCGCTTGCCGGTAAACAGTTGCACCAACTGCTTCTCCTGCTTGCTCAACTCTTTCAGCGCCACTTCCAGCCCTTTCCCGTCCCCGGGTGCGTTCTCTATCTCTCCGCTCAGCAGATACATCTTTGCCTCGCGAATACGATATATCTGCTTTGCTATCGCCTCCGCGCGTAGCGCCGGCGTCTGGGCTTTCAGTTGCTCCTCCGTCAACGGCAGCGCCACGGGCTGCTGGGGTGCGCGAGCAGCCACTGGGGACGCGGGCGTCTCGCCCGCGGTGGGGCGCATAGTAGTAGTCATCGGCAGGTTGTAGCCGTACAGCACACCGTTCTCCGCGATACTCAGCAGTTGCATGTTCGTCCCTCCGTCCGCACTCACCTTGACGGGGCGGCTCAGGTCCGCTTTGCTGCGCGAACGAACGCTCACGCCCACTATCTCTGCTTTCTGACTGTTCACGTTTATCACGTCCTCCGTCCCCAAGTACTTCTCCGCATAGCGGCTGTACGGTCCTGCCTCTTCGACCTCGACGGTGTACGTGATATCAATCTCCATCAGCGTCTGCGGCATGTAATAGACCAATGCCAACTCCTGTTCTTGCACCACTTGTGCCTGCATGTTCGTCAGTCCGGTCATGCCTGCCAAGCATAATCCGATTATAAGAATTGTCTTTTCCATATCCTAACTATTGTTATTCTAATTGCGCTTGCAAAATTACATAAAAAAAACGAAATATACAAAAAAAGTCGAAAAATGTGTTTTTTTTTAGTAGTAGTAGAATTTATGGGCAGAATAATTCCTCGATGATACGATTAAGGATGTGAATGCCTTGCAGGGTGGCGACGAGTCGGTTGTCGGGCGTTCGTCGCAGGAGACCTCTTTCGATGTACGGTTGTGCCATGGCAGGATTGTGGAGTTCGTTGATGGCTATGCCCTCCGCTGTGCGCAGACCAAGCATGATACGCTCGTTGTAGAGGTCGGTATCGGTGAGTATTTCGCGGGTTGCCGCGTCTTCTCCGCGCTCTACGGCGCGGATATATTCTTCCAAATTATCGGGATTCCAACTGCGTGTGCGCGCTCCATCGTAGGAGTGTGCGCCTGCGCCGAGTCCGATATAGGGGGTGCGGTTCCAATAACTGCTATTGTGCCGCGAACGATAGCCGGGCAAAGCAAAGTTAGACACTTCGTAATGCTCAAAGCCTGCTTCTTTTAGTTGAGATACCAGCAGGTCGTACATGGCATTCTCCGTATCTTCGTCCACCTCGGTTATCTCCCCTTGCTCCAGCATGTGCGTCATGCGGGTGCCTTCTTCGTAGCTGAGGCAGTAGGTGGAGATGTGTTGCACGCCCAACTGCAAGGCTTGGCGTATCTGGTCTTGCCAAGCGGAGAGTTGAGAGTTGAGAGTTGAGAGTTGAGAGTTGAGTGTCCGGGTACGCGGGCGTCCCCGCCCGCTTATGTTGAGAGTTGAGAGTTGAGAAGGTATGCCGTAGATAAGGTCGATGGAGATGTTGTCGAAGCCTGCGGCTTGGGCGGCTTTCACGGCGGCTTTGGCTTCTGCTGCGGTATGGCGCCTGCCTATCAGGCGCAGCACCTCATCGTCGAACGACTGGATACCTATTGAAAGCCTGTTCACGCCCGCCTCGCGGATGGCGCGCAGGTAGTCGGGGGTGAGGTCGCCCGGGTTGGCTTCGAGGGTAACCTCTATGGTGCGGCCTATAGACCGCACCTCCTTTGCCGCAGGGATTTCTCTTTTTCCCCGCCCCCTAACCCCCTCCCCGCAAAGTTCACCCCACTGCGCGTTGCTTGCGGGGACCCCGAATGCGGGGCGGGGGAGCGGCAATGCATAGTCGTCCAAGGCTTGCGCCTTGCCCGTCCCGAGAGTCGGGGCGTCCCCAGTGGTTATTGTTTGCAGTATGCGGGCTATCTGGTCGGGCGAGAGGAGGGAGGGGGTGCCGCCGCCGAAATAGATGGTAGAGATGGAGGGGGTAGTGGTTAGTGGGTAGTGGTCAGTGGTTAGTGGAGAGAGGCGTTGTGTGGCTTCTTTGCAGAGGGCATCTACATACGCCTCCCGCCGCGACAACTGCGTGGTGGAGAAGAAGTCGCAATAGGCACAGCGGCTCTTGCAGAAAGGAATATGGAGGTAAATGCTTGGCAAATTAGGAATTATGAGTGCCCATGTTTTGAGTAATCGGAATGCTCTGAGTATTAGTTATGTCGCCCTTATAGGGCTCATGGTATGAGGGAGGTAAACTTTACGTAGGGTTTCACCCTACGCTATTCTATTTCGCCCCTTCGGGGCTACCGCTGCCCACTGCCCACTGACTACTAACCACTGACTACTGCCCACTGCCCACTGCCCACTAACCATCTTTTTCTATCTTGCTGAGGAGGTGGATGGCGCCGGCTACGCTCTGGACGTTTTGGATAACGGCATAGCGGCGACCGGTCTTCTGTCCTTTCTTGTCGGTCTCCTCCACCAGTCGGCAGCGTTGCGCGCGGTTCATTACAAACTGAATCATCTTGCCGAAGATGTCGCTCTGCCAATAGGCGTCCTTATTCTGCACAAAATAGAGCACCAAGCGCTGCTGCTTGAGCATGACTTTCTCGATACCCATTCGGCAGCAGAGCCACCGCAGGCGCACCACGTTGAGCAACTCATCCGCCTGCTCGGGCAGCGGTCCGAAGCGGTCTATCAGTCGTTTCTTGAAGTCCAGCAAGCGGTCTTCGTTGCGCAGCCCGTCCAACTCGCGATAGAGAGTGATACGCTCGGAGATGTTCTCCACGTAGTCGGTGGGGAATCCGAGCGGCAGGTCGCTCTCCAACTGCGAGTCGCTTGCCCATGTCTGCGGCTCTTCCCGCGCGGGGAGCGTGAGCGCGCAACCTTCTTCCTCGCGCAGTTCCTCCACGGCTTCGTTGAGGATACGCTGGTAGGTCTCGTAGCCCAAGTCGGCGATGAAGCCCGACTGCTCGGAGCCCAGCAGGTTGCCCGCACCGCGGATGTCGAGGTCTTGCATAGCGAGTTGGAAGCCTGCGCCGAGGTCTGCGAAGGTGCTGAGTGCTTCCAGCCGTCGGCGGGCATCGGCGGTGAGCAGTTCGCGGTCGGGCGTAACGAGGTAGCAGTAGGCTTTGCGGTTGGAGCGCCCTACGCGCCCGCGCAACTGGTGCAAGTCCGACAAACCGTATTGGTGGGCAGAGTAGATAATCATCGTGTTCACGTTGGGTATGTCCACGCCCGACTCGATGATGGTGGTGGCAAGGAGGATGTCGTAGTCGTAGTTGATAAAGTCCTCCAGCCGCTTCTCCATCTCCTCGCTCGGCATCTGTCCGTGCGCCGTGATGATACGCGCTTCGGGGCAGAGGGCGCGTATCTTGCGCTCGATGCGCGGTAACATCTCTATGCGGTTGTTGACGATGAATATCTGTCCGTTGCGCTGCATCTCCAGCGTGATGGCTTCTTTGATGATGTCCTCGTCGGCTTGGGTGATGAGTTCGGTCTGCACGGGGTAGCGGTTCTGCGGCGGAGTGGTCATCACGCTCAGGTCGCGTGCGCCGAGCAGGGAGAACTGCAAGGTACGCGGGATAGGGGTGGCGGTCAGCGTCAGTACATCCACGTTGGTGCGCAAGGTCTTCAGTTTCTCTTTCACCGCCACGCCGAACTTCTGCTCCTCATCGATGATGAGCAGCCCGAGGTCGTGCCATTTCACGCTCTTGCCCACCAGTTTGTGCGTACCTATGAGGATGTCTATCTTGCCTTCTTCCAGCGCTTGCAGTATCTCTTTCACCTCCTTGGCGGACTTTGCGCGCGAGAGGTATTCTATCCGCACGGGGAAGTCTTTCATGCGCTCGCGGAAGGTGTTGTAATGCTGCAAGGCGAGCACCGTGGTCGGCACCAGTACCGCTACTTGCTTGCCGTCGGTGGCGGCTTTGAAGGCAGCGCGCATCGCCACCTCCGTCTTGCCGAAGCCCACGTCGCCGCACACGAGCCTGTCCATCGGCATGGGGCTCTCCATGTCGCGCTTCACGTCGGCGGTGGTCTTCGCTTGGTCGGGCGTGTCTTCGTAGAGGAAGGAAGCCTCCAACTCGTGTTGCATATAGCCGTCGGGCGTGTAGGCAAAGCCCTGTTGCTGCTTGCGCGTGGCGTATAGTTTGATAAGGTCGCGCGCGATGTCTTTCACGCGCTCTTTCGTCCGCTCTTTCAGGCGCTCCCACGCGCCGGAACCCAGCCGCGAGATGGTCGGCTCGGTGCCCTCTTTGCCTTTGTACTTGCTGATTCTGTGGAGGTTATGAATAGAGACGAACACCGCGGCGTTGTCCTTATAGACCAGTTTTATCATCTCCTGCGGCTTGCCGTTTACGGTGGTGCTCACCAGTCCGCCGAACTTCGCGATGCCGTGGTCGGAATGCACCACGTAGTCGCCCACTTGCAGTTGGTTGATTTCTTTGAGCGTGATGATGGCTTTCCCGCGACGGGCGTTCTCGCTGGTGAGTGCCACGCGGTGGAAACGCTCGAATATCTGGTGGTCGGTGTAGCAGCAAATCTTCATCCCGTTATCCACAAACCCCTCGTGCAGCACGCCCCGCACGGGGACGAAGGAGATAGGGGGAGTGGAGGCTTCAAGGAGGTGCGGTCTCCAGGCCGCACCATTGTGTTGAGCGTTAGGTGTTGCCTCTCCGCTTATCGACTCGAATATCGCCGCCAGTCGGTCGGTCTGCTTCTGCTGCTCCGAAAGGATATAGACATGATAGCCTGCGTCAATACGCTGCCGCAGGTCATCGGTCAGCAGGTCGAACTGCTTATGAAAGACGGGTTGCGGCAAAGTGTCAAACGCTATCCGCACATGGGTCGGATAGTGCGACTTCTCCGCAAACTCCAATGTTCGACTGTGTGAGAACACTGGGGACGCAGGCGTCTCGCCTGCGGTCTGAGTACTCTGAAAGTTGAAACCTGAAACCTGAAACTTGCCCCCTGACAACTTATACTCCACCATTGAGAAGTCGTTGCTTGCGAACACGGTATCTTCCGGCAGGTAGTCGAACAGGCTGCCTTGTTCCGCCGCCTCGCTCTGCATCATGGCGCACTGCGCCTCTTTGACTTTCTCTTTCGACAACTGGCTCTCGATGTCGAACTCGCGGATGCTGTCTATCTCGTCGCCGAAAAAATCCAAGCGATAGGGGTCATCGTGCGAATAACTGTATATGTCCACGATGCCTCCGCGGATGGCGTACTGCCCTGGCTCATACACGAAGTCCACGCGCTGAAAGCCCAAGTCGCTCAGTTGCTGCCCCACGCGGCTAATCTGCACCGTCTGCCCTACGCGGAAGGTGATGGTCTGCGCCGCCAGCGTAACGGGCGCAGGTGTCTCCTCCAACAGCGCCTCGGGGTAGGTTACAATGATATAATTGCCCTCTGCTTGCTTGTCCCAATCTATCGGGGGACACAGCCTTGCTAGTGTCTCCGTCCGCTGGATTGCCAGTGCCTCGTCCACACCCTGCCGCCGACGGTGGGCTGTGGGGAAATAATAGACGCCCAACTTGTCCCGATTTATCGGGACAGACGACTCCGCGGCAAACTTGTCCCGATTTATCGGGAGCAACTGCTTCAAATCGGCATAGACATACTGCGCTTCATCCCCGTTGTCGGCAATATACGCCAGCACCCTACAACTCCCCCGCCCCTTTGGGGTGAAGCGATGTCCAATGGACATCGAGGGTAGGGGGCGGGGGGCATCATGGAGGTGCGGTCGGAAGTTCATCCCGTCCTCGGGAGCCGCACCAAGCCCATCTTGCAGACTGTCCCCACCTATCTCTGCCAGCAGCAGGCTCCGCGCCGAGGCATGCAAGCCGCTGAGCAGGAGATGCCGCTCCCCGCCTTTCGCCAATTCTTTATCAATAGTGCCTATCTCGGGATGATGTCCGAAGAGCGCACGCAGTTCTGTAATATCCATAGCAGTGAGGATAGCAACTTGATACTTGAAACCTGATACTTGAAACCTGAAACCTGAAACCCTCCCGACTTATCGGGACAAACACGTTTACGGGCTGCAAAGATACTGCTTTTTCTTGAGATATGCAAATAATTCCGCAGAATGCCTTTTTCAAGTAAAAATCTTGATATTCTTTCCTCGAAATCGCCAGCCGACAATCTTAGGTGATTCATAGGTGATTCGTAGGTGATTCGTAGGTGATTCGGCAGTTTCGATGAGCGTACTTTTCAAACATAGAAATCAGATATATAACGTGTGTGTGCTCTGCAGTTGAAATAGCAAGTACACGATAGACCTATAATCTTTTCGGAATAATTCATATAGAGTGGAAAATTATGAAAAAATGGCTTATTCTTTTGGAAAATTTGTATATCTCGAAAAATAGTTGTACCTTTGCCCCTGAAAAGGTATGAACGGGTACGCCCCGATTTGTAAGGGCTAAAACTCCGAATACTCTGAATATTCAGATAACTCAGATAAAAAATAAGCAATATGGACAACCGATTGACTATCATTGATTTTGTAGAGAAGTACACCCGCGAGTATGCCGACCACGTCTTCCTCCGCGAGAAGGTGGACAACACGTGGACGGAGACCACCTATGCCGAGACGCGCGAGCAGGCGCATATCATCGGTGCGGGCTTGATGGCGCTGGGCTTGCAGAAAGGCGAGCGCGTGGCGCTGCTCTCGCAGGGGCGCAACCTATGGGTTACCGCCGAGTTGGGTATCCTCTACGCAGGCGCGGTGAACGTGCCGTTGAGTATCAAACTAGCGGAGGCGAGCGACCTCCTCTTCCGTATTCAGCACTCCGACGCATGCTATATCATCGCCTCCGAGCAGCAGTTGCCCAAAATACGCAAGATTCTGCCCGACTGCCCCAACGTGCGCCACGTCGTTGTGCTTGACCCGATGGCTGAATACGGCGAGAAAGAGATAGGTATCGAAGAGGTGATGCAGCGCGGTCGCGACTTCCTCGCAAAGACACCCGATGCTTTCGTAGAGCGCTACAAGTCCGTGCAGCCCGACGACTATGCGAACATCTCCTACACCTCCGGCACCACGGCAGACCCGAAAGGTATCCTGCTGACCCACCGCAACTACACCGCCAACGTGGAGCAGGCGCGCTCCATCATCAGCGTGCCGCAGGACGCCGTCATGCTCATCATCCTGCCGCTTGACCACTGCTTCGCACACGTGGCGGGCTTCTACACCATGATGTCCTACTGCGGCTCCATCGCCACCGTCCCCACGGGCAAGACCCCCATGGCGACGCTCAAGAACATCCCCATCTCTATCAAGGAGGTGCGCCCGCATGTCATGCTCTCCGTGCCTGCGCTCGCGCGCAACTTCAAGAAGAGTATCGAGAGCGGTATCAAGGCGAAAGGTCCTGTGGTGGAGAAACTCTACAATTTCGCCCTCAACAACGCCATCCGATACAACAAAGAGTACTGGAACATGGGCGGATGCCAAGCATGGCGCAAGCCTTTGGTCAAACTCTTCGATAAGATTATCTTCAAGGCAGTGCGCGAGGGCTTCGGCGGCAGAATGCTCTTCTTCGTGGGCGGCGGCGCATTGCTCGACATCGAGTTGCAGCGCTATTTCTGCGCCGTGGGCATGCCGATGTTCCAAGGCTACGGCTTGAGCGAGGCGACGCCCATCATCTGCGCCAACTCCATGGGGCACGCCATCTTCGGCTCCAGCGGGCGTATCGTCAAACCCCTTGACCTGAAAATCTGCGATGCCGAGGGCAACGAGGTGCCCGACGGCGAGCGCGGCGAGATAGTCATCCGCGGCGAGAACGTCATGGCGGGCTATTGGAAGAACCCCGAGTCCACGGCGAAGACCATCGTGGACGGCTGGCTCCACACGGGCGACATGGGCTACGTAACGAAGAAGCACCCGGGCTTCCTCTGGGTGGTCGGACGCTTCAAGTCCCTGCTCATCAGTGCCGATGGCGAGAAATACAGCCCCGAAGGCTTCGAGGACGGACTGACCGACGGCAGCAAGTATGTGGAGCAGGTGGTGCTCCACAACAACCAAGACCCCTACACCATGGCGCTCATCGTCCCCAACAAAGACACGCTCAAGGAATACGCCCAAAGCAAGGGCGCAGACCCCAAGACCGACGAGGGCAAGCGACTGATGTTGCAGAAGATACAGGACGAGGTCAACGAATACCGCAAGGGCGGCAAGCACTACGGCGAGTTCCCCGAGCAGTGGCTCCCCAAGGCGCTGGCTATCCTGCCCGAAGCCTTCACCGAGCAGAACCACATGGTCAACTCCACGATGAAAATCGTCCGCGGCAAAGTAGAGAAGCACTACCAAGACCGCATCGACTATGCCTACACCCCCGAAGGCAAAGACCTCTTCAACCCGCAGAACATGCAGGCATTCGGATAAGGAAACAAATAGGCTGTCTAACAACTTAAGTTAGGCAGCTTTTTTGTTGCAATCTGACTTGAAGAAGGGTCGTTCATGTATCCGTGAATCACCCAAGAATCACCCAAGAATCACCCAAGAATCACCCAAGTTTGATACGTTACAAATAATATGGATGGTTAATACTTCTTCAAGAAGTTGTTAGATTATCACTCTGCAGCTAACAATCAGCAGATATGCCGTCCTTTGAAGAAAAGTAAGGAGAAAATAGGGTTTTGTTTGCATATTTAACAAAAAAGCAGTATCTTTGCACACGATTACTTGAAACCAGAAACTTGAAACTATGTTACAAATTATCGGATATACCATTCCGGCGTTGGTAGTGCTGGCAGCGACATGGCTCGTGATGCACAAGTTCTACAAAGCCGAGGAGCAGAAACGCCTGTGGGAACTGAAACGGCAGTCGCAGAAAGAGATTTCGCCCATCCGCATGCGTGCCTACGAGCGGCTGTCGCTCCTGCTGGAGCGCACCACGCCCGCGCACATGCTGATGGATATGCCCTTGCAGGAGTTGACCGTCTTGGAGGTGCAGCAACGCCTTCTGCGCACCATTCGGCAGGAGTACGACCACAACCTCAGCCAGCAAATCTACGTGAGCGACGAGGTGTGGGACAAGATTGTCCACGCCCGCGATGAGATGGGCGCATTCGTTACCACGATGGCGGCGAACCTGCCCAAAGAGGCGACCGCGCTGGACTATGCCAAAGCACTCATCACCGCCTACAACACCAACGGCGAAACGCCCAACGGCGTTGCGTTGAACGCGCTCAAAGAGGAGGCGAGGAGACTGTTGTAATGAGATTGCAGCATTTCAAATATGGTCTTTTGTTGCTGGCTGGCTTGTCGGCATGGAGTTGCCGACCGGACACGGTATGCCGGCAGGATTTGGAGGCGGCGATGGGCATGACGGTGCAGTGGACAAGCATAGACACTGCCGGTACGGAAAGTATCATGAACCAATGGGATAGCGTGCTGATATGGGGTGCTGATTGCGACACCGTGCCCTATTTGGAGGTGAAGAGTCAAAGCAAGTTGTGGCTGCCGCTGCGGGTGGATACCTCGGTAACGACCTACCAAATTCTCTGGCACGAGCAAATGGATTTCATTGAAATACATCATACTAACGACCGCCAATTCATCTCCAACGCCTGCGGGTGCATGGTCTATCACACCATAGACACCGTGCTTTGCGGCGGGGTGTTCATCGACTCGGTGGAGGTACTGAACACCGTCATCAGCGGCACCACGGAAGAGAACATCAAACTATACCTCAATGGAAATTAAGAATTAAGAATTTAGAATTAAGAGGGCATTATTTCTTAAAACCTGAAACTTGTAACTAAGCCCCGATGGGTCGGGGCGCAACCGAACTTGTAACTAAGCAGGCGAGGACGCCTGCGCACCCGGACAACTTGAAACCTGAAACTTTCATATACGTTGGTTTGGTGCTCCTGCTTTGGGTAG
>JBJECI010000040.1:52529-58288 GCA_051870915.1 Paludibacteraceae bacterium
AACTTGAAACCTGAAACTTTCATATACGTTGGTTTGGTGCTCCTGCTTTGGGTAGCAGGGGCAAGCGAGGTGTATGGGCAGGAGAACAAGTCGGCGAGGAGACTGAAATCATCGGCAGTGGTGGAGCAGAAAGACACCACCGCGCAGCAGGCTGCCGCCCCCAAGGATACCATCTACAACGGCATGAGCCTGAAAGTGGACCTCTTCAATAGTATATTGGAGCCTGCACGGTCGAAAGGGACGATACAGAACTACGAGATAGCCATGAACTGGCGGCTGAAGCAGCGGTTCTTCCCCACGCTGGAGTTGGGCTATGCGCAGGCAGAGACGGCGGCAGACGGCGGCAAGCACAAGGGATTAGGCGGTTTCGCCCGCGTGGGACTCGACCTGAATGTGAGCAAGAAGCATGTGCGGAGTGAGAACGTGATGTTGGTGGGCTTGCGCGTGGGGACGGCGCTTCAACGGTACGACCTCACTGAGGTGCCGCTCAACAACAACTATTGGGGCACGCAGGCGATGGATTTTCGGCAGCAGTTCGGTGCAGATTGTTGGGGCGAGGTGGTGGCAGGCTGCCAAGTGCAGGTGTGGAAAGGCTTGCAGATGGGATGGTACCTGCGCTTCAAGATTCTCTTCACGCGGAAAGCCCAAGACGGTGGTGTCCTACCCTACTACCTGCCCGGCTTCGGCTACCGAGACGACACCAACTGGGGGATAAGTTACTACATCGGAGGATTTTTCTAAAAAGAAAGTCTAGAAATCCTAGATATTCTAGAAATCCTAGAAAAACTAGAAAGTCTAGAATTTCTAGAAAAAAATAAGCAAACAAAACACAACCACTATGCATACAACAGACCTAATGAATCGTGCAGCGGATAACATTCGTATCTTGGCTGCTGCAATGGTAGAGAAAGCGAAAAGCGGACACCCCGGTGGTGCAATGGGAGGTGCAGACTTCATCAATGTGCTGTACTCCGAGTTTTTGGAATACGACCCCGAGAACCCGTCTTGGGAGGCGCGCGACCGTTTCTTCCTTGACCCCGGACACATGTCGCCCATGCTCTATTCGCAACTCTGCTTGGCAGGATTCTTCTCGCTGGAGGACTTGCAGCAGTTCCGCCAATGGGGCAGCGTTACTCCCGGGCACCCCGAGCGCAACATCGCCCGCGGGATAGAGAACACCAGCGGTCCGCTGGGGCAGGGGCATACCTATGCCGTGGGAGCAGCCATCGCCGCCAAGTGGTTCAACACGCGCTTTGGCGAGGTGCATAACCCCACGATTTATGCCTTCATCTCCGACGGCGGTATCCAAGAGGAGATTTCGCAGGGCGCAGGGCGCATAGCAGGCTACCTTGGGCTGGACAACCTCATTATGTTCTACGACTCCAACAACGTGCAACTCTCTACCGACTGCGATGCCGTCTCTTCGGAGGACGTGGCAGCCAAGTACCGCGCATGGAACTGGTATGTGCAGGAGATAGCGGGTAACGACCCCGATGCCATCCGCGAGGCGTTGCGCAATGCCAAGGCCGAGACGGCGCGCCCGTCGCTCATCATCGGGCACACCACGATGGGCAAAGGCTGCCTGACCGCAGACGGCGCGAACTTCGAGGGCAAATGTTCCACGCACGGACAGCCGCTGAGCAAGTCGGGTGCGGACTTTGCCGCTACGGTGGCTCACTTGGGCGGCGACGCAGCCAATCCGTTTGTCATCTTCCCCGAGGTGGAGGCGATGTACAAAGCGCGGGCAGAGGAGTTGAAGGCAATGGCAAACGAGCGCTACGCCGCCTACTACGAGTGGAAGCAGGCGAACCCCACGCTCGCCAATGAATATGAAGCCTATATGTCGGGCGAAACACCGTGTATCGATTGGAGCAAGATACAGCAGAAGCCGAATGTGGCTACACGCAACGCATCGGCAACCGTGTTGAGCTATTTCGCTGAGAACGTGGGTAATATGGTGGTTTCTTCTGCCGACCTGAGCAACTCCGACAAGACGGACGGCTTCTTGAAGAAGAGCAAAGCCTTTACACCGAACGATTTCTCCGGCGGCTTCCTGCAAGCGGGTGTGAGCGAACTGACGATGGTTTGCGTATGTATCGGTATGGCATTGCACGGCGGTATCATCCCCGCCTGCGGCACGTTCTTCGTGTTCAGTGACTACATGAAGCCTGCTATCCGCATGGCGGCACTGATGGAGATACCTATGAAGTTCGTGTGGAGCCACGATGCGTTCCGCGTGGGCGAAGACGGTCCGACGCACGAGCCTGTGGAGCAAGAGGCACAGATACGCCTCATGGAGAAACTGCATAACCATAGCGGCAAGCCCTCTATGCTGGTGCTCCGTCCCGCCGATGCTGAGGAGACCACATGGGCATGGCGGCTGGCGATGGAGAACACCGACACCCCGACCGCGCTCATCCTCTCGCGGCAGGATATACCTAATGTGGCTGGCGCAAACGAAGCAGGTTTCCGCAAAGGTGCGTATATCGTCAGCAAGGACGAGAACCCGCAAGTGGTGCTGCTGGCATCGGGTAGCGAGGTCAGCACGCTGATGGCAGGCGCGGAACTGCTGCGCGCGGAAGGTATCCGCTTGCAGATTGTCAGCGTTCCCTCCGAAGGGCTATTCCGTCAGCAGACGAAGGAATACCAAGCAGAGGTGCTGCCCGCAGGCGTGAAACGTTTCGGTCTGACCGCCGGACTGAGTTGCACCTTAGAAGGGCTGGTCGGCGAGAACGGCACCGTCTGGGGACTCAACTCCTTCGGGTTCTCCGCACCCTACAAAGTGCTGGACGAAAAACTCGGTTTCACCGCGCAAAACGTCTATGAGCAGGTAAAGAAACTAATCTAATAAAACATAGAAATCCTAGAAAACCTAGAAAATCTAGAATTTCTAAGCAACGATAATAAACAGCAACAATGGATTACAATTTTCAAGAAATAGAGAAAAAGTGGCAGCGGGAGTGGGCAGTGAAAGGAATCTACCGGGTGTCAAACCATAGCGACAAGCCGCACTACTATGTGCTGGATATGTTCCCTTATCCGAGTGGGGCGGGCTTGCATGTGGGACACCCGCTGGGGTATATCGCGAGTGATATATACAGCCGCTACAAACGTCTGCAAGGCTTCAACGTGTTACACCCCATGGGCTTCGACTCCTACGGTCTGCCCGCAGAGCAGTATGCCATACAGACCGGGCAACACCCCGAAAAGACCACGATGGCGAACATTGGTCGATATATCGACCAATTAAAAAAGATAGGTTTCTGCTACGACTGGGACCGCGAGGTGAAGACTTGCGACCCGAGTTTCTACAAGTGGACGCAGTGGGCATTCGTCAAGATGTTCCACTCCTACTACGACACCGTGCAGCAGAAGGCGCGTCCTATCAGCGAGTTGGTAGCGCAGTGGGAGCAGAACGACCCCACGTGGAAGACGCTCAGCGAGGCGGAGCAACAAGCGCGCCTGATGGAGCACCGTATCGCCTACTTAGCAGACACGAAGGTGAACTGGTGTCCGGCATTGGGTTGCGTCTTGGCAAACGATGAGGTGAGCGAAGGTCTGTCGGTGCGCGGCGGACACCCTGTGGAGCAACGGGTGATGCGCCAATGGTGCCTGCGCGTGAGTGCGTATGCGCCGCGCTTGCTGGAAGGGCTGGACAGGATAGACTGGTCGGATAGTCTGAAAGAGACCCAACGCAACTGGATTGGACGCTCCGAGGGGGCAGAGATGCAGTTTGCCATCAAGGGGCAGGATGAACCGTTCACGATTTTCACCACGCGCGCGGACACCGTCTTCGGCGTTACGTTCATGGTGCTTGCGCCCGAGAGCGAGTACGTGCAGCGGGTGGTTACCGCCGAGCAACGCGAGGAGGTGGAGGCATATTTAGATATGGTGAAGCACCGCACGGAGCGCGAGCGTATCGCCGACCGCAAGGTAACGGGTGTGTTCACCGGCTCGTATGCCATCAACCCGCTGACGCATGCGGAGATACCCATCTACATCAGCGACTACGTATTGAGCGGATACGGTACGGGCGCCATCATGGCGGTGCCGGCACACGACAGCCGCGACTACGCCTTCGCCAAGCATTTCAACCTGCCGATTATCCCGCTGATAGAGGGGGCAGACGTGAGCGAACAGAGTTTCGACGCCAAAGAGGGCGTGATGATGAACTCGGGTTTCCTGAACGGTCTGCAAGTGAAAGAAGCGATTGCGAAGATGAAGGAGTACATCACCAACACGGGTATCGGTCGCGTGAAGGTGAACTACCGCCTGCGCGATGCCGTCTTCAGCCGCCAACGCTATTGGGGCGAGCCGTTCCCCATCTACTACAAAAATGGTATGCCCTATACATTGCCGGAGGAGTGCCTGCCGCTGTTACTGCCGGAGGTGAGCGATTTCAAGCCGACAGAGACCGGCGAGCCGCCGCTCGGGCACGCGCAGCAATGGGCGTGGGACGAGGCGAAGCAGCAGGTAGTGGACAAGGCGTTGATAAACAACCAAACCATCTTCCCGCTCGAACTATGCACCATGCCGGGCTTTGCGGGCTCTTCCGCCTACTACCTGCGCTATATGGACAACCACAACGACCAAGCATTGGTAGCCCCCGAGGTGAACCAATACTGGCGGCAGGTGGACCTCTACCTCGGCGGCAGCGAGCACGCCACGGGGCACCTCATCTACAGCCGCTTCTGGAATAAGTTCCTATACGACCTCGGCTATGTGTGCGAGGACGAGCCTTTCAAGAAACTCATCAACCAAGGTATGATTCAAGGGCGCTCGAACTTTGTCTATCGTCTGATAGGCAGTGCGAACACGTATGTGTCCTACGGGCTGATTGACACCCCCGAGTACCAAGGGCACGTGCAACCTATCCACGTGAATGTGAATATCGTAAGCAACGACGTGTTGGATATAGAGGCGTTCCGCGCGTGGATGCCGGAGTACAAAGACGCGGAGTTCGTATTGGAAGACGGCGTTTATAAGTGCGGTTGGGCAATAGAGAAGATGTCGAAGTCGATGTTCAACGTAGTGAACCCCGATGATATTGTAGCCAAGTTCGGAGCCGATACGCTGCGTCTCTACGAAATGTTCCTCGGTCCGCTGGAGATGTCCAAGCCATGGGATACCAACGGCATTGACGGCGTGCACCGTTTTCTCAAACGTCTGTGGAATCTCTACGAGACTATCGAAGACCGCGAACCGACGGCGGAGGAACTGCGGAGCCTGCACAAGTTGATAAAGAAAATCACGTGGGACATAGAGAACTTCTCGTTCAACACGTCTATTCCCGCTTTCATGATTGCGCAGAACGAACTGACCGCGCTCAAATGCCACAAGCGTGCTGTTCTCGAGCCGCTGGCTGTTCTGCTGGCACCCTATGCACCGCACTTGGCGGAAGAGATGTGGCACCGCTGCGGCAACGAGACTACGGTCTGCGATGCAGAGTGCCCCCTGTGCAACGAAGCCTACCTCGTGGAGGACAAGCAGAAATATCCTGTGCAGTTCAACGGCAAGGTGCGTTTCACGCTGGAGGTGGCGAAAGACACACCGCGGGAGGAAGTGGAGCGTATTGTGATGGCAGATGAGCAGACTGCGAAGTACCTCAACGGCGGCACGCCGAAGAAAGTGATTGTCGTTCCCGGAAGGATTGTGAATATCGTGGTGTAAGTAGAGAAGCAACAATAGGAGAAAATTATTACATACTATGGCAAATATCTTAGCGATAGTGGGTCGTCCCAATGTCGGGAAATCGACCC
>JBJECI010000041.1:0-58177 GCA_051870915.1 Paludibacteraceae bacterium
CCTGAAGCCACCCCACTGCGCGTTGCTTGCGGGGACCCCGGAAAGGGAGGGAGAAAATAACATTACTATTTGTCTAACTAAAACTAATCCCTAACTCCCTCCCTTGTAGGGAGGGTCGGGGAGAGTCCTTTATGAAAACAAAACTCTTTTCTATCCTGCTTATCGCAGCAGGACTGTGCGGGTGCTCATTGTACCGCATGAATAACATTATCCTCTCGGGTATTGAGACCGAGAAACACTACGCCGTATCAGAATTTACGGAACTGGACGTGCGCAGCGCCATTGAAGTGATTGTGTGCGACAGCACGAAGGATATCTGCGTCATCACCGATGAAAATCTCCAGCCTTACCTTCTTATCTCGCAGAAAGGCAAACGGCTCTCCATCGGTTACGCCAACGGCACCTGCTGGACCGGCACGACGGTCAATCGCGTGCTCGTGCCCTCGCAGAAAGCCTTGGACGAGATAGCCGTGTCGGGTGCGTCCGCCGTGGTGGTGGAGCAGCCGCTCCGTGCCACGGACGTGGAGATAGACCTGTCGGGGGCGTCCATGCTCGCCGCCACGGTCTATGCCGAGGAGGTCTCGGTGAACGTGTCGGGCAGCAGCAAAGCCGACCTGCAAGGTACGGTGCGGGAGTTGAGTGTGGGTATCAGCGGTGCTTCGCAGGTGCTCGCCGAGAAACAAGACGGGCAGTTCATGCTCCGTGCAGACGACGTGCGAGGCCATCTGTCGGGCAGCAGCAGTATGCTGGTGCACAGCGACGGCACTATCCGTTGCAGCGTCTCCGGCGCAAGCACTATCTACTTCACCGGCAACGCCGACACCTCCGACACCGACTGCTCCGGGGCGTCGCATATCGTAAGAGAATAACACAAAATCAGTCCCGACCGGTCGGGGCGCACTCAGTACACAATACGATATGAAAAAGATATTACTTTCAGGAATAGTCTGTTGCCTTTCTTTCTGCTTATGCGGCATTCAGGCGGCTACTCCGCAAGACTCCGTTGCGGGCATTAGCGGACGCCGATACCCAACCATACAAATAGGAGAACAGATATGGATGGCAGAGAACCTTGCAGAATACGTATATGACACACAATCAGAACGGTACGGAGACACCTTGGCATACTTCGGTGTAAACGGCTACAGCAGCAAAAGCCTGCCCTACTACATTGACCATCGCAACGTGAAGACCAAAAGCGATAGTCTGCTTACGCCTGATAGTCGCGCAAAGATGGGCTTTCAGTACAACTGGTTAGCCGCAGCAGGACTGACCGCCAAGGAAGGAGAACACCTATATCTATCGACTGCCATTACACTGCCTCGGCAAGGTATCTGCCCGAACGGTTGGCACCTGCCGACATTGGACGAATGGAAAGCACTATTTGCCGAAGCGGGAGGCACGGAAACGGGGGCTTTATTGCTCAAAGACTCGGTGGGATGGAGCGCACACGCGGGCAACAATTTATTGGGTTTCAACGCGTTGCCGTCCGGCACTTACTATACCGAATCAAGAGATTCCCTTTCGGTTGGCAAGGCGGTATCGTTTTGGACTATCACGCCCTCAGGTTCATCCTCCTATCCCTCATCGGCTTATTACATAAGCATGGATGCCCAATCGGATGCCGTCAACTACGACCACAACCTCAAATGGAACGGGCGCGGGTGTCGTTGCGTGAAAAACGAAGAGAGCACGCCATCGGGCATACCACAGGTGGCGATTCCCGAAAGCCCTATCAAACGAATACAAAACGGGCAACTCGTTATCCTCACAGCAGACGGAACTGCATATAACATCTTAGGAACAAAGTTATTAGACCACACGGCGCGCTGATAAATCAACGCTATCGCATACTATAATCGGCTACGCACGCAAATCGTAATTCGTAAATCACTATGTTGTCTCGTTTTCAATTCAACACCATTGGTCTTTTCACCACCGACACCGCACAGGTAGTGCGTTTCTACTGCGACATCTTCGGTTTCCGCACCAACTGGAACGGCATAGACCCCAATGTGGAACTCTTCCTTGACAGTATGCGTATCATCCTCTTCCCGCGCACGGCTTTCGAGCACATGACCTCGCGCCGCTATGCCTATCCCGACGGTATCAACGGCACGATGGAGATTTCCTTCGATGTGCCGTACTTTGCCGATGTGGATAAGGAGTTTGCGCGCGCCGTAGAGATGGGTGCCAAGCCTGTTTTTGAGCCTACCACCGAGCCGTGGGGACAGCGCACCTGCTATGTCGCCGACCCCGAAGGCAACCTGATTGAGATTTCCTCTTTCAATCCCGAATAACCATGGATTCCTACCAAGACATCATCCGCGAGATTGAGCAACTGTTGGCGCAGGAGATACCCTTCCTGCTCAGCCTCAGCGAGGAGCAGGTGAGTCAAAGCCGCAACCGACAGAACCGCACCATCAAGATGCTCGTCGGGCACCTCATCGACTCTGCCTCCAACAACCACCAGCGCCTCGTGCGCTTGCAGTACGCGCCGCGTTGCGGGCACTCCATGCCGAACACCGAGATGGGCATGCTCGTCTTCCCCGACTACACGCAGGACAACGACCTATGGCTGCAACTGCAAGACTATCAACACGAAGACTGGCAGACGCTCGTGCGGTTGCTGCAATACTACAACCGCCATATCTGCCACCTCATCCGCGCCATCGACACCACCAAGCGCGCGAACTACTGGCTCGACTACGAGGGCAACCGCGTTACGCTCGACGACATGGTGCAAGGCTACCTCGCTCACCTGCAACTGCATTCCAAACAAATACACGAACTGACCAAATAACATGGAGGTGCGGTCTCCATGCCGCACCATAGAAACCACTGGGGACGCGGGCGTCTCGCCCGCGGTTACTAACCACCAACCACTGACCACTAACCACTATGCACCCTCTAATCGCCTACTGCGGTCTCGACTGCGCCCAATGCGAAGCCCGCACCGCCACTCTGCACAACGACGACGCACTGCGTGAACAAGTCGCCCGCCAATGGAGCGAGTGGAACCACACGCATATCCCCGCCGAGAGTATCAACTGCCTCGGTTGCCGCACGGAGGGCATCAAATGCCCCTACTGCGACACGATGTGCCCCATCCGCCAATGCGCGTTGCGCCGTGAGGTGAACCACTGCGGCGAGTGCCCCGACCGGCACGACTGCCCACAATTGCAGGCTCTACACCAAAATGCCCCCGAAGCCAAAGCGAACCTCGAAGATACCGACTATGTCATCCGCCCCGAACGCCCCGAGGACTACCACGCCGCCGAGTACCTCACCCGCGAAGCCTTCTGGAACGTCTATCGACCGGGCTGCCAAGAGCATTTCGTGTTGCATTGTTTCCGCGACCGCCCCGAGTACATCCCCGAGTTGGCGTTCGTCATGGAGAAAGGCGACGAACTCATCGGGCACATCATGTTCGTCCGCGCCACACTCACGATACAAGACGGCACTAGGGTCCCTATTGCCACCTTCGGTCCTATCTCCATCGCCCCCGCCTACCGGCGCAAGGGCTACGGGCTCCGACTGCTGCAATATGCCTTGGCACGCGCCCGCGAGATGGGTATCGGACTCGTCTGCATGGAGGGCAATATCGACTTCTACCGGCACGCGGGCTTTCAGGTGGCGAGCCGCCTCGGCATCCATTACCACGGCGAGCCCCTCGATGCCGAAGTGCCCTATTTCCTCGCGCAGGAACTCATCCCGGGCTATCTCTCAACGCTAAACGCTAAACTCTCAACTCTAAACACTAAACTCTCAACCCTAAACACTAAACTCTCAACTCTCCTCTACACGCCCCCGCAAGGTTACTTCGCCGCCATAGACCACCCCGAATCCTTTGCCGCCTACGAAGCCACCTTCCCGCACAAGGAGAAACGAACGCTCCCCACCCAACTCTTCACAGAATAACGTTTTCCTCCGTTAGTTATGTCGCCCCTTCGGGGCTTGCTTTTGGTGAGTTCTCCTTTACATAGGGGCAAGCCCCTATGCTAAATTATGTCGCCCCTTCGGGGCTTTTCATGCACCGAGCAGTAGTTATCTGTTCAAATACAAGTATTAATTTTCAGTTGATATGATAATAGAATCGAATCGTTTATTTCTCCGTCCGTGGCGAGACGAGGATGCACCGCTCTTGTACCGATACGCCTCCGACCCCGATGTGGGGCCGCGGGCGGGTTGGGCACCCCACCAATCGATAGAGGAGAGCCTGCACATCATCCAAGCCGTCTTCCGAAACCCCACCACATGGGCTATCGTCCGAAAAGAAGACGACCTGCTCGTCGGCGCCATAGGATACGGTCCCTCCTGCGAATGCAACCTCCCCGCGCGGGAAGGCGAACCCACCGTGGGCTATTGGGTAGCCAAACCTTTCTGGAACCAAGGTCTCTGCACCGAAGCCCTGCAACTAATGGTTACGCATATCCGGCAGACCACTTCTATCCCCTCCCTCATCAGCGGACATTTCACCGACAACCCCGCCTCGGGCAGAGTGATGGAGAAATGCGGTTTCGTCCCCACGGGCGACATCTGCTACGACCCCACCCTCTACAACGGCAAAGACCGCCCCAACTTGTCCCGACTTGTCGGGATCCGCGTCCTGCGCCTAAACCTCAATACAGAAAACTAACAGCGAAGCGGTCAAATAGTAAATTGTCAAATTGTCAAATAACAATATGGAACTACTGATTATCAACGGCAGTCCGAGAAAGAACGGACTGATTGCACACATGCTGGGTATCCTGCGCGAGGACGCGACCCAAGCAGGTGCCCACATCACAGAAATATACGCCAACGACCTGCATATCAAGCCCTGCATGGGCTGCATGGCATGCCGCAGCAAGAACCATTGCGTACTGCCCGAGGACGATGCGCAGCGCGTGCTGCAACTGCTGATGAAAGCCGATGCGATAGTGATTGGTGCACCCTGCTTCTGGGGCAACATCCCGGGGCAACTCAAACTGCTCTTCGACCGTATCGTCTATGGCATGATGCGCGACACACCCCGCTTCCCCGAGCCACTGATGAAAGGCAAGAAAGCCGTCTTCATCAGCACCTGCACCACCCCCTTCCCCTTCAATATCCTTATGAACCAGTCCCACGGAGCCATCCGCGCACTGAAAGAAATCGGACACTATTCAGGCTGGGACATCGTTGCCACCATCGAGCGCGGCGGCGTCCAGACCCGTCCGCAACTAACCCAAAGAGACATACGCAAATGCCACAAAGCCTTCCACAAACTATGCGCTACCACTATTTAGACAACATCCGCTGGGTAACCGTCTTGCTCGTGATGTTCTTCCATGTCTTCTACCATTTCAACACCTATTGCATGGGCTCCGGCATAGGCGGGTTCAGCGACTACCAGCCGCAGGATGCAGTGCTCTATCTGCTCTATCCGTGGCTGATGCCCCTGCTCTTTGCGGTGGCGGGCATGAGTTCGCGCTATGCTCTGCAACGCAAATCGCCACGCGAATACCTGCGTACCCGCACCCGCAAACTGCTCGTCCCCGCCACGCTTGGGCTGTTTGTCTTCCAATGGATGGCAGGCTATTTCGGCATGCAGACGATGAACTTCCGTTTCCACACCGACATGGGCGCAGGGCAACCGTGGTGGGTGATGTATATCATGTGGGCAGTATGCGGCGGAGGCGGACTGTGGTTTATACAACTGCTCTGGCTCTTCTCGCTGATGACTATACCGATATATCAGGTCGGCAGTCGTTTGAAGCAAAAAGCCCGCCACACTTTACCTCCTTGGCTTTGCGCCCTCTTCCTTCTCCTCTTCGGCTTTCTGCTCTACCTCACTGACCAAGCGGTGATGGACGGGGACTACAGCATGCAGAATCCTGCCATGCTCTACAATGTCTATCGCCCGCTCTACTACCTGACGGCGTACTTGTTCGGCTATTTCTTCTTCGTCCGCGAGGAGGTGCAAACGCTCTTAACGCGCCTGCGGTGGTTCCTTATCCCCGCTGCGTTGGTATGCGGTATTGTGCTGACTATCACCACCTTCGGGCAAGATGCCTACTCGCCTGCCTATATCCGCAGCGTGGGCAACAACCTCTACGCATGGCTCGCCATCTTAGCCATGTTCGCCACCTTCCGCACATGGCTCAACCACGATGTAAGCCACATAAACAACGCCAACTACGAAAATAACGAAAACTACGCCAACTACGATAACAACGGAATCAACGGAATCAACGGAAACAACGGAAACCACGAAAACTACGCCAACAACGAAAACAACGGAAACAACGCGAGCCTTGCGAGCCGCCTTTGCACTTTCTTCCGCGATGCTTCCTACGGGCTGTATATCTTGCAGTTCTTCGTCTATATGAGCGTAGGCTACCTGCTCCGCGCCTATACCGCGCTCCCGCCGTGGGCGATGTACGTCCTGCTCTTCCTCGCGATGTTCACCCTCACCCCCGCCCTCTACCTCCTCATCCGCCGCATCCCCATCCTCCGCTACTGCGTGCTGGGACTATCTAAAAAACATACCGCTGCATAACCAAAGAGGCTGCCTAACTCAATTTGTTAGACAGCCTCTTTTATTATTCGTTGCATTAGTCTTTCTTACACCAATGCCTTGATGTTCTCTTCGGTGGTGCCGGGGAGGAGGTCGATGGGTGCGAGTTCTATCATCGTGAAGCAACCGCACTGCCCTCGTTGCTGCTTGTGCACCGCGGCGCGGGCACACGCCACGAGAATCTGACCGGTGAGCGCGGGGTTGTTGATGGTCATGTTGAACTCGAAGTTCTGGTTGTGCATGTTCGCCGAGACGCCGTTGCGCACGAGGTGTACGCCATGTGCTACGTTGTTGAGCGCGTCCACCGATGGGACTTCTATCACGTGCGTCTCGTCGTGGGCGAAGTAATCATCTTGCAGCAGGTTGTGCTCCACGGTGTGGAAGTCCGCTCCGTCCTCTAACTCCACATACACCATGCGGCGGTGGATACCCGTTCCCAACGGGATGGTCATCGACAGTGCGTTCTTCACGCCCTGGATACTCTTCGCTGCCACGGTGTGCCCCATGGAGCGCCCGGGACCGAAGTTGGTGTAGGTCAGCCCCTGCGGTGCCATCGCCAGCAGCAAGGCTCGCACCACCGAGTCGCTCCCCGGGTCCCATCCGGCGGCGATGATGCTCACCGACTGCTGTTCGCGAGTCAGCGGCAACAACTGCGCACGGTAGTCCAAAATCTTTCCGTGGATATCAAACGAATCGACCGTGCATATTCCCCTCGCAGCCAACTGCTTGGCAAACGTCGGCACCTCGCGCGTGGGCGTGCAGAGCACACACACATCGGCATCCATCTCGTCCAAGGAATCGGTATGGTGAAACACACCCGCGAGTGTCATATCCTCGGCAGCAAGCACCGCCTGCTCCACGGCTTTTCCGATATTGCCGTAACCAATAATTGCAACCTTAATCATAATGTGATGAAAGATAAAAGATGAAGGATGAAGGACTTATTACTCTTGACTGTTTTATGCGTGTTTTAATTAGGTTTATTCTTTTATTTTTCCTTTGCGGCTTGATGCCGATTGTACCTTCCCGCCCCCACACCCCCTCCCCTCCTTTTAGGAGAGGCGGGAGAGTTAAAGTTACATTCTTCTGTAAGTTTTAGAGTCATTACTATTTTGTCTTTAATCCTGTGTCCTTAATCCTTAGTCCAAAGAATTCGGCTGCAAAGGTACTGCTTTTTTTCGAGATATGCAAATATTTTTGACCGCTACGCTGTCTAACCGCTTCGCTTTCTGTCTGACAGCGTGAAGCGCGGTCCTTCAGCGTCAGCGGTCTTTCAACAGGCGGGGACGCCCCGATAAATCGGGATGCAAGCCCCTGCGCACCCGGACACCATCCCGCCCCCTTACCCCCTCCCCTCCTTTCAGGAGAGGCGGGGGAGTTTTGCTGCGCACCCGGACTTCTATTTCAGTTCTTCGGGGAGGATGGGCATGGGGCCGTGCTGCGTGCAGACGAAGGCGGAGACCGCTACGGCTCTTTGGTGTGCCTCGGGGATGGAGCGTCCGAGCAGGAGTTGCGCCACGAAGGTGCCGGTGAAACTGTCGCCGGCACCTACCGTATCCGCTACCTCCACACGCGGTGTGGGTAGGAAAGAGCAGTCATCGAGCGTGATGACATACGAACCGTTGGTGCCGCAGGTGAGAATCACCATCTGCAGGTCGTACAACTCAATCATCGCACGGCACACGCGCAGGGTCATCTCTTTGTCCTCCGCGATGAGACGGTCTGTCTCCGTCTCCACGCCGAGCAACATCGGCGCTACTATCTGCAACTCCTCATCGTTGATTTTCAGGATGTTGCTTCGGTTGAGCGAGTCTATAATCACCTCGCGGTTGTACCACTGTTGGCGAAGGTTGATGTCGAACACCTTCATGCAATCAGCAGGCACCGCATCGAGGATAGCCTGTATGGTCTTGCGGCTCACCTCCGAGCGTTGCGCCAGCGAGCCGAAGCAGATGACGCGCGCCTGCTTGGCTACCGCCATGATTTCATCGGTGAGGGGTACGTTGTCCCAAGCCACGCCCAAGCAAATCTCATATTGCGGCACGCCCTGCTCGTTGATCGTTACCTGCACCGTACCCGTGGGGAAATCCACTTTGGGCAGGCAATAGTGCAAGCCTACCCCATCCAGTATGTCGGTTACCTCTTTGCCCAAGTCGTCGTTGCCGATGGCAGAGATGGCGCAGCCTTGTAATTCTGTGCGGCCTGGAGACCGCACCTCCTTGTTGTCCTCGTCCGCAGGAAAGAACTGGGAAGCGTGAAAGACGAAGTTTGCAGGCGCACCACCTAACTTGCGCCCTGTGGGGAGGCAGTCGAAAAGCACCTCACCGAGACCGATAATGTATCGCATAATCAATTAACAATTTACAATTAACAATTAACATGCCACTGCTCTGAGGAGCAGGGTGCTCTGAGTAGTCGGAGGTTTAATTATATCGCCCCTTCGGGGCTTGGGGTATGGGAGAGGTAACCTCTACGTAGGGTTTCACCCTACGCTGGTTTATGTCGCCCCTTCGGGGCTCGCACTGAGCACTAACCACTGACCACTAACCACTGAACACTAACCACTGACCACTGACCACTAACCACTGACCACTAACCACGAAACACTAACCACTGACCACTAACCACTGACCACTAACGCTTGATTTTCAATGTGAAGCCTGCGAGGTAGAGGGTGCCTACTCCCATCACGAGGACGGCACCGAGGGTGCCCATGGCGTCGGACATGAAGCCCATGGCGAGCGGGAAGATGGTGCCGCCAAAGAGACCCATAATCATCAAGCCGGAAATCTCGTTCTTGTGGTCGGGGTCATGCTGGAGCGCCTGTGCAAAAGTGATGGAGAAGATGTTGGAGTTGCCAAATCCCACCAACGCAATGCCCACATAGAGCAACCACTTCACATCTGCCACCGCAAGGATAATCATCGCTGCAATAATCATGCCAACCGAGATAGCGAAGAACACTTTCTCCGGCACTTTGCGCAAGATAGCCGAGCCCGAGAGGCAACCGAGAGTACGGAAGATGAAGTAGAGCGAGGTAGCGAAGCCCGCCTCAGCCAGCGTCATCCCGAGGCGCTCGATAAGGATTTTCGGAGCAGTGGTGTTGGTACCGACATCGATACCCACGTGGCACATGATACTCAGGAAGCAGAGCAGGATAAACGGTTTTCCGAGCAGGCGGAAACAATCCACCACGCTACTGCCTTTTGCCACGGGCTCTTCGTGGATGGTGGTCAGCGACAGGCATACGATAGCCACCACACCGATGATACCATAGACGGGGAAGAGCACACGCCAGCCCAAGCCTGCGGAGGGCAACACCTGCGTAGCCCCCCACATAGCGATGTAGGGTGCCAAGAAAGAGGCGATGGCTTTCACGAACTGACCGAACGTGAGCGTTGCCGACAGGTTGCCCGTTACGATATTCGACACCAGCGGATTAAGCGAAGTCTGCATGAGGGCATTGCCGATACCCAAGAGCGAGAACGCCACCAGCATCAGGGGATAGGAATTGCCGAAGATAGGCAGGATAAGCGACAGCACGGTTACGACGATGGAGAGCAGCACGGTACGCTTTCTGCCGATTTTGTTCATCAGCATGCCCGTGGGCACCGAGAAGATAAGGAACCAGAAGAAGACCAGCGAAGGCATGATGTTCGCCTGCGAGTCGGTCAAGCCGAGGTCTTGCTGGACATAGTTACTGGCAATGCCGACCAAATCGACAAAGCCCATGGTGAAGAAGCAGAGCATCACTACTGCGAGTGCGCCAAAAGAAGTTTTGTTGGAAGAAGACATGATATTATTTGTTTAAAGTTAATGTACTTTGCGGGAATACCAGAGAGGTCAGACATACCTCCCCGTTGTTGCCAAAGACCTCTACGGAGCAGCGGTCTATGAAGATACGCAGCGAGGTGAGTTTGCGCAAGACGGGCGCAGTAGCCGTCACGGGGAAATCGGCAGAGAAATCCACCAACCCGCTCTTTGAGCGGTCAACGGACAGCGTCATCGCCTTGGGGTCGTAGGTAATCAGAAACTCTTCGCCCTGCTCGTTGCTGAGGGTAACCACCGTGGGCTTCGACTGCGACTTTATCTTCACCACTTGGTCGAGTCCCTTGCCGTCGTATTCCGGTGCAGGGCGCGAACCGAGGTAGTGCTGCCCCTTGACGGTATAGAGGAAGAGGTCGCGTGCGATGGTGTTCGCCGAGCGGAATTGGCGGGTGGGCACTTGGTTGGCGTACTGCCAGTTGCTCATCCATCCGAGGACGGTGCGCCGCCCGTCGGGGGCATCGGAGAAGGAGACGGTGGCATAATGGTCTTTGCCGTAGTCCATCCAGCGCGTGTCGGTATGGTGGCAGGTGAAGGTGTGTCCGTCCCACTGTCCGATGAAGTACTGCGCCGCAGAGCCGCCCGCAGGACCGCCCGGGTTGATGTTGCAGATGAGTACCCAGTAGGTATTGCCCTGCTCGTCTTTGAGCGGGAAGAGGTCGGGACATTCCCACACGCCCGAATGGCAGCCGTAGTCGCTGCCGAAGGAGGATAGATAGCGCCAGTGCTTCAGGTCGGCAGAGGCATAGAAACGCATCTCTTGCCCGCTTGCCAGCACGAGGTTCCACTCCCGCGTGTCTTCATTCCAGAAGAAGTTCGGGTCGCGGAAGTCGGGTATCGCCTCGGTGATGATAGGGTTGCCGCTGTACTTGGTGAAAGTCTGCCCGTTGTCGGTGCTGTACGCAAGCGACTGGCACTGCCCCATCAGTTCGGCAGAGGTGTACATCGCCACTACCGCACCTTTCCCAAAGCCCGCCGTGCCCTCGTGGTCGATGACGGAAGAGCCGGAGAAGATTGTTCCTATCACATCGGGTTGCAGCGCCATCGGTTGGTGCTCCCAATGGATGAGGTCGGTAGAGGTGGAGTGCCCCCAACTCATGTTCTGCCACAGCGAGCAGTAGGGGTTGTACTGGTAGTAGAGGTGCCAAACGCCGTCGCGGTAGAACATGCCGTTGGGGTCGTTCATCCAGCCGTAGAGGGGCGTGTGGTGGTACTCAGGGCGGTAGGGGTCTCGGTTGGCGGTGTCGAAAGTGTCGGACAGCATCATCTCGCTCCATGCGATATAGTCCATGGGGGACAGTTCGCGCTGACGCTCTCCGTCGGGCTGGTTCCACACATGCACGGCGAGAAGGAGTTGGTCGCGACGGAACTCGGTCAAGTCCATGGGCACGAAGTAATCGACCTTGCCTTTGGCTGCCAAGCGCAAGATGTTTGTGCGGACGATACGCCCGTTCTCAATCACCTGCATGCGGTACTCGGGCGCTGCTTCCTCAATAGGAATCAGCAGATAGCGTTCATCGCCACTGACACGGATAAGCATGTCGCGTACTCCCGAGCGGGAGAACTGCACCTCGCCCGCCATAGCGAGCGCGGTGATTAGCAGGCAGGCTGCTACCAAAAAGTTCTTTTTCATTTTCATGGTTTCATGTTTTTCATTTCTATTTATCCTGCGGGCGGGGACGGACATTTTTCAGCAGGCGAGGACGCCTGCGCACCCGGACACGCCCGCGCACCCGGACGGCGTACCCGGACATTCGTCTCATTTCCTAATTGTTTCCAAGTCGGTTCGTGGGTTATTGTCGATACGAAACGATTTCCGACAGGTTCAGGGTGCCTGAATAGCAGTTGATGCTCCAACAGTTGCGGGCTATGCCATAGACGCGGTTGGTGTAGCAGACGTTACCGTTTACATACATCACCAAGACGGAGTTGTCGGTGTAGATATCTATATGGTAGGTGTTTTCTGCAGGAGTCGGGAAAGTATAGCCGTCAATGTTCGCAATGAAGCCCTTGCCGTCTTCGCCCTCTTGCTCGAAGTTGATTTTGCGGCGGGTCTCGCTCTCGGGATTGAGCACCAGCGAATAGTACACGCCAGAGTCAGCCTCGCACACCGCAGAAGTACCACGGCAAAGCGAGATACCAAACCTATCGCTCGCGCCCTCGGTCTGCACCGTGAGACGGATATGGTTGTGATAGCCCAAGCGGTTGAAGAGGAGGTTGCTGCCCTCTTGCAGGACATACACCCCGTCGGTTTCCTGCACCTCGCCTTGCCGTCGCATCACCGCCACCTTCTGCTCTTGGGCATATTTCTGCCGTATGGCATCCACTTCGCCAAGCGACAGGCTACCGTCGGGATGCTGCACCACTCGGTGCGCCACCATGCTGCCTGCCCACTCGGGTGCCTGCTCGCCCACATTAGTGTTATCTTTTCCGCTACGGGTAGGACACCAGCCCCATAGATACCGATTCTGCCCATCGCTTGCCGTCTTGCCGGCATACAAGCCTCGGCTATCCAAGAAGCCCTCATGGTCATCGGGCCAAATACCTGCATCGTCTTTCGTGGTTGCTTTCAGTTCGTCGAGGGTACGCCCTTTGAGATACTGCACGCGACGCACCGCATTGTGTATCTCACTATAGACGAGATACCACCAGTCGCCCATTTGGAACACATCGGGGCACTCATAGAAGCGGTCCCACATCATGGTCATAAAGACCCCTTGGTGTGTCCAGTCGGTGAGGTTAGCCGATGTGAACTCTGCCAGCACGCCTTTGCCATTGGCTGTGGTGGAGACGAGCATGTGGTAGATGCCGTCATCGGTACGGAAGATGCAGGGGTCGCGGAAGTCGTTGGACGAATAGCCGTAGTCGCGCCCTCGCAGGAGGAAAGTGCGGCTCTTGGTCCATGTCTTGAAATCGGAGGAAACCGCCATCTGTACTATCTCGCGGCTATCCTCTGCCTGCAACAGTTCGTAGCGATGACCGGTGTAGAAACAGTAGTACAGTCCCTGCTCTTCGCTATAGACGAAGCAGCCTGTACCCAAGGCTGCGTCCTGCTCGTTGATACCGCCGCAGGGGATGATTTCGTCCAGCGAGGTGTAGTGCGCCGCATCTGCCGTCTCCACGCCCCAAATAGGATGGTAGGTGCCTACGGGGTTGGGGCGGAAGTCTTGCAGGTAGCCTATCTTAAAGGTCTTGCTCAGCGGGTCGTAGAGGGGCATGACATCACCTACATAGCCTGCATAGGGACGATAATAGGTATCAGACGTCGGCTCATCGGAGGAAGCAAAGAGATAGGTGGTATGCTCCCAGTCGCGTTCGGGGACAGTAGCAACATTCTGCTCGCTGCAGGCGGAAAGCAGGAGAAGGAAGCCTACCCCAGCCCTCCCTAAAGGGAGGAAGAGATTATTTAGAAATTGTGCGGTTTTCATAAGTGGTCAGTGGTTAGTGGTTAGTGGTCAGATAGTTAATAGCGTTCAAGGTCATTTGGTTGATGTTGCTATGGTAGCCGGCATAGACTTCGTCAATGGAATACCAGTCGTAGCAGCCGGTGCCTATGCAGAGGATGGCAGGTCGTTCAGCAGTATGCACAAACTCCCATACGACCACGGCACCATCGCCACCTTTGGCAAGCGGTTGGGCATGGGTGAGTTGCTCGAAGTCGGCCAGCGTGGGATAGCCTCCCCAGTCGTCGCCTATGTGCCACTGGGCGGTGGAGTTGGTGATACGGTAGCCTGCGTCGCAAGTGTAGATGGTGGCAGGGTCGGTGCCTTTGGCTAAATCGGCAAAGAGCGGGTGATTAGCGTCCACCGCAAAGAAACTCCACGGCTCGTTGGTGGTCTCGGGGCTGTCTTCGTTGCCTCCCCAGCAGTTGTTGGGGAATCGGTCGGTGGGGTTGTTGCCGTTGAGGCAGAGATAGCCCGGCAGATAGGTAGCGTAGCGCGAGAGGAGCAAGGTGCCGCCGTTGTCTATGTACTCTTGGAACGCAGCCACAGCCGCTACGGCTTCGGGGGCAGCGCTCTCGAAAGCCGACTTGCCGTCCACACCGCCATCGTGGTGGAAATGCCACCAGATGACCTTGCAGGCGGATACATCCACCTTGCCGTTTGCAAAATCGGTCAGCGAGCAATACTGCGCCTGCTCCACCTCCGCGAGCATCCAATCGCAGGCACGCCGCTCCTCGGGCAGCAACTGCTCTATCGTGGCGGCTGTACCCACAAACAGTGCTGCGGGCGCATCCATCTTATCCACATATACGGTATAGACATTGGTGAGCGTTTGGTTGGTTACCGTGTATGCCACAGGATTCGAGAAATCCGTCGGCACGCCGCTCTCGGGCGTAACTACGGCACCATCCGACACCTTGATAACAGGCGTCATCGCAGCGGTATTCTCAGAGGAGGGCACATAGACGCGTATGGTCTTCTCGTCTTGGTTGATACCGCCCACATATCGGCTGTTCAGCACGAAAGAGGTAATCTGCGCCTTTGCAAAACGCACAATGAGCGTCCATTCCAGATAGACATCGCCGTTCGTTACTACGATAGCCCTATTCGTGAGCATGTTGAGGCTGTCTCCCTCGTGCACATCCGCCGCGGCACCCGCGCTGACAGAGAGAGAGGAAAGCACCATAGCGGACACAGCGTAGCCCTCCGGCACATACACCGTTACCGTGCGGGCAGGAACATCTATGGTGCCCGCATATTGTTCATCCAGCACCAGCGTCTCTATCAGGCAGTCGCCGACGATGTCCAGATTGCCTGCTATATGCCCCTTGCAGCCTGTACACAGCAAGAGCGAAGTCAAGCAGACCATTATAATTTGACCATTTGACAATTTATAATTTTTCATATCTTTCTTAGTTATCAGATATAGGAATCACTAACTAATCACTAACTAATCACTAACTAATCACTAACTAATCACTAACTCTTGATGGCTTGCCGTCGTGTATCACCATCCGCCGATGTTTTGCGTATAGTGCCCATTGGAGGCAGCAATCTGCGAATAGGGTATGGGCAGGTATTCGTCTTTGTTTTTCGTGAAATGCGCGCCGGCGTAGATGGCACAGTTGGCAGCCTCGGTGGCGTAGTAATTGTTGAGGGTAGCATCCGCCTCTCCCCAGCGGACGAGGTCGAAGAAACGCTCCGACTCCATCCCCATCTCCAAGCGACGCTCGGTCTTCACCATCGCCAAGGTTTCCTCTTGGCTGTATGTGCCTGTGTATTGCCCCACACTCATCTTCACCCCATAAGCCGTTTCATAGCCTGCGAGGATACCCGTCTGAGCACTCTGCAAGGCACGCGAGCGCAGGCGATTGACCAAGGAAACAGCCTCGGCGTTACCGCCCTCGTTCAGTTGCACCAACGCCTCCGCACGCTCCAGCAACACATCGGCATAACGGAACACGATACGGTTCATCGGGCTGCCCCACCACGAGCCTTTTATCAGGTACTCCGAATCGGGGTCCACATTGTGCTTGAGCGAGATATTATAGCCATAGAGTCCGTTGGAGCGACTCCAGACGGAGGTCTTCGCCATCATATAGTTCGGGTTGAACTCGTAAGGCAGCCCGGGCATGCCCACCGTGAGGAACAGACGCGGGTCGGCATAGTCGGTGGTCATATCGTAGTTGGCAGTGTTGGCATCTCCCGTTAAGGCAACAGGCAAGCCCGCAGCCGTGGTACGATAGGCATTCACAAGGTTCTGACTGGGCTTGTAGAAGTCGCAACCGCCATCGGTAACGCCCGGGATATTGGGCACACAGAGACCGTAACTCCAGTTGAGATTACCAAAGGTCGTGCCATCGTCCATCGAGTACTGGATAGCCCAAATACTCTCCACGCCGTTCTCATACTGCGGCTCAGGACGGAAGTTGTTGTGGTAATCCGGCTCCAGACCATAGCCTGCGTACCATTGTTCATCGGAGTAATAGAGCACCTTGTTGAGGTCGTCTTTGTCTATACTCGTAACGGCATGCGACATAGGGTCATCTTGGCGGTAGGCTTTGTAGAGATACACCTTGGTGAGGAAGGCAGCCGCGGCGGCTTTATTCGCACGACCGACCTCGGGCTGCGTCTGAGGCAGATGGGCGAAAGCGTACTCCAAATCGCGGATGATAAGCCCCCAACCTTCGTCATTGGTATAGGTAGTGTTGCTCAGCGCGTTGTATTCATCGGGCGACAGGTTCGCCTCCACCACAAACGGGATATTCTTATACAAGCGTTTGAGCAGGAAATGACCATACGCACGCAGGAAATACATCTCGGCGAGGCGGGTGTCGCGCAACGTATAGGTACTATCCATTGGCTCCAACACCGCAATGGCGGTATTCACACGCGAGATACAGTTATACAAGCGCACCCACATATCGTTGATGTTCCAGTTGGTGGTCAGCACTCCCTGCTGGATTTCCAACTGGTGAAACACGTCGCCATCAGAGGTGCCGTTACCACCTTTGTAGGCATCGTCGGAGCGCACATCGAAATTCCACATGGAGAAAGAGGAGTTGATGTCTTCTGCCGACATGAAGATAGCGTATGCGGAAATGACCAACTCGTCGATGCGCTCGGGGTCGTTCACCTGCGTATCGGAGAGCGTGCCTTGCGGCATTTGGCTATTGAGGAAGTCGCAACCTGTCAGCGACAGACCCGCCAACGCAATGAAAGATATAATGATATGCTTTTTCATATTACCTATTACTTTATCAGAAGTTCAACGATGTTCCCACGGTGATATTCAGTGCATTGGGATAGCCGTAGTTAGGGTTCTCCGGGTCAACGCCCGTGAACGAGCGGGAATGGATAGTGAAGACGTTTTGCGCCGACACGAAGAAGCGCCAACGCTCCATGTGCAGTTTCTGCAAGGCTTTCTCCGGCAGGTTGTAGCCCAACTGGATATTCTTCAGTTTCAGGTAACTGCCGTCTTCCACCCAATAGGAAGACACGCGCTTCTCGTTGTTGTTGTCGGCAATGGAGAGCGCAGGGATATCCGAGTCGGGATTAGCGGGGCTCCACGCATCCAGCAAGCGCGTACCCTTGTTCAGGTTGCTGATATTCAGACCCGACCATAGGTCGGTCTCTTTCTTCAAGTCGGAGATGACATCCACGCCCTGCACGCCTTGGAAGAAAAGCGTGAGGTCAAAGCCGAAATACTCCAAATAGACATTCAGACCGTAGGACAATGCCGGCACGGGGTTGTAAATCCAGTCTTGGTCAGCCTCCGTAATCTTGCCATCGCCATTCAGGTCTTTCCACATGATTCGTCCCAATCCCGCTCCCGTCTGCTCGGCATGGTTGTCGATATCATCCTGCGAACGGAAGATGCCTTCCGCCACATATCCTACCTGCGCACCCATCGGGTGTCCCACTACCGACTTCACGCCATTGCCGCCAAACGTACCATTGGCAGCCACCGTCTCCGGCAGTTTGGTAATCATGTTATCATAGTGCGACAGATTCACGTTCACATCCCAGCGGAAGCCGTTGGTCTCCCCCTTGCTGCCCAACATCAGTTCCTCACCGAGATTGCGCATAGAGCCGGCATTCACCCACTGGCTGGCGCCCTCACCCATAGCGGCTATGCCTGCCATGTAGAGCAATATATCATCCGTGTTCTTGTAGAACCAATCGAAACTGCCGTACAACTTCTGCCCCCAGAGCGAGAAGTCAATACCGGCATTGGTCTGCGTAGTAGTCTCCCAACGGAGGTCATCGTTGCCTATCTGCGTGCGTTTCATACCCGATGGCAAAGTGCTGCCACCGTTGGTACCGGTTATGTCGTAACTCGTACCATAACTCTGTCCGCCGCTCTCGTTCACGCCGTAGCCGCTGACATAGATGGTATAACGCGCCAAGTTGGAAATCTCTTGGTTACCCGTCTGTCCCCACGAGACACGAATCTTCAAGTCGTCAAGCACGTGTTTTGCGGACTGCATCCAACGCTCTTCGCTCAGGCGCCAACCCAGCGAGACAGCAGGGAAAGTGGCAAACTGGTTGTTCTTACCGAAACGGCTGGAACCATCGCGGCGCACCGTGAGCGACGCCATATAGCGATTGTCATAAGAGTAGTTGGCTTTGGCAAAATAGGACAACAGCGAGTAGCCCTCCGAGGAGCCGTATGCCTGCGCCTTGCCCGTACCCGCATCGGGCCACATATAATCGGGCGTGAGCAGGATATAGTCTTGCTTGTAGCCAGAGAAGTACTCCGACTGCTCGCGGTTCAACTCCACGCCCACCATCACGTCGCCGCGGTGTTTCTTCACGTCGAAGTTATAGGTCGCCACGGCATTCCACATCCAGCGCATCCAGTGCTCCTGCTTTGCCTCCACGGCATTGGTCTCGGTAGCCACGTTGCCTTCCGTAACGGGATAGGTGAAGATACGCTGCTTCTTTTGGGAATAATCCAAACCCGCCGTCGTGCGGATATGCAGTCCTTTGTAGGCTTCTACGTCCAAGTAGGCATTTCCGAACAAGCGCCAATAGGTATAGCGGTTGTCGGAATTGCGCTCCAAGCGCGCCACGGGGTTCTCTCTATCGGGGTAGCCTCCCACGGGACCCGCGTACTCACCATCCTTGGTATAGACCGGCAACGAAGGATTGAACTGCAAGGCATTCTGCAAAATGCCCCCAGGTGCCTGCACCTCCGAAGTACGCGACAAAGTGAAGTTCTCGCCGATGGTTACCCTGTCGTTCAAGAAAGAGTAGTCGGAGTTGGCGCGCGCAGAGAAACGGTCGAAGTCCGACTCCTTGATGACACCCATGTTCTTATAGTAATCCACCGAGAAGAAACTGCGCCCATGCTTGCCGCCTTGACTCACCGAGAGGTTATACTGCTGCACGATACCCGTGCGCGTGATTTGGTCAAACCAATCGGTGTCGGCAGCGGGCGTAGTGCCTGCATCGTCCAAGTACTTGCGCATCTGCATGTCTTTCAGCACAGGGTAGCCGTTGGCGTCATAGCCCCATTGGTAGGCATAGCCCAAGCCGTTGGTGTTCGGGTCAAGCCCGTCATTCACATACGCCTGCCACAAGCATTGTCCGAACTGCTCGCTGTTGAGCACCGACATGCGATTCACATATTGGCTTGCCGTTACGCTGGCATCGAAGGTAACCTTCACCTTGCCCTCTTGTCCTTTCTTCGTTGTGATGATGATAACGCCGTTTGCCGCACGCGAACCATAAATAGAGGCAGAGGCAGCATCTTTGAGCACCTGAATAGACTCGATGTCATTGCCGTTGAGTTCGTGCATGCCGCCTTTGGTGGGGACGCCGTCAATGATATAGAGCGGGTCGTTGTTGTTCAGCGTGCCGATACCGCGAATACGCACGGTGGCGCTACCCGAGGGAGACCCATCGGCAGAGATGTTCACGCCCGCAATCTTGCCCTGCATGGCTTTCATCGGGTTGTTCTCGTTCTGCTTCTTCAGGTCGCCCACGCTCACCACGCTCACCGCACCCGTCAAATCTGCCTTGCGCTGCGCAGTATAGCCCGTTACGACCAACTCCTCCAACTGCTCCGTGTTCTCCTGCATCAGGATTTCCATATTGGATTGGGCAGGCAAGGCTAAATCCTTGTAACCAATATAACTAACTAACAGAGTCGCACCTTCTTGTACCTCCAGCACGAAGTTACCGTCAAAGTCGGTAACCGTACCGTTTTGCGTGCCCTGCTCCAATATGGAAACGCCGATGAGCGGTTCGCGAGTGGCTTCATCCGACACATTTCCATGAATGGTCATAACCTCGGCGCGCAACGTTAATATAGAGCAAACTATTAACGCGGCAACAGCCAATAATCGATGTTTCGGCATTAGAATTTGAGTTTTTAATAACTTATGCAGTTAGCATAGTACTAACAACCTAACTCTGCCAACTGCATAAGTTACAAATTGATAATGATTGTTACAAAGACTATTACTTATTGGTAACCATTACTTTTTTACCATTCACAATATATAGCCCATTGCTATTTATCGTCTCTACACGACGACCCAACAAATCATAGATACCTTCTACCGAAAGAGACACCCGATCCATATCATAGTTAGCAGTAGCCGTATTTTGCTTTTGTACCAACACAACATCGGTTATATTAAAGGCGGATTGGGCTTCTTTATTACCTTGAATCATCAGGCGGTCGGAACTAACATTGTTGATAACCGTCAACGGATTCACCTTTGTCAAGTCCAATTCAACGAAATTCTGACCACCCTCTGACTTATACTGCAAAGCATAATCTTCTGCCGGAGCACTCGGACCTATTTTAGCAAGAACACCGGCATCTTCCCAGTTTGCCAACAAGTTCAGTATAAAACCATTCTCCGGACCTTCATGATAAATACGCATAGAAGCGTATTTGCTCAAATCTTCTACAGTCAAAGCCTCTTTGAAAAGTTCAAGCGTGTTCCAATTATCCACCCAGAAATAGCCCGTCCAGATAGTCTCGCCCATTTTCATATTACCTGCTTTACCGTCCAATATCTCGATTTTTGTGATACCAAACGATGCGCCGCAGAGTTCCATACCATACAATTTGCAGGTATCCAACATGGCTTGCGTCATAAAGCACTCATACGATTCTGCTTCAGCAATGTTGCTAAATCGACTGCCCGGTAATTTTTGACCATTGGATTTCAACTCAATCACATCCGTAGCATTATTCAACGTTAGTTTCAACAAATTTCCCTGTTGGCAGGATGCAAAATACTCCTTGGAAATGGTGAAAGTTTTTGCCCAAGTTACGACCGTGTCTGTTTGACCTTCTGCGGGAGTCCAAATAGTCTCAGCAGTTACCATTGCACAACTCATTAAAGCAGTTGCAAGCATTAAGAATACTTTTTTCATGACTTTAAAATTTTAAGTGTTAGAAATTCTATTTAACATTCTCGGGCATAGATAGTACTCTATTCCCATCATGTTTTCGGCGGCAAAAGTAGTGTATTTTTTGCGTATAGACTATAACAAATGTTGCAACATATAATACATTTGCGTCAAAAATACAAGAAACATTACGCTATGCAATGTTTCTTATAATATCTGCAACATTTGTTGTAGGACTATTTCGTACTTTATCGTACCTTTTGTAATCTACAGAAACTACATTTACCAAACGAAAATTACTTCCCTCTTGCGGTGGGAGTCGTGCCGAAGAACTCGCGGTAGCACTTGGAGAAATAGGACGGAGAGGTGAAGCCCACGGAATAAGCGACCTGCTGGATAGTCAGGTCGGTATTGAGCAACATCTGCTTCGCCTTACGCAAACGAATATGGCGTATTAACTCCACGGGAGAGACTCCCATCAAGGATTTGGTTTTTCGGAAGAGTTGCGCGCGGCTCATGCTCAACTCCTCGCTCAGCGCTTCTACATTGAACTCGGAATCATCCAAGTGGCGCTCTATCGTTTTCTGCAGTTGCTCCACGAAGCGTTCGTCCACCGACTGTTCGGTTTTCGTGCGCTCCAGCGCCGCCGTCATGTCCTCCAACTGCTTCTTCTGTTGCGCCACTATGCGGGCGCTCTCTTCCCGCTCGCATTTCACGCGCAACGAGTACCGATATACTCGGAAGAGCACCACCGCCAAGACCGCGAGCAGCAGCAGGAAAGAGACCAAGAATATCAATGCTATACGCTGGGCGCGGGCTGTGTCCCACAACCGATTGAAGCGGCTTTCCAGTTCATTGGCAACTGCCACCTGACGGTCTATCTCATCGGCAATCTGCTGCAAGGGGAGTGCCGCATCACGGTCTATCAACACCGTCGGCAGGCGCACGATACGCTCATAGGGTTCGCCGCTGAGTATCTTCACCGCCGTCTGTATCACCAAATCGCCGCGACTGGGATAGGTGGCGGTCATGTCTATCTCGCCTTTGAGCAACGCCTCCACGCCACCGCCCTTGCCCACGATGCCGTCCACGCCCATGATTCTGATGGCGTTGTTTTCGTTGTTTCCGTTGTTTCCGTAGTTTCCGTTATTAGACCTAACGAGTCGGGGCGCACTATGAGATTTTATAGCAGGCGAGGACGCCTGCGCACCCGGCATTTTACCCCCCCCCATGCGGTTTTTGCAGGCTTCGTATCCCCCTATTGCCATCTGGTCGTTTTGCGCTACAATGGCGTCTATTTGCGGATAGAGGGACAATAGCGAGTCGGTAACCACTCGCGCATTCTCGCGGAACCATGCGCCGCAGGCAGACGCCACTATCTGCACCTCGGGGTGCCCTTGCAGTCCGTCCATCATGCCTCTGTGCCGCCACACCATTGGCGTGGAGCCGGGCAGTCCCTGAATCTCCAACACGCGCAAGGGGCGTCCTTCGGGCACGATAGAGAGCAACCACTGCGCCATGAGTTGCCCCACGGCGTAGTTGTCCCCGCCGATGAACGCCGTCCATTTCTCGCCCGACACCTGCCTGTCCGCCACTATCACGGGGATGCCTGCGTCGTAGGCGCGGCTCACGGCTGGCTTCACCTCCTCCGCCTCGTTGGGCGAGACAATGAGCAAATCGACTCGCTCGGCAATGAAGGAGTCGATTTGCTCACATTGAACCGCACTATTATCACCCGCCTGACGAATATGCAGGGCTAACTCGGGATGGAATATCAGTTCCTGCTCCATCTCCTCGTTCATGCGCATACGCCATGCGTCATCCGAACATTGGCTCACACCAATGATATACTGCGGAGACGGCTTCGGGGCAGAGCACCCTACCAGGCAGGCTACGAGGCAGGCACAAAGAAGACCCACCCCGACCCTACAGAACCCTCTCCAACTCCCCCTACGAGAGCACCCCAAAAAACATAAATTTTTCGGGGACCCCGCAAGGGGGAGAGAAAAATATACTCGTTTAGCGGTTGAGGGCATTTTGAAACTTGATACTTTTTACAAAGCAGGCGGGGACGCCTGCGCACCCGGACACCATCCCGCCCCCTTACCCCCTCCCCTCCTTTTCCCGACAGGTCGGGATAAACTAGGAGAGGCGGGGGAGTTTTGCTGCGCACCCGGACTATTCCTTACTATGGTGCGGCCTGGAGACCGCACCTCCAGTATTATTCCGTCGGGATGTCTTTGTTCACGTTCTTGCTGCCTACCAGCGCATACCAGAGGATATACGCAAGCCCTACCACCGGCACGATATACGAGAACAAGTAAGAAGTGTGGTCTGCTAAGAGGTTCTGGAAGAAAGGCAGGATACCGCCGCCGCATACCAGCGCCATGAAGATACCGCTCGCTGCCGGCGTGTATTTACCCAAACCCTCGGCGGAGAGGTTGAAGATACTGCCCCACATCACGCTGGTGCACAGACCGCAGCAGAACATCATAATCATGCTAATAGGCAGTTCCACGCCCTTGAAGGTAATCACCCACGTCTCGGGGAAGAACATCACGCAGAGCAACAGCACGATACCAACGCTTGCCGCCACCGACAACATCGCCTTGCTGCTCACCTTACCGCCTACGACGCCGCCCAAGAGACGACCGCACATCATCATCAGCCAGTAGAAACCAATCACCGTGCCTGCGATAGCAGGACCTACGGCAGGGTTGCCGGACATATAGAGATTCGCCGTGTTGGGAATACCTACCTCCACACCTACATAGCAGAAGATAGCCACCGCTCCCAGTACGAAATGGCGGAACGAAAGCGGGCTGTATTTATCCGCATTCTTATCCTCTTTGAGCGCGGCAGCCCTGCGTTGCTCTGGAGTCTCGATATGCGGCTCAGGAATCTTGGTGAAGAGGATAATCAAGAACGCCAAAAGGAAGATAGCCATAGCAATCAACATCGCGGGCGCTGCGTCGCCTACGCTGGCTTTCGCTGCCTCGCCGCCGATGAGGTAACCCAAGAGGATAGGCGCGATAGTGCCGCCGATGGAGTTGAGCGAGCCACCGAACTGCACCAGTTGGTTACCGCGCTTGCCGCCACCGCCAAGGGTGTTCAGCATGGGGTTCACCACCACGTTTAGCAAACACATACTCATACCGGCAATGAAAGCACCCAGCACATATACGCCGAAACTCTCCGCAGGTCCGCTCAGCCACTGGATACCTACGCCCACAAAACCTACGGCTGCCGCCAGCAGGGAGGTGAACTTATAGCCTTTGCGTTTGAGGATGATACCCGCGGGCACACCCAAGACGGCGTAAGCAATGAAGTTAGCCAAGGTACCCAGTTGCGACATAGCGTTGCTGGCACCGAACTGATTTTTCACAATGACGCCCATCGAACCTGCAAAGTTCGTAACAAAGGCAATCATAAAGAAGAGGAGGAACATCACCGCGATGGGGAGGATGTTGCGATTGGTTGATTGTTTTGTCATGATAGTTAGTTATTTAATGTTAATTAGTTATCGGAGCCTCTGGGGGTGCCCGACTATGTAGCGGGCTGTCCGGGTACGCAGGCATCCCCGCCTGCTTGGTTACAAGTTTCAGGTTTCAGCAGGCGAGGACGCCTGCGCACCCGGGCATTTTCCGCAGGCGAGACGCCTGCGTCCCCAGTGATTTTTCACAGTCGCTCTTGGAGGAAGCGCAGGAAGCGGCGGTGGAGGTGGAGGTAGTTGTTACCTCGCTTCAAGAAGTGGTTGTCGTAGGGGTAGAGTTGCAGGTCAAACTGCTTGCCGGCTTCCACCAAGGCATTGATATACTGCAAACTGTGCTCGGGATGTACGTTGTCGTCCGCCAAACCGTGTACCAGCAGGAGGTCGCCCCGCAGGTCTTTCGCCCGCGGCAGCAGGCTGCTCTCGGTATAGCCGAACTCGTTCACCTGCGGGCGGCGCATATAGCGCTCGGTGTATGCGGCGTCGTACAGTTGCCAGTCGGTAACGGGTGCCACGGCGATGCCGCACTTGAACGGACTGTCTGCACAAGACATCGTCCGCAGCGTCTGGTAACCGCCGTAACTCCATCCCCAGAGACAGAGCCTGTCTTTGTCCACGTAGGGGAGCGACTGCATGTAGCGCGCCGCCGCTATCTGGTCTTCCGCCTCCACCTTGCCCAACTGCATGTACGACGCATTGCGGAAGGCGCGTCCGCGACAGTCCGTCCCCCGTGGGTCGAAGCATGCCACCACATAGCCCTGCTCCGCGAGGTAGTACTCCCAGCGTTTGCGCCAGCGGTTGAGCACCATCTGACTCGCCGGACCGCTGTACTGCACCATCACCACGGGGTATTTCCGCCCCGCGTCGAAGCCCTTGGGCTTGATGATAAAGCCGTTGAGCCCGCCGTCCGTCTGCACGAACTCCGCCTCGGGCAAGCCTGCCGCCTGCCAAGCCTCAGCCACCACGGCGTTGTCCTTCACCACCTCCTTGCGCTGCACCGCCGCCGTCTTGGGGTTGACAATATATAAGGTGTATTGCGGAGGGGTCATAAGCGATTGGTAGCAGTCCAGCATGCGGCGGTAGTCCGCCGAGAAACGCAGGCTGTGCATACCGTCGTCGGGCGTGAGCGGCGTGGTAGTGCCTTTCTTGACGTTCAGCACCATGCCTTGTCGCGTGAGCGGCGTAGTCGCCTGAGAATAGTAGAGCATACCGTTCGGCTCGTCGTAGCCGTAGATAGCGGTCAGGTCAATGCCGTCTGCCGTGAGTTGACGAAGCATCTTGCCCTGCGCAGAGTAGAGATAAGCGCTGCGCCAGCCGTTGCGCTCCGAGAGCACGATGAAGCGGTTGTCCGACAGCCATTGCCACTCGTCAAAGAGTTGGAAGTCAATGAAGTAGTCCTTCGACTCTTCCTTATAGAGCGGGCTCACCACCGTGGATTTGGGGTTGCAGGATAGCAGTTCCTGTCTGTTCTGGTCGCGGTTGAGTTTCAACACCAACAGTTGCGCCGGCCGGTCTTTGACGATGTTCGTCCAGCGCAGGCGCGGCAGGTAACATTCCTCATCGGCGGTATGCGTGGGAATGGTGCGGATGGCTTTGGTAGCGATGTCGTAGACGCAGAGCGTGGCGCAGGGGATGGTCTTGCCCGTGCGCGCATAGCGGATAGTAAGGTCAGGCAAGACACAACTATCCACCGCCGATTGGTCCAAGCGGATGAACGCCAACTGCTTGGAGTCGGGCGAGAAAGCAAAGAGACAGGTGGTGGAGAACTCCTCCTCGTAGAGCCAATCGGCTACGCCGTTGATGATGTTCGGGTTCTCGTCGTTGGTTACCGCCACCTCGGTGCCGAAGTCCAACTTATGGAGATAGAGGTTGTTGCCCTTGGCGAAGGCGATGTAACGTCCGTTGGGCGACATGACAGCATCGCGTACTGCGCAGTCCGTCAGCGGCTTACGCGTCTGTTTAAGTGTATCGAGGATAGTGTAATCCGCCAAGAAAGAGCGGCGGAAGAGGGGCTGCGGATGGGTGTATTCGAGTCGGTAGCGCCCTGCGGGAACGTTGCCCAAAAGGCTGTCCATCTGCGCCTCGGAGAGGGTCTCGGCATCGTATTTGCCACTTAAGATATCATCTAATGTATCCGCTTGCGCCAAGAAAGGCGCAACAAAAAAAAGAAGCAGTATGAACCAATGTTTCATGGATGGACTATTGTATCGTTTTGCCGTATGGTTATCGTGTATCGTCTTGGCTCCCGATGCTCGGCGCTTGCCTATCGGTTCCAACAAACACGCCGCAAAGGTACGCTTTTTTTTTCAAATATACAAATTATTCCTTTTTATTTTTGAAAAATTTGGTCAGCCATTATTTTTTTACTACCTTTGCACCCGCAAATAGAAACGGTTTCACGTAGTTTACGTATGTAAACGTATTTTGCGTATTTTGCGTATTTTGCGTAATCTACGAAAACAACGACAACTACGAAAACTACGTGAAACGAACGAAAACAACATAAAACAACCATGATTGCTTTTATCACAGGTGCATCGTCGGGCATAGGCGCGGCGTGCGCAATGAAGTTCGCCCAAGGGGGCTATGACCTGATTCTGAACGCCCGCAACATCGAGCGGCTGCAAACCCTCAAAACGGAAATTGAAACCACCTGCGGCAGGCAGGTGTTGCTATTGCCCTTTGATGTTCGCGATCGTCAGGCGGCGCGCGCGGCGGTGGAGAGCCTGCCCGCCGAATGGCAAGCCATAGATGTGCTCATCAACAACGCAGGGCTCGCGCTCGGGCTCGACAAAGAGTATGAAGGCAACGAGTCCGACTACGACACAATGATAGAGACCAACATCACCGCCCTCTTGATGATGACGCGGCTCGTGGTGCCCGCAATGGTGAAGCGCGGCAAAGGGCATATCATCAACATCGGCTCCGTGGCTGGCGATGCTGCCTACCCGGGCGGCTCCGTCTATTGCGCCACCAAGGCGGCGGTGAAGACCCTGTCGGACGGCTTGCGTATGGACCTCGCGCCCACACCCCTTCGCGTTACGAACATCAAACCCGGGCTCGTAGAGACCAACTTCAGCGTTACCCGTTTCCACGGCGACAAAGAGCGGGCAGACAATGTCTATAAGGGCATCAAGCCGCTGACAGGAGAGGACATAGCCGACGTGGCGCTATATGCGGCAAGCGCACCCGCGCACGTGCAAGTTGCAGAGGTGCTGGTGCTCGCTACCCACCAAGCCTCCGGCAGCGTGGTACATCGGGAATAATTAATAATTAAGAATTTAGAATTAAGAGTGCTCATGCTCTGAATACTCAGAATACTCTGAATAATCAGAACTTTCCGATTACTCCGACAATTTTCAAATTTTCAAAACTTGTCCCGACCTGTCGGGATTTACAAATTTTCAAATTCCCCCATGCGTTCCGGTAGCAACAGACAATACACTCGCGAGATAGATGCCAACGGCAGCACCTGTATCCGCGTGGCAGGCACCTGCCGCGAGGAGAATCATGCATTCATCACCCTTGCCCGCCATTTCCACAGCAAAGGGCTGCCCGTGCCCGAAGTCTATGAGGTGAGCAACGATGAGATGGTCTATACCCAAGAGGACTTGGGCGACACCCTGCTCTTCGACTACATCCGCCACGGGCGCGAGACGGGATGCTTCTCCGAGGAGGAAAAAAGCATGCTCCGCCGCGTCATTCGTCTGCTGCCGCATGTGCAGACAGAGGGCGCAGAGGGACTCGATTGGAGCGTATGCTACCCTGTCCCCGCTTTCGACCGACAGTCCGTCTTTTGGGACTTGAACTACTTCAAGTACTGCTACCTGAAAGCCACACAGCAGGACTTCTCCGAGCCTGCATTAGAAGCGGACTTCAATCGGCTGGCGGACACGTTGCTCGCCTTTCCCTGCACAGGATTCATGTACCGCGATTTCCAGTCGCGCAACGTGATGGTGCGCGATGGAGAGCCCTACCTCATTGATTTCCAAGGCGGCAGACGCGGTCCCCTACTCTATGACCTCGTCTCCTTCCTTTGGCAAGCCAAAGCGAACTTCCCCGCCGCGCTCCGCCAAGAACTGATAGCGGAATACGAAGACGAACTGCAAGCGTGCCGACATACCGATAATTTTCAAATTTTCAAATTTTCAAATTTTCAAATTACGCTTGCTGCTTTCGTCCTCTTCCGCACTTTGCAAGTGCTGGGAGCCTACGGCTTCCGCGGCTATTTCGAGCGCAAGCCCCATTTCTTGCAGTCTATCCCCTTCGCCCTGCGCAATGCTGCTGACCTACTGAACGACCACCCCGAACTTGCTACGGACTATCCCGAGATATGCCGCCTGCTCCTCGCCGAGCATGCCGCGCAAGCTGCTGCTCTGGGGACGCAGGCGTCTCGCCTGCGGTCTGCGGTGAAGGCGACCGATGCACCAGAGCAGACGCCGCTCACCGTTACCATCTGCTCGTTCTCCTTCAAGAGAGGCATACCCGAAGACAAGTCGGGCAACGGAGGCGGGTATGTGTTCGACTGCCGCTCCACTCACAACCCGGGCAAATACGAGCAGTATAAACACCTGACGGGCAAAGACCAACCCGTGATAGATTTCTTGGAGCAGGACGGCGAGATACTGACCTTCTTAGAGAGTGTCTATCGCCTCATTGACCACCACGTAGAGCGTTTTCTGGAGCGCGGGTTCTCTCATTTGCAAATCGCTTTCGGATGCACAGGCGGGCAACACCGCTCCGTCTATTCCGCCGAAGCCACAGCGCACCATCTGCGTGAGCGATTTCCGAACATCCATATCGAACTCTTCCATCGCGAGCAACCCCACCTATGAACGCCATGATTTTCGCCGCAGGGCTCGGCACCCGTCTCAAGCCCTTCACCGACAGCCATCCCAAAGCCCTCCTACCCCTCGCAGGTAAGACCCTTCTTCAATGGCAGATAGAGCAACTGCATGATGCAGGCATCACCGACATCGTGGTCAATGTGCACCACTATGCCGGGCAGATAATCGACTACTTGCAAACGCAGGATTTCGGCTGCCATATCCGTATCAGCGACGAGCGCGCTGCCTTGCTTGACACCGGCGGCGGCTTGCGCAAAGCCATGCACGAAGCCGCAGCAGACACGGACGACAGCCCGTGGCTGGTATGTAACGTGGACATACTGAGCAACATCCGCCTACCGCAGCTCATCCAAAGCCATCGTCCTGAAGACCTTGCCACGCTCGTGGTGAGCCAACGGCAGACGCAGCGCTACCTCCTCTTCGATGCCGACCAACGCCTCAAAGGCTGGACGAACATCGCAACAGGGGAATTCCGTCCGCAAACGCTCCCCTCCGAAACTGCGGCGCAATACGCCCTACTCGCCTTCTCCGGCATGCAAATCGTCTCCCCGCGGTTGTTACCCTATATGGATGAGGTTGCAAAAGAAAAGGGCGACAAGTTTTCGCTTATCGACCTTTATCTCTTTATCTGCGAGCACCATCCCGAGGAGGTGCTGCGCGCTTATATCCCCGCCGACTACCGTATGATGGACGTAGGCAAAACCGCCCAACTCCAGGAGGCGGAACTTTTTGGCAGAAAGTTAATGAAATAATAATACAACACTCCGTTACGTACAAATCTACCTATATCTCACGAGATACTTGGAATTGCGGTATTTCATTTTTCCATTTCATAGTTTCTCTGTTCCTTTTCTATAATTTTTATGACAGGCACAGCCTTCGTTTGGTTGGTTGGTCGAAAAATAGTATCTTTGCGTGTTTTTTGGCAAAGATACTTTTTTTTGTTTGGAGCCGCTTTATCCCGGCAGCATCGGGGAATGTTGCACTTGAAACTTTTTTACCATTATGGAAAATACCTATCGTATCATGAACCCTACGAGACACATGTTCTCGTATATCAATCAGTCGGTCCGCGACAACTGGAAGGAACCGGCATTCAGTGATTTCCACAAAGACGTACACTACACTTTCGGCGAGGCGGCGACCTTGATGGCGCGGCTTGGGTTGCTGTTTGAGCGGCTGGGCGTAGCACCAGGCAGCAAGATTGCCATCTGCGGCAGCAACTGCTCCAACTGGGCGGTCGCTTTCCTCTCTATCCTCACCAACGACCGCGTGGTAGTGAGCATGTTGCCTGATTTCATGGGGGAAGACATCGAGAAACTGGTTAATCACTCGGATGCTCGCCTGCTCTTCGCAGGGGCGAACATCGTGAAGAAAGTGCGCGCGGCGGAGATGCCCGCCTTGGAGGCTATCATCACCATAGACGATTTCTCGCTTGCTTATGCTAAGGATGAGCGTGCGAAGGATGCGTTTGACGGGTTAGACGACGCTTTCGCACAGCGATATCCAAAAGGCTATGCTCCACAGGATGTGCATTATCGCGAGAACAACCTCGACGACCTTGCCCTCATCAACTACACTTCCGGCACTACATCCTCGCCCAAAGGCGTCATGCTCTCCTATCGCGCGCTCTCGTCCAACGTGCAGTATTCGATAGACAACATGGAGTGCCACCCCGGGCTGACGCTGGTCTCTATGCTGCCGCTGGCGCATATGTTCGGTATGCTGGTGGAGCTGCTGTTCCAGTTCGCAGGCGGCTCGCACGTATGCTTCATCACGCGCCTGACCACACCTATCCTCATGCAGGCGTTCAAAGAGTGCAAACCGCTGCTCATCGTGGCAGTACCGCTCGTATTGGAGAAGATTTATCAGAAGCAACTCAAACCCGTGCTGAGCAAGCCTGTTATCAAAGTACTGTGGAACATGCCCGTGGTGGGTAAGATGATACGCCGCAAAGTGCACGACCAACTGATGGCTGCATTCGGCGGCAATCTCAAGAGCCTTATCGCAGGCGGGGCAGCGATGAACCCCGAGGTGGAGAAATGCCTGATGGACATCCGTTTCCCGTTCCTTGTCGGCTATGGCATGACCGAGTGCGCGCCGCTCATAGGCTACGCGCCCTGGCAGGAGTTCCGCGCACGCAGTTGCGGACGACTAGTGGACCGCATGGAGATACGCATTGACTCCGCTGACCCTGCGAACATCCCTGGCGAGATACTGTTGCGCGGCGACAACGTGATGATGGGCTACTACAAGAACGAAGAAGCCACCCGCGCGGCGTTCACCGAAGACGGATGGATGCGTACGGGCGACATGGGTGTGCTGGACGAAGACGGGTTCATCTACCTGCGCGGACGCTGCAAGACACTGATTCTCAGCCCGAACGGGCAGAATATCTACCCCGAAGAGATAGAGGCTATACTAAATGCGGAAGACATCATCGAGGAGTCCCTCATCGTCAGCCGCGACAACAAACTGGTGGCACTCATCTACCCCAACACCGAAGGTGTGGACCCGATGGCGTTGCGCGACCTCGTAGCGCAAGCGGTGGCAAACGTCAACAAACGCTTGCCTAACTACTGCCAAATAAGCGGTTACGAAGTGCAGAACGAGGAGTTTGCGAAGACCCCGAAGAAGAGTATCAAACGATTTATGTATCAATAATTACTCCCCTCTACATCCGAGTGCGGTACTCGGTGGGGCTCATGCCTGTTTGTTTGCGGAAGAACTTGCTGAAACTGCTCTCCGTGCCGAAATGGAGCGCAAAAGCAATCTGCTTGACAGAATCGTCCGTGGCAAGCAGGCGTTGCTGTATCTCGTGCAGGACGATATCGTTAATCACCTCCTGCGGCGAGCGACCGTCCACCTGCTTGCAGATTTGGTGGAGATAGCCGGGGGTGATATGTATCTGCTGCGCGTACCAACGCACCTGCCGCTGCGCGCCGTGGGTATCGTTCACCAAGCGATGGAACTGCAAGTACAACTGCTGCGCACGGGTATCGGCAGCGTCTTGTCTCCGCCCGCGACACGGTCGGGACGTCCCCTGTACTTTGTCGGGAACGGCACCTTGGGCAGGCATCGCGTCGCTCACCCACGACAGCAACTCGAAGATAATCGCCTGCGCCTGCAAGAACGCCACCCGCCGCTCGTAGTGGTTGCGCTCGTCGGAATAGAAGCGCACCAGCACACGGTAGGCGGCAATCATCTCCACCTGCCGCTTGGTCAGCCGGATGACGGGATGCTGCAATAGGAAGCGCGACTTCTCCAGCCACCCGCGCTCGTCGCGCAGGCAGGCGTAGAGGATATCGTCCAGCGTGCGGACATCGATGGCGTAGATGGTGCAGGCGAAGTCGTCCGACTGCTCCACACACTGCAACATATTGCCCACCGCGCCGAAGAGCAGGTCATCGGTTTGCAGCATATACTCCTGCTCGGCATAGACGGCGCGCAGTTGCCCGCCGGTAACCTGCAACAGATAAGCGAGCCCTGCGGTAGCACGCTGCTGCTCGCAAAGCTCGCTTATGGAGTGTAGTAGTTGTATGTCCTTGAAGGTACGCACGGCAAATTCAATTAACAATTAATAATTAACAATTAACATGCCACTGCTCTATTTCTCGGGTGCATGTTAATTGTTAATTGTTCATTGTTCATTAGCCCTTATTTCACTTCTTCGAAGTCCACATCTTCTGCGCCGCCGTCGTTCTTGCCGTTGTTGGCAGAACTATTGCCTGCGTTGCTGTTGAATCCGCCGGAGAAGTCCGCGTTCTGTGCGCCTGCTTGCGCGCCTGCATTCTGCGCGTTGTACATCTCTGCACTGGCAGCCTGGAAGGCAGTCATCAGGGCTTGGTTAGCCGCTTCGCAAGCGTCGGCATCCTTCTTCTCGTATGCCTCCTTCAGGTTCTTGAGAGCCTCCTCGATGGGTGCTTTCTTGTCGGCAGGCAGTTTGTCGCCCAGTTCGGCAAGTTGCTTCTCGGTCTGGAAGATGGTAGCGTCTGCGCGGTTGAGCTTGTCAATGCGCTCTTTCTCGCGCTTGTCTGCCTCGGCGTTGGCTTCTGCCTCGGCTTTCATACGCTTGATTTCTTCGTCGCTCAAGCCGCTGGACGCCTCGATACGAATCTTCTGCTCCTTGCCGGTCGCCTTATCCTTGGCGGTAACATTCAAGATACCGTTGGCATCGATATCGAAAGTAACCTCAATTTGCGGTTCGCCACGACGTGCGGGCATGATACCGTCGAGGTGGAAGATACCGATTTGCTTGTTCTGCGCCGCCATAGGACGCTCGCCTTGCAGCACCTTGATTTCCACAGACGGTTGGTTGTCCACCGCGGTGGTGAAGGTCTCGGTCTTCTTGGTCGGGATGGTGGTGTTGCTCTCAATCATCTTGGTCATCACGCCGCCCATGGTCTCGATACCGAGGCTCAGCGGAGTTACGTCCAACAGGAGCACATCCTTCACGTCGCCCGTCAGGACACCGCCTTGGATAGCCGCACCGACAGCCACTACCTCGTCGGGGTTCACGCCCTTGTTCGGGGTCTTGCCGAAGAACTTTTGCACAGCGTCTTGGATGGCGGGGATACGGGTGGAGCCGCCTACCAAGATGACCTCGTCGATGTCGCTCGTGCTCATGCCGGCTTTCTGCAGGGCAGTACGGCAAGGCGCGATAGTACGCTGAATCAGGTCGTCAATCAGTTGCTCGAATTTCGCACGAGTCAGGGTCTTTACCAAGTGTGCGGGCACACCGTTCACCGGCATGATATACGGCAGGTTGATTTCGGTGGTCGTGGTGTTCGACAACTCGATTTTAGCCTTCTCGGCAGCCTCTTTCAGACGCTGCATAGCCATCGGGTCTTTCGAGAGGTCTGCGCCGCCGTTCTCGTTCTTGAAGTCCTGTACGAGCCAGTCGATGATACGGTGGTCGAAGTCATCACCTCCGAGGTGGGTATCGCCATCGGTGGCTTTCACCTCAAAGACTCCGTCGCCCAACTCCAAGACGCTGACATCGTGGGTACCGCCACCGCAGTCGAAGACCACAATCTTCATGTCTTTGTTCGACTTGTCCAGACCGTAAGCCAGTGCGGCTGCGGTAGGCTCATTGACGATACGGCGCACGTTCAGTCCGGCAATCTCGCCGGCTTCCTTGGTAGCCTGACGCTGCGAGTCGTTGAAGTAAGCAGGCACGGTGATAACGGCTTCCGTTACCTCTTGCCCGAGGTAGTCTTCCGCGGTCTTCTTCATCTTCTGGAGGATGATAGCGGAAATCTCCTGCGGGGTGTACAGACGACCGTCGATATCCACGCGCGGGGTGTTGTTGTCGCCCTTTACCACTTTGTAAGGCACACGCGCAATCTCGTTGCCCAAGCGGTCATAGGTCTCGCCCATGAAACGCTTGATGCTATATACGGTCTTGGTGGGGTTGGTGATAGCCTGACGCTTTGCGGGGTCGCCCACTTTGCGCTCGCCGCCATCCACAAAACCTACTACAGAAGGAGTAGTACGCTTGCCTTCGGAGTTTGCAATCACAATAGGTTCATTACCTTCCATCACTGCTACGCAGCTGTTGGTCGTTCCTAAGTCAATACCAATAATCTTGCTCATAATCGTTTATGCTTTTTTTAGTTAATATTCTTTGTTGTTTCTGATTATTCGGAGTGTTCGGAGTATTCTGAATTTTCCGAATAATCAATTTCACCAATGTAGTATCAAACACTGTGCCAAAAAGCAAAATACGGTAAATTGGCAGACTCGGACTGACAAAATGGCAGATTTAGACTGACAAATGGGTCTCTTTACATTGTGAGCAAGAAAGAACGAAGCCTCCCTATTGAGTTAGAGAGGCTTCGTTACTATCTCTTGATAGACAGCAGTTCTTTGCGGACAAGCATGTCTTGGTCGCGGGTTTGGTTGCGCGTGAGCCATTGTAGGAAATCGGCATAAGGCAATTGGCGCGGTAGGGATTCCTCACGCCGGTTAAGTCCGCCTTCGTGGTCGTTGGCTTTGGTGAAAGTATTGGGCGAGAAGATGACGAAGAGTGCGTTCTGCTCCACCGACTTTTCGCACGTGAGTACATACTCATCGGCTTGCGGGTCGGCGGCAGCGGAGAAGAGCAAGTAATCATGATTCGCCTCAATTTGGAAAAAGCCTCTGCTTTCCGATTGGTAGGGCAATAGGCAAAATGCATTCAGCGATTCATCTATCAGATAGACGCACAGCGCCCCACTGACCGGCGAGGAGAAGCGCAGGAAGAGGTCGTCGCCATCGTAGAAGATACTACGCGGCTCGCGGTCGTGGGTGTTGCTGATGACCGCATAGCGGATGTCTGCTTTCTGCTGCGACAAACCGCGCGCCTTGCCGACTACGCGCACCCTCACCTGCCAAAATCCGTCTCGGAACACTTGGCTGAGTACTTCCTCTTTCTCTGTTTCTATCCATTCTCCACGCGGCGTGATGTCGCTGAGAGCAAACACATCGGTAGTGGATGCGGTTGCGCCATCCTCCGTGCGACTATGGAGCATTGTCGATTGCACGCTGCTCACCTCTATACCGAATTCCTCTTCGAGTGCCTGCTGCCGCGCGCGTTGAAACGCCTGCAGAACGGCTTGGTCGGGTGTCTCGTTAGCGTTGTCGGAACGATAGTCGTAGGTGGCATTCACGCGCCGAATGTCGCCGGCATAGGACACTCGGCACGTGAGCAACAGCATGATTATGAATAGAGTACGTCTCATTTAGAAGCCCAGCACTTGGTCTAACTGGTCGTGGAGGTTCTGCCCTTTCTGCTCCAGTTCTTGACGGATGGCTTTCTTGGCAGCCTCTTTCGCCATATCGCCGTTGTAGGCAAGGCGTACCATCACCTCACGATTCTTATTGCTGAGGACACGATAGCACTCCACTATCACGATAGTACGACCGATGGACTGGCTGATAAGGTTCTTGCTTGCCATGACGCTCTCGGTAAGGCTGGCAGCATCGTTTGCCGAGAGTTGACGATTGGCTACGGTATTCTCTATCAGCGCAGTAACCTCCGTTTGTATTTGTCCTGCCAAGTTGGTGATAGCCAGCGATGTAGCGGCAGTCTTGGCGGCATCGTAGTTTTCGCCGATGGATTGGGCATTTGCCATGATGTACTTGGGGAAAAGGTTGTCGTCGTACTCAAACTCCATCATATAGGAACGCTCGAGTTGTTTCTCCAAGGGCAGGGCTCCCGGGCTGACCACCCACCCCTCTTTCTTCAGGCGCTTTGCCTCCTTGCGGGTAACTTTGTCCACGCGGGAAGTGAGTTCCTGCTTGGCAAGTTTCTTGATTTCCTGACGCTCCTTGCGGATTTGCTTGGCATCACTCTGCTGCGCAAAAGCAGCACCACAGGCTATGATAAGGCTCATAGCAACCATCATAAGTTTTTTCATTGTTGCGTTAATTTGTTTTGAGTTATAAATTATTCAATCAGTTTCCATGTTTTCCATGTGTCGCCGAGGGCTGGGGACGGGGTTACGCAAGGGGTCTGCGACTTGTTGTTGATAAGCAGGGACTGCTGGCGGACATTGGTGGTGATGTACTGCCCCAAGTCCTGCAAGGTAACATTCCCTTGTGTGGTTTGCAGTTTCTTAAGCAGGTAGTATGTGAACATGCCGTGTCCTTGCTCGCGGTGGGGAAATGCCGTCTCATCGTCTTTTGCCGCCGCGAAGACCACCATGTTGCCTTGCGGGGTGCCGGGCTTGGCTTTGAGTGCCACACCGCGCGCCGATGCCAGCATGCCACTCTCGCGTTTGCTGCCGGAGAAGCAGGCATCCATAAAGACCGTTATGCTCTGTGCTGGCATGCTGCCTAACTCGGCATAGAGGTCATCCAGTTTATAGCCTGTGCTGACATCCGTGCCCAGTCCGTCCACGGGGAGGAGGTAGGCTGTGCGGCTGTTCTCGTCGGGGATACCGTGCCCTGCATAATAGAAAATGATTTGCGCACGGGGGAAGGCTGCGGTAATCTGCCGTAACCATGCTACTTCACGCTTGATTTGGTTACCCGTTGCATTGGGTAGGTAGTGGATATTTTGTGCAGGAATACCGAAGGCTGTTTGACAGTATTGGCGGAAGATGTTGCCATCGTTGAGCGCAAAGGGGACGGATGCCACATTTTGGTAACTCTCGTTGGCAATGATAAGGGCAAAAGTGTTGCTGTTCACGCGCTTGGCAACGGGTATGTTCTTATCCACATCGCTGCCGATTGAGGCAATCTGTATGTCGGCTTGCTTCTGCTCTATCTCGCTGACGGAAATTTTGTTGCTCGCAAGGTTCTGATTGAGGGAGAGGTTGATGGTTTTGTTCTCGGCATACTTGCCGTATTTCTCCTTCACCTTCACTTGGATAGGGATAGTCGCTTGCGCATAGTTCTGATTAACAATCAGTTGGTATTCCATTGACTTGGCTGCGCCCGCGTCCATCGTGCCAAAGGTGATTGCCTGCTCGCCTGCCAGCGTGAACACTCCTTCGGGCATGGTTACCTCCACCTGCACGTTCTCTGCCTTGCCATATCGTGTGTTTTGGAGGATGAGTTGGAGGTTAAAGGGTTTGCGTTTCTCCAGCGTGCTTGCACCTTCGCCCGTTACAGCATAGTCCACCACTTGCAGGAGGGGTGCTACAAAGGCTTTGGTGTTCACCGCCATCTGCATTTGGTCGGTGCCGAAGCCGTTGGGCTCGTCCACGGAGAAGGTTATATCTACAGTACCGTCTTGGGTGTTCATGCTCGCGGTGATGGGTATCTCCACGCTGACGGTCTCACCCACTTTGATTTGCGGGAGCGTGATGTTACGCGTCTGCACGGCTGCGGTGGTGCCTGCAAGTGTCGCTTTGGCGACACAACCGATGCCGTCTCCCATACCTTCGTTGCGAAGTTGGAATACAATCTTGCATTGCTCATTGGCATCGATGGCGTTGTTGCCATTGGCATCCACAAAGCGAATGCTGTTGGGCACGATGTTGGGGATGGCGGGCTTCACCTCTTTGCGGATGTTCAGACTACCCACGGGGGAAATCCCCGCTTTCTGCTGCGCCTGCATGGGCAACACTACCATTGCCGCAAGCGATAGGAAAAGATGTTTGGTTTTCATAAGTAGATTCTATATATTTAAGTTGCATTTGCTAAGTTCACAAGGATACCACTCGTTTCCTTCTGTATCTCTCAAATTCCAACCTGTTGAAGTTCCAATGAATGTACTACTTAATTCCAGTATCGGGATATTTGAGAACTTATCTTGTATGCTTTGAAGCAATATGGAGTCAAAAATAGTAGTTGAAGGTTTTACATCCTCAGCACACATCGCTATTATTGCTATTAAGCTATTATTGATATCCAAATAGTTTTCTTGTTGATTGGTTTGAGTAGTGTCCAATAACATTCTATATTCTTGCTCGTACGCCCAATCTTTTGATTTCTTAAAAAATAATTCTCTCTTCTTAGATTTAAAGAATTTAGGAACCATATCCTTTGTAATATCAATGTCTCCCGTATGAATTGGAACATATTTAACCTTATTGTGCATTATGTTGCGTTCATTTGCCTTTGATAATAGTTTCTCTTTATCAAAGACAAAACATACCCCTTTATTTTTATCTGCATAATGGCCCCACATTGGGGTAATCGCGAATCCTTGTTTATTTGGGGAATCCATAGAGAAACTAATTTGTCGATAGTTGGATAGTACCCTTTCTGCTTCCGCTATTATATCGTCTTCCTTGTAGAATATAGTTCGATACGCTTCATGAACATCATTTAGATTAGAAAGAGGGCTAAATCTTAGTTTTTGCGTTGTTAGAATTTTTAACGCTGCGTTTATGTTTGTATAGTGATACAGTTTTTCTATACTGTAAAATTCACTTCTTATCATGGTTATCTTGTTGTTATTTCGTTAATAATTTACGTTAGACTAACATATTGAATACTATGGAATCAACACAAGACGCATACCTAGGCGATTTTTACTTTTCATAGTGTGACCATAGTCTCGAGATGATATTCTGCAAAAACGCAATAGAGAATTAAAACCCCCACCACGGTACACATGAAAATCTCCCGATGCAGGTCCTATTGGATTAGTCTGTACAGTCAAAGGGTAAGGGGCAAAATAATCTTGACACCATTCTGCTACATTACCTGTCATATCATACAGCCCTAATTCATTAGGCAGTTTTTGTCCAACAGGATGTGTAACATCGTTAGAGTTATCTATATACCACCCCAACTCTTTTACCTTATTGCTTCCTGCATATATGTAGCCTTTACTTTTTTGTCCCCCACGAGCAGCATACTCCCATTGCGCCTCAGTAGGTAGCGCAAAGCGTTTTCCATTCAATTGTTTAAATAATATGGTATTTAGATTATTAACAAATCGCTGACAATCATACCAATTGATGCAGTACATTGGATAAATATCTCCCAAACCAGCAAGGGGACCTGGTGAAGTAGCTTTATCGCGTTGTTGAGAAACAGTTGTCCCCATCACGACCTGCCATAGTGCTTGCGTAACTTCATACTGACCTATGTAATAGTCATTAAGCCTAACTTTATGTGCTGGTTTTTCATTATCTTCACTTCGTTCTGATGTGGAACCCATCGTGAAAGTGCCGCCTTCTACATAGACCATGGTAAAGGATACACCGTTTACTATAAAAGTAAGTTTCTCTGCTTCTCTCGTAGGTATTACTTTGAAGCAGATATTGGTGCCTACAAATTGGTCGTATTCGGCAAGGACGTCCCAATAGATGGTTTTGCTGCCGGGTTGGACTTTTTTTCCTACATCACCCGAAACTTGTTTCAATGGGGCGTGCCATGTTATGCCACCGTCCTCGGAAACGGAGACAGATATGTCCGCCTGCTTGTCGAGGGTGTAGGTAATCTTGACTTGTTTGTTCACCTGCTCGAAACGGACGTTGGTTACCGTTTGGGAATACATGCTACATACAGCAAATAACACTATACTAAAAGACACACAAATTTTCTTTATCATATGTACACTTTACATTTATACATTCTACGGAATAAGCATAAGACGCAAACCGATGCTACTGCTATGGAACGAAGGATCGTAGTTACCACGATACGAAACACGACACCTACTACTGACGTGACACCAACTTCCCCCTCCACACACGTGGTACATCCCTGAAGAAGTGCCTTGTGGGTTGGTCTGCACTGTGTGCGAATAAGGACCATACCAGTCTTGACACCACTCCCATACATTTCCCGACATATCATATAACCCCAATTCATTGGGGTGTTTTTGACCTACAAGGTGCGTCTTGTTGTCAGAGTTATTATCATACCAGCCCACCTCTGACAAATTATTGCTGCCTGCGTATTTATAGTTTCTACTTTTATTTCCGCCACGCGCAGCAAATTCCCATTGCGCTTCCGTTGGTAGCGCAAAGCGCTTGCTCCCCAATTTTCTTGACAACAGACTATTCAACTTGCTGATAAATTGTTGACAATCTTTCCAACTGACTGTCTCTACGGGATAGATACTTCCTTTCTTAAAACATGAAGGATTGTTTCCCATTATCGCTTGCCATAATTCCTGCGTAACTTCATACTTACCCATATAGTAATCACTAAGCGTAACTTGATGAGCAGGCTTCTCATCCTCATAAGCATCCTCCCCTTGCTCAGGAGTAGCCCCCATAGTAAAAGTGCCACCTTCTACATAGACCATGGTAAAAGATACACCATTTACCGTGAAGGTAAGGTTTTCTGCTTTGAGGGAAGGTGTTATTTTGAAGCAAATGTTGGTGCCTACAAGTTGGTCGTATTCGGCGAGGACGTCCCAGTAGATGGTCTTGCTGCCGGGTTGGACTTGTTTGCCTACATCACCCGAGACTTTTTTCAATGGGGCATGCCATGTTGTGCCGCCATTCTCGGAAACGGAGACGGATATGTCTGCTTGTTTGTCAAGAGTGTAGGTAATCTTGACTTGTTTGTTCACCTGCTCGAAACGGACGTTGGTTACCGTTTGGGCGTGGGTATGGCAAGCGATGCCCAAGAGCATAATGAGGAGAAAAGAATGTGGTTTCATATTGTTGTTGGATGGTTAACTTTTATTACGGACAGATACTCTCATTTTTTTTACGTTTAATGGCCGTATAATTAGTCGTTAATTGTTTTTTGGGGGATATTTATTATGAGTTATGTCGCCCTTACAGGGCTTATTTATTGCGGTCGTTTTCTTCGTAGGGGCAAGCCCCCACGCTGTTTTATATCGCCCCTTCGGGGCTTCCCTGAGTAGGCATTCTTTATTACATAGAAGCATGTTCCCACACCCATGCTATTTTATATCGCCCCTTCGGGGCTTGCCCTGAGTAAGCATTTTTTACACAGAAGCACGTTCCCACACTGGTTTATACCATCCTTTCGGGGCTTTGTGAAAACTACTGTGTATTTTGTTGGTTTTAGCAGGCGGGGACGCACCGATTATCACCGATACATCGGGATGCAAGCATCGGCATGCAACCACCTGCGTACCCGGACAAACGGGCGGAGAGGGGTGCGCGCTCGATGGTTTCGGCGGGGAATACAAAAAAAGCGTGAACTTTCTTGATGTCGTTCCCGCTACAGAGGCCCTCGCATTGCCCGTCAACTTAGAAACGACAACGCGAAGCCCACGCAGATATAATAAACGCAGGCACAAGCCCATACGGATATTATATCCCGAGGACATTCATCGTTGCGGATGTTTGAAGTTGACGAAGTGAAACTTGCGAGGTTTCTGTAACCAAAAACAGCGCGCCCAATAAACGCCTTTTCAACATGTCTGCGAGCCCCACACTCATCTATGGCAGACCCCATGCGGGACTTCGCGGTGCAAAGATACACACTTTTTTTCAAATATGCAAGGGAAAGTGCAAAAAAAATAAATACGCCTACGGATGGGAGGCGTATTAGAAACCAAACGGGTACGGATGAAGGAGAACGGATAGAGTCTCGGTAGAGTCTCGGTATTGCCTGCTCTCTGAACCGAGCAGAAACCGAGCAGAAACCGAGCAGAATGGCTGAAAGATTGTTGGGGAGTTATTGAGATAAGGATGATGGCTACGTACTAATTCAAATCATACCCGTAGTGTTTCAAGCGGTTTTGGTTGCTGCGCCAGTCCTTGTCCACTTTCACGAAGAGTTGCAGGAAGACGGGTTTTTGGAAGAACTCCTCGATGTCCGCCCTCGCCAGCGAGCCTACGCGCTTCAGCGCCGACCCCGCTTTGCCGATAATGATGCCTTTTTGGCTCTCGCGCTCCACGTAGATGACCGCGCTAATGCGGATAATTCCCTTCTTGTGCTGCTCGGAAGGCTCCTCATCGTGGAACGACTCCACCTCGACCTCCACGCTGTAAGGAATCTCCTTATCGTAGTTGAGCAGGATTTTCTCGCGGATAATCTCATCCACGAAGAACCGCGCGGGCTTGTCGGTCAGTTGGTCTTTCGGGAAGAAGGGCGGGCACTCGGGCAGGGCGTCTCGGATGGCGTCGAACAGTTGCGCCACACCGAACTTCTCGCGCGCCGAGATGGGGAAGACGGTTGCCTCGGGCAGCAGTTTCTGCCAAAACGCCACCAACTGCTCTAAGGTCTCCTGCGTGGTGAGGTCTATCTTATTGATTACGAGGAACACGCGCGCCCGCGAAGCCGCCATTTTCTTCACCTTTTCGAGGAAGTCGGCGTTGCGGTCGGGGTTGTCCTGCACGTCCGTTACATAGAGCAACACATCCGCGTCCACCAGCGCCGAGCGCGAGAACTCCAGCATCTGCTCCTGCAACTTGTAGTTGGGTTGCAGCACACCCGGGGTGTCGGAATAGACCATCTGAAAGTCCTCGCCGTTGACGATACCCATGATACGATGGCGCGTGGTCTGCGCCTTGGAAGTGATGATAGACAGACGCTCGCCCACCAAGGCGTTCATCAGCGTGGACTTGCCCACGTTGGGATTGCCCACGATATTTACAAAACCTGCTCTATGCATAATTGTTATTGCTTTGCTAAATACTTAATTGGTATTATTCACCTGAATTTTACGATACAATCAATGCACGTTGGCTTTTTGGATATCTTATCAATAAAGACATTCGCCGGATGCATATCCTCCAAGTATAACCGCTCTCCAATATAGTTAACACCCCTACCATCTCCATTATCATGGAATCCCTTGGCTGCTACCATATCATCAATTTCTGCTTTGGTAGCAAGACGCGCGCACTCTATATACGGTTGCGTGAGGATTGTCCGAAATAATCCATCCGAATCGCGCGTAAATCCAACTACCTTCATCTGAGTTTCAGGGAAAAGTGCATTATGAAGTACAATAGATTCAAATGCTTTACCAAGCGTGGAATATATGGACGTTCTCTCTTTTATGACAGCCCCGTCCCCTGACTTGTAATAGACTTTTGCCTCGGCTCCTTGCGCTATCTTTGACCCAAAAACATCCGTGAGGATTTGTTCCGAATCGGGAATCCAAAGTTTCTTTGCAATAGCCCATTGGTACACAAGTCCTTCCTGCCGAGCATCTATTTCCCAGTTTGTCGGGTTTCCTTGGCATGCTGAAGCATCGCCACTTGTTTCAATGCTTGTTCGCGCGTAACACGCGACGGTGTACGCCCCAATGAGCACCGAATCTGCCGAGCAGAGTCCTGCATGCTCTTGTAAATTGAATTGAGGAAAATTTGTTCTTCCATTGAGAATATCGTTTGTATAGTCATCAATTCGTTGCAAAGTATGCGAAGAAAATCCCTCTTCACAAATCGCCCTATAAATCGGCATTATTGCATCATTTGCAGCATTCATATCCTTTACAACATTGCGCTTGCAAAGATACTGCTTTTTTTTGATATTTACAAGAACATTATTCGTTTTCCCGCGTTTTTTTACCACTTGCTTACACTTCCGCTTACGTACTAATACTGCCCCCTAAAAAACAATCGACTACCCTACCCGAGCAGTCGATTGTCTCATTATCAACGAGATACGTTTAGAAGTCCAAATCCAGCGGGGCGAAGAGTTTTGCCTTTGAGGGTTTGATGAACTTGCCGTACTTCGCTTGCAGCGCTTTCTGGTCAATCAGTTTGGGGTCGCCTACAAGGATGATAGTCATCGGCTTGCCTTGGATGTACTGCTGATAGAACTCCTTGATTTGGTCAAACGTCAGATTATCAATCGCTTCCTTGTTGTAGAGAGCGGGGTCCTCGTTGTAGCCCATCTCTTTCCAGTAGTCGTAGGTGCGCGTCTTGCCGCGGAAGGTAGGCTTGCTGATTTGTGCATTCTGGCGCAATGCGGCTTTCACTGCCTCAATACGCTCGGGATACTCCGGCATAGAGTCCACAAGGTTCATAAACACCTCGATGGCGTCTGCCGCTTTGTCGCTCTGCGTACCGATATAGCCCATGAAGCAGGAGTTCTTGCCCGGACGAGCGCCCTCAGACATAAAACCGTAAGCGGTATAAGCCATGGAGCGTTTCTCCCGAATCTCATCCAATACCAGTCCGGTGAAACCGCTGGAGAAGTACTGGTTGAAGGCTTGGAAGAGCACATCCTGCTCCTTGTCGTAGGGCACACCCTCGAAATAGAAGTAGATGGTCGCCTGCTGTACGTTGCTGTTCGGCAAGAAGTAGATTTGGCGCTTGTCGTATGCCTTGCGATCGCGGATAACGGGCGAGGTAGAAGGTTTCACGCCCTCTTGCAGCGGCAGGTTGCCGGTCAGGACGGTCTTCACTTCCTCCACAGGTTTCTGACCGCAGTAGTAGATATCCAGCGCGTAGCGCGTAGCCGATAGGAACTCGGCTTTTAACTTTGATTCATCGAGGTAGTAGATATCCATAAACGGCACTACATCAATATAATCCGACTGCTCGCCGTAGAGAACATACTCCAACAACGCTGCAGACTGTACTCGGTCAATCTTCGACAGCATGAAACGGTTCGACAACTCGCTACCCTTCACTGCCTCAAACTGCTTTTGCTCGAACTTCGGGAAGAGCATCTGACGCTGTACCAACTGACAAATCTCTGCCAAGTGAGCCTCATCGCCGTAGATACTTACATAGAAATAACTCCTATCCACGCCGTATCCGCAACGACCGCCCAACTCTGCCAACTGGCGGCGGAACTCCTGCGGATTCACGCCCGGCATGATACCCGACATGTTCATCAATTCAGCCACGGGCTCCAGCATCGGCTTCTTGCCCGAACCAACGCCATAGCGCAGTGTCAGCGAGAAGATATCATTCTTGGGGTTAGCACCATAGTGCAGGGTGATATTCTCGTCAATCGGCGTAACGGTAACGTCGTTCATGTCCATGAAAGTCTGCTTGATAGGGTCGCTCGGCAGTTGCTTGAACGCCTTGGCGTACTCTGTCTCCTGACCGTTAATCAAATCCAGCGACTCAATCTTCGGTTTCGCCAGTTTGTTTTTCTTCGGCGTACCTTCCTCGAAGGTCAGCGTCATGTGGCTCGCGTCGAAGTACTTCTTTGCCACGCGCTGGATGTCCTCTTTCGTAAGTGCCTGAATCTTAGCATTCTGCGTGAATATATTATCCAGCGGCATGTCGTAGATGAAGCAGTTCAGCAATTCCCAAATCTTCGACTCGGGGTCCTCAAACTCCAACTTGAAGTCCTGGTCGTACTCTGCCTTCACAGTCTTAATCAGCCAGTCGGGTATATCGCCGTTCTTAATCTTGTTAATCTCTGCCATCACGATTTTCTCGGTAGCGGCATTCGACTCGTATGCGCGTTGGTTCGCATCGTAGTAGGGCACTGCCTGTACGAGGATACGACCTTGGTCGCGGCGTGCATCGAAAGAAACGCCTGCGCCCAATACCTCACCGTCCATCGTAACACGGTCAAGCAGACCCGTGTTCGCGCCGTTGTTCAGCAGCGAAACCACGAATTGCAGTGCCAGTGCGTCATCATCGGTAACTTTCACACCGTCGTATGCCCAGCAGATTTGGGGATAGTAGCCAATCTTATATTTGTAGTTGCCCGTCATCTCAGCCTTCGGGTAACTCTTGCGCTCGGGCAGGTCTTGCGGCTGCAGACGACCGAAGGTCTCGGCAATCATCGGCTTCGTGCGCTCCGAGTCGAAATCACCCACGAGGATAAGCGCCATGTTGTTGGGCACATACCATGTGTTGTAGAACTCAATCAGTTTGCTCAAGCGCGGGTTCTTCAGGTGCTCGGGCAGACCAATCACGTCGCGCTCGTAGGGACTGCCGGCGTACAACTTGCCGAACAACTCTTGGCGGATATGCGACGACACGTTGTCTTGGTACATGTTGTACTCCTCAAACACGTTCTCCAACTCCGCTTGGAACGTACGGAACACGGGGTTAATCAGACGGTCCGAGAAGATAGTCAGCCACTTGTACATGTTCGACGCGGGGAACGAGTTGTGGTAGCAGGTCATGTCGTAGGACGTGAAGGCGTTCACGCCCGTCGCGCCGATACCGTCCATCAGGATGAAGAAGTCCTCGCAGGTAGCGTACTTCGCCGCCTCGATTGACTCCTCATTGATACGCGTGATGTAGTACTGACGCTTTGCCTCGTCGGTCTCTACCGCGCAGGAGTCGTACAGCGCGATGATGTTCTCATAGTGCACTTTCTCTTTCTCCCAGTCCAGCGCACCGATACGGTCGGTTCCCTTGAAGAGCATGTGCTCCAAGTAGTGCGCCAAACCCGTGTATTCAGCAGGCTCGTCGATAGAACCGGCGCGCACTGCCACATAGCCGGTTACGTCCGGCTGGTCATGGTCTTCCCATAGCAAAACGGTCAAACCATTGTCCAGTTTGTACTCCGTCAATCCCTCGCGAGATTGTCCGAAAGCCAAACCAAAGGTGCTCAGCAAAGCCAAAGCAGATACAATTAGTTTCTTCATTTTCATTTTTATTTGATTGTTAGTGAATTAGCGATTTATCGCTATATGTTTTTGATAATGAATTAATGATAAATTACACGTAAATTATATGTTAATGAAAATATATTTGAACAATTTTTGAAAATATTTGTTGAAATAAAAATGTTCTTGGTTGTTTACGTGCTCTCATTGTTTGTATGTTTCGTTGCGTACGTAAAATACGTAACTACGAAAACAACGAAAAATACGTTTACCCTTATCCAATCTCCAGCAGCACCTTTCCGCATTGCCCCGACTCCATGATGTCAAAGCCCTTTTGGAAGTCCTCAAAGGCAAATCGGTGCGTAATCACGGGCGAGAGGTCAAGACCTCCGAGCAACATCTGCTCCATCTGATACCACGTCTCCCACATGCGGCGCCCCGTTATGCCTTTGATAGTCAGTGCATTGAATATCACGTCCGACCAGTTCACCTTCGTGTCGTCAGGCAGGATACCGAGTTGCGCAATGTTCGCGCCCTTGTACATGTGCGCAATCATATCGTTGAAAGCAGCCGGCGCACCCGACATCTCTAATCCCACGTCGAAGCCCTTGATACCCAACTGCTTCATCGCCTGCTCCACGGTCTCGCCTTTCGACCCGTCCACGGTCAGCGTCGCACCCATCTTCTTCGCTATCTCCAGCCGCAGCGGATTGAGGTCGGTTACCACGATATGCTTCGCGCCGGCGTAGCGGCAAATACCCGCCGCCATCGTACCAATCAGTCCCGCGCCCGTAATCAGCACATCCTCACCCAGCAAGGGGAATGCCAACGCCGTGTGCGTCGCGTTGCCGAACGGGTCCATTATCGCCGCGAAGTCATCGGGAATCTCGGGGCGCACATGCACGATGTTGCTCTCGGGAATAGTAACGTACTCCGCAAACGCGCCGTCTTTGCCGAAGATACCCACCGACAGGCTGTTCTCGCATACATGCCCCATGCCGCGGCGGCAGTTGCGGCAGTGTCCGCACACGATATGCCCCTCGGCGGTTACGCGGTCGCCCACTTTCGCGTTGCGCACGCCGGCACCTGTCTCCACAACCTCGCCCACGAACTCATGCCCCATCGTGTAAGGCGGCGTGCAGTGGCTCTGCGACCACTTGTCCCACTTATACATGTGCAGGTCCGTACCGCATATCGCGGCTTTCTTCACCTTGATTAACACATCGTTCACGCCTACCTCGGGCATCGGCACATCTTCCATCCAGATGCCCCGCTCGGCATACCGTTTGACTAACGCTTTCATTGCAGTATTTGACATTTTGAAATTGCGCCGCAAAGTTACTGCTATTTTTTGAAATATGCAAAAGAAATTGCACTTTTTTCCACTCCCCATACAAAATGCCACCCCTCACGCCCCATCTCACCCTCTCCCTATACCCTCACGCCCTATCTCACCCTCTCCCTATACCCGATAGCCCCATCTCACCCTCTCCCCATACCCGATAGCCCTTTATCAAACTCCATCCCCCCTCTATTCCCCTATCCCCTCCCTCTGCCCTTTCACCCGCCTATCTACCCCTCCGTTCTACCCATCCTTCCTCCTCGAACTGTTCAGCCGACAATCTTAGGTGATTCATAGGTGATTCATAGGTGATTCGTAGGTGATTCATAGGTGATTCGTAGGTGATTGTCGCATGCTTACCGAAACTCCACCGAGATAATCGCGGGTGATTCGCGGGTGATTGTAGGGACTCGATAGGAGGACAAAACTCACATTATATGGTGAGTCTGCAGCCTTTCTTCCCTCTATCTCCGTTTTTTCATTATTTTCACGGCAAAATTTGCATATCCCGAAAAAAAAGAGTATCTTTGCGGCGGATTTTGTAAATAGGCGGAATCCGTATTCTGTACTAACTAAACACACAATGAATATGCAAAGAAAGACCCTTTTTATTGCTCTATGCGCTTTTGCGCTTTCGTTGCCGCTGCACGCGCAGCAGGATAGTGCCGTTGTGGCGGCAGACTCGGTGCCGGAAGGCTTTGTGTTCACCACGGTGGACAGCATTGGCATTACGCCCGTGAAGAACCAACACCGCAGCAGCACTTGCTGGAGTTTCTCGACCATCGGATTCCTCGAGAGCGAGTTGCTGCGCATGGGCAAAGGCGAGTACGACCTGAGCGAGATGTTCGTGGTGCACCACACGATGATGGACCGCGCCGAGTACGTGGTGCGCATGTACGGCACCGCAGAGTTCGCCCCGGGCGGGTCGGCATACGATGTGATTTACTGCTTGAAGAACTACGGGCTGGTGCCGCAAGAGGCGATGCCGGGCATACAGTACGGAGCAACGGCTGCCGACACGCTGCCCGTGCACAACGAGTTGGACGCGCTGGCGGAAGGCTATGTGAGTGCGCTCACCAACGGGCGGCTAAAGAAACTGACGCCCGTGTGGAAGAAAGGACTGCAAGCCATCTACGACACCTATTTGGGCGAGTGCCCCGAGACTTTTACCTACGAAGGCAAGGAGTACACGCCGCAGTCGTTTGCTGCGTCTCTCGGGCTGAATGCCGATGATTATGTGAGCATTACCTCCTACACCCACCATCCTTTCTACACACAGTTTGCCCTCGAGGTGCCCGATAACTGGCGCATGGACCAGATGTACAACGTGCCGATGGAGGACATGATGCGTATCATCGACCACGCGCTGGCGCAGGGCTACACGCTGGCTTGGGGTGCGGATGTGTCGGAGGTGGGCTTCACCCGCAAAGGTATCGGCGTGATGCCCGATGCAGACAAGGGAGCCGACCTCACGGGCTCGGATATGGCGCACTGGCTCGGGCTGTCGGAGGCAGACAAGCGCGAGGAGTTGACCAAGAAACCGCTGCCGGAGATGACCATCACGCAGGAGATGCGGCAACAGGCGTTCGACAGTTGGGAGACCACCGACGACCACGGCATGCAGATTTTCGGCGTGGCGAAAGACCAGAACGGCAAGCGCTACTACATGGTGAAGAACTCGTGGGGCACGCAGAAGAGCGACTACAAAGGTATCTGGTACGTGTCGGAGGCGTTCATGCAATACAAGACCAACGATGTGCTTCTCCACAAAGACGCCCTGCCGAAGGATATTCGGAAGCGCCTTGGGCTGTAAGAAACTGCGTGTAGGGAACTGCGTGTAAAGAAGCCCCTTTGGGGCTGTACGGAAGCCCTTCGGGCTGTACACGGAGCGAAGCGAAGTTCCCAAACACGAAGTTCCAAACACGAAGTTACTAACACAAAGTAACAAACACGAAGTTCCAAACACGAAGTTACTAACACGAAGTTATCAACACGAAGTTATACTATGATTATCAACACTCCCAACGCGCCGGCAGCAATAGGCGCATACAGCCAAGCAGTAGTGGCTAACGGCATGCTCTTTGCGAGCGGACAACTCGGTATTGACCCCAAGACAGGCGACTTTGCAGGCACGGACTTCCGCAGCCAAGCAGAGCAGTCGGTGAAGAACGTAGCCGCTATCTTGGAGGCAGCAGGCACGGACGCAAGCCATGTAGTGAAGACCACGGTCTTCCTCACCGATATGGCGAACTTTGCCACGCTGAATGAGGTGTACTCCACCCTCTTCAAAGCCCCCTTCCCCGCTCGCTCCGCCGTAGCAGTAGCCCAACTGCCCAAAGGTGGACTGGTAGAGATAGAAGTGGTGGCAGTATTGGATTAAAGACCGCTACGCTAATCTTTCATCAAAATAAACGCTCAATGCTCTCGACAAACGAACAACAGGAAATACTTAGGCGGCGGACGTTCGCCATTATCTCACACCCCGATGCGGGTAAGACTACTCTGACCGAGAAACTGCTCCTCTACGGAGGCGCTATTCATGTGGCGGGTGCCGTCAAGTCGAACAAGATACGCAAGACCGCTACCTCTGACTGGATGGAGATAGAGAAACAGCGCGGTATATCCGTGGCAACCTCCGTCATGGGATTTGACTACAAACCTGCTAACCAAACGATTAACGGTTCATTAACGGACATCAACGGAGAACAGCGAGGCGAGACAGTCTATCATATCAATATCCTTGACACCCCCGGACACCAAGACTTTGCGGAGGACACATTCCGCACACTGACTGCCGTGGACTCGGTGATTATTGTGATAGACGCTGCGAAGGGTGTGGAGACACAAACACGCCGATTGATGCAGGTATGCCGCATGCGTAAGACACCTGTGATGGTCTTTATCAACAAGATGGACCGCGAGGGTAAAGACCCGTTTGATTTATTAGACGAAGTAGAACAAGAGTTGGGTATTCATGTGCGCCCGCTCAGTTGGCCTATCAACAGCGGTCCGCGCTTCAAAGGCGTGTACAACATCTTCCAATCTACCCTCGACCTCTACCAGCCCGACAAGACGCATGTTACCGAGTCGCTGCGCTTTGACGATGTGAACGACCCGCTGATAGCCGAGTTGGTAGGCGAGCAAGATGCGGCGAAACTGCAAGAAGACTTGGAGATGATAGAGGGCGTGTATAACCCCTTCTCCCACGCAGACTACCTCGCGGGCGAGTTGGCACCCGTCTTCTTCGGCTCTGCCCTCAACACCTTCGGCGTGAAGGAGTTATTAGAGTGCTTCGTGCGTATTGCCCCCTCCCCGCTTCCCGTGGATGCCGTGGAGCGGAAAGTGGAGCCTATGGAAGACAAGTTCACGGGCTTCTGCTTTAAGATTCACGCGAATATGGACCCCAACCACCGTTCTTGCATTGCGTTCTTTAAGATATGCAGCGGTAAGTTCGAGCGCAACACCTATTATAAACACGTGCGCAAGAACCAGCAGATGCGTTTCTCGTCGCCGACCTGCTTCATGGCGCAGCGCAAGGAGACCGTGGACGAAGCGTTTGCGGGCGATATCATCGGCTTGCCCGATACCGGCAACTTCAAAATAGGCGACACGCTGACGGCAGGCGAGGACCTGCATTTCAAGGGGCTGCCGTCGTTCTCGCCGGAGATGTTCAAATACATAGAGAACGCCGACCCGATGAAACAGAAACAACTCGACAAAGGCGTGAACCAACTGATGGACGAAGGTGTGGCGCAACTCTTTGTCAGTCAGATGAACGGACGCAAGATTATCGGCACCGTGGGGCAGTTGCAGTTTGAGGTGATACAATATCGCTTGGAGCATGAATACAACGCCAAATGTCGCTGGGAACCGTTGCAGATGTACAAAGCCTGCTGGATAGAGAGCGATGACGCGGCGGAGTTGGAGATGTTCAAGAAGCGCAAAGCGCAGTATATGGCATTCGACAAAGACGATCGCGATGTCTTTATGGCGGACAGTGCATATGTCCTCCAAATGGCGCAGAACGACTACAAGCATATCAAGTTCCACTTCACCAGCGAGTTCTGATACTCACGTTACGAGAACGTATAATTATCGCAAAAGGAACTTTTAACATTAATTATCGTGTAATGATTCGTTAATTTGTTGAGACACATATATTTGATTTGCAAAACTTTTATTTCAACAAATATTTTTGCTAAAACGTATAATTACCATATAATTATTCATTAATTCATTACCAAAACGCAATTTCCTTGCATAGGTTTTGAAAACATCCACATATAGACTACACGATTGTGAAACAGATTTTGCACCTTAAGGAGTTATATGGCTCTCAAATTCGCACTCGCCAATTGGTAGAGCAGTTAGCACAAACGCTGAACGAAAGCAATCAATATCTGTTGGACATGGAAGGTGTTGAGGTATTATCCCGTTCGGCTGCGGACGAGTTATGCACCATCAAGCAACGAGGAAACATTGAGATTGTCAATGCTTCATCGTTTGTACAAAAAATGCTGGATGTTGTTACTATCAGTCGCTTTCTACCACGTCAGAGACAAGAAAACGGATACACACAAATCATTGAATGTAAAACCATTGAGAGCGCCATCGCTGCACTTCAATAGTTCCGTAACCGCTATTTCCGTAACCGTCATTTCGGAACAAGGTATACAACGAAAACTACGAAAACTACGAAAAATACAAAAGTAACGAACATAACGAAAAATACGCGAAGCACCACTGATTATGCAATTCTTTGATAGACAACGAGAAACAGAGTGGCTACAAGCCACGTTGAAGCAGTCGGAAACGACCGCACAATTCACGGTATTATCCGGGCGGAGACGTATCGGGAAGACTTCGTTGGTATTGCATGCGTACAAAGAGATTCCATTCTTATACTTCTTTGTTGCAAAAAAGACAGAGACAGACCTATGTAGTGATTTTGCACAGGAGATTAGCACCAAACTGCACATTCCCATCATCGGTAAGGTAGATCGATTTGCCACGTTGTTTGAACTGATTTTGCAGCAAGCCCAATCACGCACTATCACCCTTTTTATTGACGAGTTTCAGGATTTCAAGCGCGTGAATGCAGGTATTTATAGCGAGATGCAAAAGTTATGGGACTTGTATAAATCCACGGCTAAAATAAATCTGATTGTTGGCGGTTCGGTGAAATCGCTTATGCAGAAACTCTTTGAGGATAAAGCAGAACCTTTGTACGGACGGCAGACACAACAGATTTTGCTCACGCCCTTCGCCCCATCGGTCTTGAAAGAGATTCTGCATACCTACAATCCTCAATATCAGCCTGATGATTTGCTGGCACTCTATGCCCTAACAGGAGGGGTTGCCAAATACGTAGAACTGTTGATGGACGCAGGTGCTACTACCAAGCAAAAGATGCTGGACTATATCATTCGACCGAACTCCATCTTCATCAACGAAGGAAAGAATTTTCTCATAGAGGAATTTGGTAGGGACTACGGAGTGTATTTCTCCATCTTATCCGCTATTTCCACAGGGCATACGCAGCGCAACCAGTTGGAAGATATTGTAGGCAAAGAGATTGGCGGATACCTTTCTTCTTTGGAGAATATCTACGGACTGATTCGCAAACAAGTTCCCCTCTTTTCCACTACCTCCAAAAATATACGGTACGAGTTGCACGATAGTTTTCTTATTTTCTGGTTCCGCTATGTATTCAAATACAATTATATGCTGGAGGTAGGTGCTTATCCGCAACTGCGCACATTGATAGATGCCGATTACGACACCTTCACCGGCAAACGGCTGGAAGCCTATTTCAAGGACGTTTTTATAGAGCGGCAGAAATACACGCGCATAGGCGGTTGGTGGAGCAGAAACGGAGAAACGGAGATTGACTTGATTGGAGTCAATGAGTTAGATAAGACTGCTATATTCTATGAAATAAAGCGCAATTCGGAAGCTTATCACGAACAGGTTTTGCATGAAAAGATAGACATATTCCTACAAGCCACACGCCAACTGAAAGGCTACCAAATAGCCCAACAAGGATTAAGCATAAAAGATATGTAACAAAAACTACGAAAAATATATACACTATGAAACACATGAAACTACGGCTAATGCTAATGAACTTCCTCGAGTTTGCCGTTTGGGGAGCGTATCTGACCAGCATGGGAAACTATCTTGCTAACCATGGCATGGGGATGAATATCGGTTGGTTCTATTCGGTACAGGGTATCGTCAGCCTGTTTATGCCGGCACTGTTCGGTATCATCGCCGACCGCTGGATACCCGCGCAGAAAGCACTCAGCCTATGTCATTTCCTGGCAGGCGGATTTATGATTAGTGCAAGCATCTACGGTCTTGTTGCCGGCGAGGCAGTATTGTTTGCCCCGCTGTTCACGCTCTACACTTTGTCGGTGGCGTTCTTTATGCCGACGCTGGCGCTGAGCAACTCGGTGGCATACAACGCATTGGATGTGGCAGGGCTGGATACCGTGAAGGACTTCCCGCCTATTCGTGTGTTGGGCACAGTAGGTTTCATCGCCACGATGTGGGTGGTGGACTTGTGCGGTCTGCAAGCCACCAGTTTGCAGTTTGCCGTCAGCGGCGGACTGAGCATCCTGCTTGCTTTCTACGCGCTCTCTCTGCCGGCATGCCCCGTAAAAGGCAAGCCCGAGAAGAAGCAGAGTTGGGTGGAAGCCATGGGACTGGAAGCCTTTGCGCTCTTCAAAGAGAAGAAGATGGCTATCTTCTTTGTATTCAGTATGTTGCTGGGTATGTGCTTGCAGGTAACCAACGGCTATGCTAATCCGTTCTTGGATAGTTTCAAGCATATTGACGAGTTTGCCGACACCTTTGCCGTGCAGCACCCTAACCTGCTGATTTCCATCTCGCAGATTTGCGAGGCGGTATGTATCTTGTTCATTCCTTTCTTCCTCAAGCGGTTTGGTATCAAGACGGTCATGCTCCTTTCGATGTTCGCTTGGGTGCTGCGTTTCGGGTTGTTCGGAGCCGGCAATCCCTCGTTCCCGAATGTGCTGCTGTTTGTACTGAGTTGCATTGTCTATGGCTTTGCTTTTGACTTCTTCAACATCTCCGGCTCGCTGTTTGTGGACAAAGAGGCACGGAAGGAGTTGCGTTCATCGGCGCAAGGTCTGTTCGTGATGATGACCAACGGTTTTGGTGCTACCATTGGAACTCTTGCAGCGCAAGCCGTTGTGAACCATTTCGTCTATGCAAAAGAGAGTGCAGGTGCAAGTGCCGTAGATATCTGGTCGGGCTGGCAGATGAGTTGGTTTATCTTCGCAGGATTTGCAGCCGTCATTGCTATTGCCTTTTGGGCTATCTTCCCGAAGACGGAGAAATAAAAATTATGAATTATGAATTATGAATTATGAGTGCCCATGCCCTGATAATTCATAATTCCAACGTCTCATAATTCTTAATTCTAAATTCTTAATTAACAAGAAATGTTTCGCAAAGAATTAGCATACTATTTCTCTACGCCGATAGCGTATATCGTTATCGGGTTGTATCTGCTGGCGATTAGTTTGTTTCTTTGGGTCATTCCCGGGGAGTGGAACATCGTAGAATCAGGCTATGCGCAGGTGGACGGACTGTTTCAGTTGTCGCCATGGCTACTGATGTTGCTCTGTCCAGCGCTGACTATGCGGCTGTTTGCCGAGGAGCGCAACTCCGGCATGTGGGACTTGCTCCGCAGCAAGCGGGTGCCTGTTTGGCGGCTGGTATGCGGGAAGTTCTTCGCTGCATGGTTGCTCATGCTGATTGCTTTGCTGCCTTGCGTAGTGCACTACTTCGCCGTAGCGTATATGGCAGAGCCGATGGGGAACCTCGACGCGGGGGCGTTTGCTGGGGCGTTTATCGGACTGATATTGCTTAGTGCCGCCTTCCTCGGAATAGGCTTGGTGGCTGCCACACTCAGCCGCAGTCAGATAGTCTGCTTCATCCTCGGCGCCTTGGGTTGCTTCGTGCTCTATTGGGTGCTTTTGCAAGACCACTACCGCAGCCTTGCCCGCGGCGTGATAGACCTGCGAGATGTGCTCCTCATGCTCTCCACCGCCGCCATCGGGGTCTTGCTGGCAGACCGCGCTTTGCGCTGAGACGCTGAACTTGTAAACATATAATTATCATGTAATTATTCATTAATTTCTCATTGCGGGAACAAATTACTAAACACTTACATACCATGTATTCAGACTTTCAAGCCCACTTGCAGGCTACTTTGCAAGACATCAAAGACGCCGGTCTGTACAAGAACGAACGCGTGATTATCACTCCTCAATCGTCAGCCATCAAGGTGGAAGGCAACAAGGATGTTATCAACTTCTGCGCGAACAACTACCTCGGGCTTGCCGACAACGCGGAACTTATTCAGGCAGCCAAAGAGCGCATGGACGCTCGCGGCTACGGCATGGCTTCGGTGCGCTTTATCTGCGGCACGCAGGACACCCACAAGCAGTTGGAGCAAGCCATCTCCGACTTCTTCGGCACAGAGGATACCATCCTCTATGCGGCTTGCTTCGACGCCAATGGCGGTTTGTTTGAGCCTCTCTTGACCGACCAAGACGCTATCATCTCCGATGCCCTCAACCACGCGTCTATCATCGACGGCGTGCGTCTGTGCAAGGCTGTGCGTTACCGCTATGCCAACGGCGATATGGCTGACCTTGAGGAGCAACTGAAGAAAGCACAGGCACAGCGTTTCCGTATCATTGCCACCGACGGCGTGTTCTCCATGGACGGTAATGTCTGCCCGCTGGATAAGATTTATGAACTCGCGCAGAAATACAACGCCCTCGTGATGGTGGACGAGAGCCACTCCGCGGGTGTGGTCGGCAAGACGGGACACGGCGTAACCGAACAATATGACCTGCGCGGGAAGATAGAGATTATCACGGGCACGCTCGGCAAGGCGTTCGGCGGCTCTGTGGGCGGCTTCACCACGGGTAAGAAGGAGATTATCGACCTGTTGCGCCAGCGTAGTCGTCCGTACCTGTTCAGCAACTCCATCCCCCCGATGATTGCTGCCGCGGGGATCAAGACCTTCGAGATACTGACTCGCAGCAACGAGTTGCAAGACCGCCTGCATGCCAATACCGACTATTTCGTTGCCCGCATGAAAGAGGCTGGGTTCGACATCAAGCCCACGCAGTCGGCTATCTGCGCCGTGATGCTCTACGACGCTCGTCTGAGCCAAGAGTTTGCAGCCGCTTTGCAAGAAGAGGGTATCTATGTTACGGGCTTCTACTACCCCGTTGTGCCGCAGGGACAGGCGCGTATCCGCGTGCAACTCTCCGCCGCTCATACCCGCGAGCAATTGGACAAAGGCGTGGCAGCGTTCGTCAAAGTAGGCAAAGCCCTCGGCGTGCTGAATAAGTAATAATTAACAGTTAATTGCCATGTATCAAGACATCGTTGACACTTTTGTATCAGGACATCGTTGA
>JBJECI010000042.1:0-3059 GCA_051870915.1 Paludibacteraceae bacterium
GAACTCGATTTTTGAAGAATATTACTCGTTAATATTTTTTAATGGACAGTAGTGAGTCATTACCATTATTTTCTTTATACGTTTACGCTCTTCAAGAAGTTACCACATCTCTCTTGGAGAGCGTTTTTATATTAACCTTTGATGAGGCGGAGGAATTCGTTGCGGGTTTCGAGGTGAGTGAAGGCTCCTGTGAAGTCGGAGGTGGTGGTTAGGGAATGGGGTTTTTGTACACCACGCATCTGCATGCAGAGGTGCTCTGCCTCGATAACGACCATCACTCCAAGTGGATTGAGGGTGTTTTGAATGCAGTCTTTTATTTGCGTGGTCATGCGCTCTTGTACTTGCAGACGGCGCGCGAAGACATCCACTACACGGGCTATCTTGCTTAAGCCCGTGATTTTTCCATTAGGGATATATGCCACATGTGCTTTGCCGAAGAAAGGCAGCATGTGGTGCTCGCAGAGGGAGTAGAAATCAATGTCTTTGACAACCACCATCTGGCGGTAATCCTCCTCAAAGAGTGCGGAGCGGAGTATTGCTTCGGGGTCTTCTTGGTATCCTTTGGTGAGGAATTGCAGGGCTTCGCCCACACGGTGGGGTGTTTTCTCCAAGCCAGAGCGATGGGGGTCTTCCCCCAAAGCGGTCAATACTTGATAAACTTGTTCTTCGAGTTGCTTGGTGGTATCGGGATTGGGGTTGAATGCTTGCAGGGTCATAGTTTTACGTAGTTTTCGTTGTTTACGTAGTTTACGTTTTTTGCGTCGTTTTTGTTATTTGCGTACTTGTATTTTATCGCGAACGATATATGTATCTCCTTGCAATTCAGGAAATTGTGTGATTAGTTGTGCTTTGAACTCATTGGCTTCTTCGTATGTACGGAAGTTGCCGAGGCGCACTTTCCAGAAAGGCGCAAGATAGGTAACATAGACGGCAGTAGAGAGGGCTTCGGTCATCTTTTTCTCCAAGACGAGTGCTTCCTCTTTTGCCGTCTGCTGGCGGTTGGAAGAAAAGATTTGCACACGGAAACCGTCTATCTCTATCTGCTCGGATTTGCCATATATTTTCTCTTTGAGCAGCGCCTCTATCAGGGTATCCTGCTGCACTCGAACGAGGGGCATATCGTCCAAGATATAAGTTTTTTGCAGGGAATCGTTCTCTATGAGAGCGGTATCAGCGACAGCCGTCTCCAGCAAGTGCGAGACAGAAAGGGTGTCTGCTTCTATGCTGCTTATGCTGTCGTTCGCCCAAAGCACAGCAGGCAGGAGAGTCATCCATATCAATAGTTGTTTTTTCATATTCCTTTTGTTTAGTATCTGAATGAACTGCCACCGACGAACTCACGGAGGAGGGAGGTGGGCGGTATTTCTTTCTCGGGTATTGCTACGAAGTACTGCAAGAACTTTATCAGTCGGTGTGCTTCGGTATATTCGTCGCAGAACTTCGGTACTTCGGCAAGGATAGGCTCGGCGTGTCGTTTGAGTACCGCCAACTCGAAGAGCAAGGCGGAGTTGAACATCACGTCGGCTTCCTCCTGGAAGGGGTAAATCCACTTCTCTTCACCCCTCATGACGGAGGGGCAACGGGATATGGTCTCGCGAGCGGAATAGTTGCGGTATTTGTAGTCGCGGACTATGCGGCGGAGGAGGCGGATATCGATGGTGGGAATCCAGTTGTGGTTGTCGATATTGATAGTGGTGAGGGCGGAGACAAAGATTTTGTAGGTCGCCTCACGGGGGATATTGGGCAGCAGCGAAGGGTTGAGCGCATGGAGTCCCTCGAGGATGATGACGCTGTCTTTGTCGAGTCGGAGCCGTTTTCCCTCGAAGATTCGCTCGCCTTTCTCGAAGGAATAGGTGGGGAGTTCGACCTCTTTGCCTTCGAGCAGGTCGCTCATCTGCCGGCGGAAATAGGGGAGGTCGAGGGCATTGATGTTCTCAAAATCCCAGTCTCCGTTCTCATCGCGGGGGGTATCTACACGGTTCACGAAATAGTTATCCATCGAGATGATGACGGGTTTGATACCATTGACGAGCAACTGTATCTGCAATCGCTTGGAGAAGGTGGTCTTTCCCGAGGAAGATGGTCCCGAGATGAGGACAAAGCGTGTGCCCTTTCGCGCAGCGATATCGTCTGCAATAAGGGCGATTTTCTTCTCGTGAAGGGCTTCCGCAAGTTTAATCATCACGAAACTCTTGTTGTTTCGGCATGCGACATTAAAATCGGCTACGTTGTTGATATCCAGCAGTTTATTCCAGTCTCCGTACTCTCGGAAGACATCAAACATCTTGCCCATGGGAACAGACTCTTCGAGTTCGAGGGGGTTCTTCATGCCGGGTACTCGGAGGAGCATACCGTCGTAGTAAGGCTCCAAGTCGAAGACGGTAACGTATCCGCTGGAAGGCATGAGAATAGAGGTGTAGTAGTCGATATAGTTACCCATTCGGAAGTAGCGGCAATAGGGATTACCGAGCGTTTCAAAGATAGTGCTCTCGCCGTCTGCCCGCTCGCCGAACATCTTGATAACCTCTTTGGTCTGCTTCTCCTCCTCGACGATTTTGCGGTCTTCGCGTATGATTTGCTGCATGCGCTCTTTGATGGCGCTAATCATATCGGGGGTGAGCGTTTGCTCGTGGTCTTTCTTCCATCGGATGGTGCAGTAGTATCCCTTGCTGATGGGGTGCTCGACACGGAGGTCTGCCTGCGGGTAGAGCTCATGGATGGCGCAAGCGAGAATCATGTTCAGGGTGCGGGTGTAGCAACGGATGCCGCTGGCGCTGCTGGCATCGAGGAACTCCACGTCTTTGGGTTTGTAGAGGAGGAAATCGAGGTTCTCCGCCTTATAGTTGACATGCGCCGCGACTACAGGGTAAGGCAGGCTGATGCCTATGCGCTCTTTGAGTTCGATGAGCGAGATGCCACGGGGGACATCGTAGTACTGCTTGGTGTTTTTGCAAAAGATGGTAATCGTGGGCGACATAGGCTATTTAAATTATTTAGATAATTTGCTCGCAAAGTTACTACTTTTTTTTGAGATATACAAGTATTTCTCAAAAAATAGA
>JBJECI010000043.1:0-15730 GCA_051870915.1 Paludibacteraceae bacterium
ATGGACACGGTGATAAGTGGTCAGTGGTCAGAGGTCAGTGGTCGGGATACGGGTGATGCGCCGGTGCGGCTTGTCTGGTGCTGCAACAACAAGGGTTCCATGCGACGCGACCTTGTCGTCTATGCCTACGATTACACCAGCGAGCTGATGTTCTCCCTTGACCATCTCAATGCCATGCGCGACGAAGTGCTCGGTAGGGTCATCACCGCCTCGGTCGAAGGTTCCTACATGGGTACGGAGTACCGTGTCTTTCCGCCACAGAGTAGGGTAGTACCCTCGCTGGCGAACGAACCCGATGAAGGCTTCTACGCAACGGAGGTGCGTGGACTATGGAAGATAAAGAACGGCGAGGCGATGGGAGGACCGTATGTGAGTCTGTCGCGATTAGACCAAGCCAACGGACGAGTGGTTACCGCTGAGACTTTTATCTTCGCTGCTGGGCAAAAGAAACGCAACGCTCTTCGTCAGTCGGAGGCTATCCTCTACACCCTCAAGATGCGTTACGAGACCGACACTAAGTAACGTGAATTTTTATACTTTTGCAGCCGTTTTTTGTATCAAGGTGAGAGCTTCAAGGAAGTGAGGTATGAAAATAGTATTCTGCACATTAGGTTGTAAGTTGAATTTTGCGGAGAGCAGCGCGATAGGTAAGGCGTTGCTCGGGCTGGGGCATGTGCGCGCCAAGCAGGGCGAGGAGGCGGATGTGGTGGTGCTGAACACCTGTTCGGTGACGGATGCGGCAGACCACAAGGGGCGGCAGGCTATCCATCGCCTGCGTCGGCAGCACCCGCAGGCGGTGCTGATAGTAACGGGCTGCTATGCCGCGTTGAAGGGGCAGGAGATAAGTGCGATGCCCGAGGTGGACTATGTGGTAGGCGCAAACGAAAAGGATAGGGTGGTGGAGATAATAAAGACGTTGGATGAAGGATTAAGGATAAAGGATGAAAGACAGAATAGCATATTGGATGAAGGATTAAGGATAAAAGATGAAAGACTAAATAGTACCGACTCTGAGACCTCAGAGACAAAGGTAATAAGTCCTTCATCTTGTGTCCTTCATCCTTCATCCCAAGAAAGTCCTTCATCTTGTGTCCTTCATCCTTCATCCTCAAAGGATTCTTTCTTTCCTGCCTGCTCGTGGGACGACAGGACACGGTGCTTCCTGAAAGTGCAGGACGGGTGTAACTATTTCTGCACGTATTGCACCATTCCTTTGGCGCGCGGGCGGTCGCGCAATGCGTCTATTGCCGACATCGTGGCGCAGGCAGAGCAGGCGCTACGCGAAGGGGCGAAAGAGATAGTGCTCACGGGTGTGAACATCGGCGACTTCGGACGCAGCACGGGGGAGCGGTTTATCGATTTGCTCAAAGCACTGGACAATTTGAAAATGGAAGAGCAAGAGAATTTTCAAATTTTCAAATTTTCAAATTTTCAAATTGATTCTTCTTACCGTCTTCGTATCTCGTCTTGTGAGCCGAACCTGCTGACGGATGAGGTGATTGACTTTGTGGCGAGCAGCAAGCATTTCGCGCCGCATTTTCATATCCCTTTGCAGTCGGGCAACAACGAGGTGCTGAAGATTATGCACCGGCATTACGACCGCGCGTTGTTTGCCGAGCGGGTGGCGCATATCCGCGAGCGGATGCCTAATGCGTTCATCGGCGTGGACTGTATGGTGGGTGTGCGCGGCGAGACCGAGGAACGATGGGAGGACTACTTGGCGTTTGTTAAGCAACTGGATGTGAGTCAGTTGCATGTGTTCACCTATTCGGAGCGGGCGAATACGCGCATGCTGGAGATGGACCTGTATGTGGTGCCCAAGAAAGAGCGCGAGCGCAGGAGCAAGATACTGCATGCGGTGAGCGATGAGAAGTTGCAGGCGTTCTACGCGAAGCACCGAGGCGAAGAGGCAACGGTGCTGTGGGAAGGAAAACGCGAAGACGGGATGATGGCAGGCTTCACGGAGAACTACATCAAAGTGCATGCGCCCTACGACAAGGCGAAAGTGAACACGTTTGAGAGGGTGAGAATATAAGTGGAATCTTAATAACCGTACCTTTTTGAAGACGGCTTACAACCCTTATACAACCCTTACTCAACCCTTTGTTTTTTCGCTTGAAAAAGTGACTCTGCGAAAAGGGTGAAATCTTAATAATCGTACTGTTTTTGATTTTATTATAGTCTGTTTAATTTATGAAGAATTTTTTCTCATTTAAGGAAGTGTTTGCTCCGAAGTTGTTTACGGGCATGAGAGGCTACAACAAGGAGCGTTTTCTGCAAGACGCGGTGGCGGGTATCATCGTCGGCATCGTGGCTATCCCGCTGGCGATAGCGTTCGGTATCTCGTCGGGCGTAGGTCCTACGGAGGGCTTGATTACGGCGATTATCGCGGGTTTCATCATCTCGGCATTCGGCGGGAGCAAGGTGCAGATAGGCGGTCCGACGGGGGCGTTTATCGTGATTATCTACGGCATTATCCAGCAGCATGGGCTGGCGGGCTTGTTGATAGCCACTATCATGGCGGGTATTCTGCTGATTCTCATGGGCGTGTTCCAGTTGGGCAACGTCATCAAGTTCGTGCCTTATCCCGTGATTATCGGCTTCACGGCGGGTATCGCGGTAACCATCTTCACCACGCAGATGAACGACCTCTTCGGCTTGGGTATCACCGATGCGCCTGCCGACTTCATCCACAAGTGGATGTGCTACGCCGAGCATTGGCAGGATGTGAACTGGTGGGCGTTCGGGATAGGTATCTTGTCGCTGGCGTTGATTATCGCTACGCCTTTCGTGAGCAAGAAAATCCCTGGGTCGCTGGTTGCCATCGTGGTGATGACGCTGGTGGCATGGTTGCTGAAGCGCTTTGCGGGCGTGGAGGGTATCACGACCATTGCCGACCTCTATACGCTGCCGCACGGTATTTCCGCGCCGCACCTGCCGTCGCTGGAGTTGGCGGAGGGGCAGACGCTGCTCTCGCTGGTGCAAGACCTGTTCCCGTCGGCGTTCACGATAGCCATGCTGGGTGCCATCGAGTCGCTGCTGTCGGCGATGGTGGCAGACGGTGTGATTGGCGATAAGCACAACTCCAACACCGAGTTGATAGCGCAAGGTGTGGCAAACGTGGTAGTGCCGTTCTTCGGCGGCATCCCCGCTACGGGGGCTATCGCCCGCACGATGACCAACATCAACAACGGCGGACGCACGCCCGTGGCAGGTATCGTGCACGCGCTGGTGCTGCTGCTCGTGCTGCTGTTCTTGGGCGAGTTGGTCGGGATGATTCCGATGGCATGCTTGGCGGGCGTGCTGGTGATGGTCAGTTACAACATGTCGGGCTGGCGCTCGTTCCTTTGGATGGCGCACGCGCCGAAGTCGGACTTCATCGTGATGTTGGTTACCTTTGTGCTGACGGTGATTTTCAACCTGACGGTGGCTATCGAGGTGGGCTTGCTGCTGGCGGTCATCCTCTTCATCAAGCGCACCAACGAGGCGACGGTCATCCGCTCGTTCTCCCATGAACTCGACCCGTCGAAGAACAACGATGTGCGGCTGCACGGCGACGACCTTGCCATGCTCCATATCCCGCACCACACCGATGTGTACGAGATAGACGGTCCGTACTTCTTCGGTATCGCCAACAAGTTCGACGAGATAAGCCGCCGCATCGGGCAAGACGATTTGAAGGTGCGCATCATCCGCATGCGCAAGGTGTCGTTCATCGACTCGACGGGTATTCACAACTTGGAGCAACTCTATCTGCGGTCGAAGCACTGCGGCATTCAGTTGGTGCTGTCGGGCGTGAACCACCATGTGTTCCACACGCTGGAGAAAGCCGGCTTGGTGGAGATGATAGGCAGGCAGAATATCCGCGACCATATCAACGGCGCCCTCTCCCGCGCAGCGGAACTGGTAGGCGAGGAGCCCGAAAAGCACCATCAGCATTAAGCAGCAGGCAGGGCTGAAGGCGTCTTTCCTTTCTTCGATGGTTGTTTTCTGCCTTGCGTAAAATGGCATGTGCTTGCAGATAGTGTCGGATTTTAGTTGGAAAACTTGCACAATTCAGAAAAAAGCAGTAACTTTGCCCTCGGAAGTTGTAAAGACTTAGTGGTATGGATTTCAAGATACTGAGTTTTACTATCTTTTGCGTCAATAACGTGGCTTCCTATCTGAACAGAAGCGCAAAGGAGGTGTATCATGCTATGCAGGATGCAGGCATGATAAACGGATATATCGTGCCTTGTTACGATGTATTGCACTCATTCTCAAAAGAATACATAGTGGATGATTTGGTTTCCCTCATGCAGCAAAAAGGCGTAAAGTTATGATTCTATACCACACCTCATATACAGAAATCCTTCGTCCTGATTTGGAGCATTCACGCCCACGGCTGGATTTCGGTATCGGATTCTACCTCACACCGCTACGTGCGCAGGCGGAACGGTATGGCGAGCGTTTTATCAGACGCGGACAGAAAGCCATTATGAACATCTATCAGTTCGATGAAGATTGTTCGGATTGCAAGCGTAAGGTCTTTGCTGCCTATGATGGCGAGTGGCTGGATTTCATTACTGCTTGCCGAAAAGGTTTGCCGCACGAGCCATATGATATTGTGGAAGGCGGTATAGCCGATGACCAAGTCTTTGATACGATAGACCTTTATTTCTCAGGCATTTACACACGCGAACAAGCGTTGGGCGCGCTGCGGGAGAAAAAGCCGAACCATCAAATATGCATCACCTCGCAAGCAGTATTGGATAAGTATCTTCATTTCAAATCTTCCCAAAGGCTTTAATCATGCAAGCAAATCCCGCGATATTGCAAATGAAATATGCCCGCATTGTGAAACTCTTTGCGGAGCAGGCAGGACTTTCGTATGAAGAGGCATTGGGCAAGTTCTACGATTCCACAACCTATGACCTCATCAGCAACGGAGTGGCTGACATGCATTGTTTCAGCGACGAGTACCTTGCCGATGAACTATTGATTGAGTTGGGTTATAAGAAATAAAGACCTACACACATCCATGAATCCGCTGCCCGAAAGGATAAGCAAGCCGTTCTCAAATTTTGCTCATAGGCAGGGCTGAAGGCGTTAAAAATCAATAAAAAACAGCCGTTCCCTTGTATATCTCGAAAAAAAAGTGTACCTTTGTGCGCATAATAATAAACCTATACGTGGAATACAAGATAGTATTGTAAAATACATTTATAGTAATGACTACAAATTTAGACACAAAATTAGTCGGGAGTATTGCCGGTGAATTTATTATTCCAGCATATCAACGAGGCTATCGTTGGGATGAAGAAGTAACAATGTTGCTTGATGACATTAATGATATTCCCGATGGGGCGGAGTATTGTCTTCAGCCAATAGTTGTGCGTAATATTGCGGAAAGTAAGTACGAATTGATTGATGGTCAACAACGGTTGACAACCCTATTCTTGCTTTTTAGCTATATTAAAACATTTCGGCCAAAGATGAATATTAAATATTCTATAGATTATGAAATTAGGAAAAATAGCAAGCAATTTTTGTCAACTATTGATTTTGATAATCCGAAAAACAATCCGCAGAATATTGATGAATACTTTATAAATAAGGCAGTTGAAAGCATCCATGAATGGTTCAGTAAGCAAGAAGATGCCGATAACACAGCCTCGTTATTTGCAGATAAGTTAAATAATCACGTAAAAGTTATATGGTATGAAATAGATGAAACGGAAGATGCCGTTTCTCTGTTTACCCGATTGAATATAGGTAAGATTCCATTGACTAATGCAGAATTGGTAAAAGCTGTTTTCTTGAGTAGAAATAATGGAATCGATGAGCGCCATCAGTTGGAAATTGTAACTCAATGGGATACCATCGAAAATGAACTCCATAATGAAAAATTTTGGGCATTTATTACGAATAAGGATGCCGATTTGTTTCCCACAAGAATAGAGTTGCTTTTTGATCTTATGGCTGATAAACCAGACAATGACAGGGAACGACTTAGAACATTGTTTTATTTTCAAGAACGAATTAGAACCATACAGAAGGATGGTGGTAACAAAATTGATATATGGAAAGAGGTGGTATCTTATTTTCAGCGTATTAAAGAATGGTATAATAATTCAGAGTTGTACCATAAAATAGGATATTTAATTGCTGTAAGACAAAAAGCCTTATCAGACCTAATTAGAGAGTCTTCACAATGTCCTAAGACAAAGTTCATCCATCTGTTGGATCAATGGATTGCTGATAGTATTCTTTTTGAGAAATATTCAGATCTCTCATACGATGTTCCATCCGAAAGAGCATGTATAGAAAAAATCCTATTGCTCTTTAACGTAATAAGCGTATATACCAATGGAGATCAATCCATGTTTTTTCCCTTTGCACAGCATAAGCAAAAGAAAGGTGGATGGTCGTTAGAGCACATCCATGCTCAACAGTCAGAAGGTCTTAAAACTGCTGAGTTGTGGGTTGAGTGGCTGAAGTTACATGTAAAGTCGTTAAAAAATATTGATGCTATGCGATATGATGGTTTAATAAAGGAAATTGAGGCATCCTATGAAAACATTAATCGCGAGCGTTTTCAAGAACTCTTTGAAAAGGTGATTACAAGTTTAGACTTAGAACAAACACCTGAGTATATTCATTCTTTATCAAATATGGCTTTATTAGGCAGAGATGAAAATTCCGCTCTGAATAATTCTACCTTTGATGTGAAACGAGATAAAATCTTGGAAATGGATAAACGGGGAGACTATATCCCAATTTGTACGCGTAGAGTATTCTTGAAGTATTACACAAGATCCGAACATAATCAATTACACTTTTGGGGACAGGCAGATAGAGAAGATTATCTAAATGCAATGAATGAAACTTTAAATCCTTTTTTAACCTTGATTAACAAGACAATTTAATATGGAACTCCAAGAATATACCTTTCAAAGCATATTTAAGAATCGTACGGACCAAGCAGGAGGGCAATTCAAAATAGAAATCCCAATTATTCAACGTGATTACGCCCAAGGCAGAGAGTTGGCAAATGTGCAACGTATCCGTAATCGCTTTTTAGATGCTATGTACAAAGCGATAACGGGGAGTAAAAAGATGATTCTTGACTTTGTGTATGGTGAAATTGAGAATCAGAAATTCATTCCATTAGATGGTCAGCAGCGTTTGACAACCTTATTCTTATTACATTGGTATGCTGCAAAAAAAGAAGGTGTCAGCGACTCTGATTTTGCATTTTTGAAACAATTTACATACTATACTCGTCCCAGTTCTCGTGACTTTTGCGATAAGTTAATTGATTTTACTCCTTCTTTTGATACTAAACTTTCTAATGAAATAAAAGATCAATCGTGGTTTCAATACCAATGGAAAAATGATCCCACCATTTTAGGCATGTTGGTAATGATAGATGCTATTCACGAAAAATTTCGGGATACGAATGATTTGTGGGATGCTTTAGTCGTTCATCCGTGTCTTTCATTTTATTTTTTACCCATTTCAAAGATGGGTATGACTGACGAGTTGTATGTTAAAATGAACTCTCGTGGAAAACCTTTATCTCAATTTGAGCATTTTAAGGCTGAGTTTGAAACATTAATCAAGGCATACGATGAGGAACTATCAAATGAAATAAATCGTAAATTTGATTTGGATTGGACTGATATGTTATTCCCATATCGAGGCGCTAATCAAATTATCGATGATGAATTTATGCGATATTTTTTCTTTGTTAGTGACATTTTATTCTATCAGCAATATCCTGAAAAGCCATTAGAGCAAGACGAATTTGTACTAGCTGAGAAACTATATGGGCATGACTGTCTCATGCAAAAAGAAAATATAGATTTCATGGTAAGTGCATTTGATTGTTGGTGTCGTTTAGAAGAAGGAACTATTGATGCCCTATTTGAAAAACACTTGTCTGCTCATAAATATCAAAAAGGCAAAACGAAGATTTATCAAGATAACTTGAATATCTTTAAGCAATGTTGCGAGAACTATCGGGAATACGAAGGGAGGAATCGTAAATTTCCATTAAACATGACATTGCTGCTATATGCCTTTATCGTTTATTTACAGAATAGAAAAAATATACCTGAATCAGATTTTCAACGTCGGATACGAATTGTCAGAAATCTGATATGGAACTCACAGTTCGAAATACGTGCCGATGGTCAACGTAATAATATGCCGCAATTGATGGTTGAAACCAAAGAGATTATTTTGAATGGGAGAGTCTCCGATGGATCTGGTTATAATAAGAATCAGAAAGAGGAGGAACGCAGTAAACAAGTTTGGCTTAATGAACATCCTGATGATGCAGAGACCCTTTTCCATTTAGAAGATCATTCATTACTTTATGGTTGTATAAAAGTTGTAGGACTTGAAAATCTGAACAATTTTGACAAATTTAGGATGCTATTTGATAATGTAGCCGATAAGATACTTATACATAGGGCTCTGCTAATTTTCGATGATTATTCGCAGACAGCATCCGGCAATGTGCACTATATGGGGAACCAAAATGATAGCACATGGAGAGATTTATTTCATCCTTCTAATAAGAGAGGGCAATTTGAACGTACTTCCAATGCGCTAAATTCCCTGCTACAAAATCTAACTGATTTCTCAGATGAGGGTTTATTGTCTTTAATAAATGGTTTCATAGAAACTTGTAGTACCTATGATTGGCGCTACTATTTCATTAAATATAGCGAAACATTATGCGGTAATAGGGGCGTTATGTGTTGCGTTAATGCACCGTATGATTGGTACTCCCTTCATCAGTCCACTTTTCGTGGATATAATTGGCAATCTATAGCCAGAGCTATACACCAAATGGATCCGAAAAAGTTCCGTATCGGTAATTGGGCATATAGGCAATACGAACCGTTGTATTATCAATCGACCCCTGATAACAAATTCAAAATCATTGTATCAAATGCTGGCTATGAAATTTATGGAGGAGATGGAACACGGATGGGGCGCATTGATATTCACAAGGATGATAATGGTATAGATACCGTTGATCGTGTAGAATATCTTCTGGCAAATATCTCTTTGGTGGATAGTATAGATGTGGCTGAAGGCGTTAAAAATCAATAAAAAACAGCCGTTCCCTTGTATATCTCGAAAAAAAAGTGTACCTTTGTGCGCAATTTAGCACAAGGGTACACTAAACCATGAAAGAGTTTGAGATAAAGGCGCAGGTGCGTGCCTGCCAATGGGATGAACTGAGTCCCGAGCAACAACGACTGATAATGGTAGCCAAGGAGCAGACGGAGCGTTCCTATTGTCCGTATTCGCATTTCCATGTGGGGGCGGCAGCGGAGTTAGTCAACGGGGCGATCGTTCGCGGCTGCAACCAAGAGAACGCCGCCTATCCGAGCGGGCTCTGCGCGGAGCGCACTGCGCTCTTTGCCGCGGGGGCGCAATACCCCGATGAACCCGTGAAGCGGCTGGCGATAGCCTGTTTCCATGAGGGGGCGTTCCTCCCCGACGCTGGTTCGCCCTGCGGCGCATGCCGACAGGTGATGGTGGAGACGGAGAAGCGCGGCAAACAACCCATGGAGGTGCTGCTCTACGGCACGAAAGAGACGCTGATATTCCGCTCTGCCGCCGACCTTCTGCCGCTGGTATTCGATTCCCTCTAAAACAGGACCCTCCCCGTCCCTCCCTAAACTCACCCCACTGCGCGTTGCTTGTGGGGACCCCGAAAAGGGAGGGGGAACGACCTGCAGGAGACCTGCGGACGACCCGCGGTAATGTTACGATAGACCCGCGACAGACCCGCGATAGACCCGCGAAATTTTTTAACGCTTTTTCCTTTGAAACTTGTCAAGAAAATAGACATCTATCTGCTCAAGAATTTTCTTGGGCTGTTTGTGGCTACTTTCTTCATTTGTATCTTCATCCTGCTGATGCAGTTCGTGTGGATGCACGTGAAGGACTTGGTCGGGAAAGGCGTGGAGGTAAGTGTGCTGGCGGAGTTCTTCATCTATGCCGTGGCGAGCGTGGTGCCGCTGGCATTGCCGCTGGCGATATTGTTGGCATCGCTCATCTCGTTTGGCAACCTCGGGGAGAAATTCGAACTGACCGCTATGAAAGCGGCGGGCATATCGCTGTTTCGCATCATGCGCCCGCTGACGATTGCTATTGCGTTTATCTGCGTGGGGGCGTTCTTCTTCTCGAACAACGTGCTGCCCAAGTCGCAGATGAAATTGTGGGCGCTTATCTTCTCGCTCAGGCAGAAATCGCCGGAGTTGGAGATACCCGTGGGCGAGTTCTACGACGGAATCAAGGGCTACAACATCTACGTCCGCCACAAAGACCCGAAGACGGGCATGCTCAAGGACCTGATGATTTACGACTATTCCAATGGTTTTCAGAACGCTACGGTGATGGTGGCGGACTCGGGGCGGCTGGCGTTCTCCGAAGACAAGAAGTACCTTGTCCTGCGACTCTACAACGGCGAGTCGTTCGAGAACCTGAGTCAGCAACAGCAGCGCGCCACGAAGACGCAGAAAAACGTGCCGTATCGGCGGGAGACGTTTGTGCAGAAGCAGATGCTGATAGATTTTGACGCGGAGTTCAACCGCTACGACGAGTCGGTGCTGCAAGACCAACACGTGTCGAAGAACTTTGTGCAGTTGGTGCAGTCGATAGACTCGGTGCAGGTGCTGGCGCACGAGAAGAGCCGCGAGCAGAGCACCAACTTGGTGAACAACCGCTATTTCGGGCGAGAACGCAAGGAGGGGCGGCAGTTGATAGCGCCGGAGGTGGCGGAGCAGAGGCAGTACGATGTGGACTCGCTCTTTGCCCACATGACGCCCGTGCAGCAGCGCAACGTGATGAGCGTGGCGGTGGAGAAAGCCACGGCGCAGCGCGACCAAGTGGAGTACAACGCGCTCTTACTTGATGATAATCAGCGGTATATACGCAAGCACGAGATAGAACTCTACCGCAAGTTCACGCTGGCTTTCGCCTGCCTGATATTCTTTTTTATAGGTGCGCCCTTGGGTGCCATCATCCGCAAAGGCGGACTCGGCGTGCCGGTGATTATCTCGGTAATCATGTTTATCATCTATTATATTATTGATAATACGGGGTATAAGATGGCGCGCGAGGCACTGTGGCCCTGCTGGGCGGGTATGTGGCTCAGTTCGTTTGTGCTGCTGCCGATAGGTATCTTCTTGACCTACAAAGCCGCTACCGACGCTGCCCTGCTCAACCCCGAGGCATGGCTGAAAGTGTGGGAGAGAGGTGTGGTGCAAGTCAAACGCCTTGCCCGCAAACTGCGCCGCAAAATAAGTCGGAAAGCATAAATATGAGACCTAAATACGCAAACAACGGTAGCAGGCGGGGACGCCTGCGTACCTGGACAACGAAAAATACGAAAACAACGAAAAAATACGTAAATAAGTCTATGTTGAACAAAGTAGAAGAAGCAATAGAAGATTTCCGCAACGGAAAGTTTGTGATTGTAGTGGACGACGAGGACCGTGAGAACGAGGGCGATTTCATCATCGCCGCCGAGAAAATCACGCCCGAGAAAGTCAATTTCATGCTCCGATACGGCCGCGGCGTGCTGTGTGCGCCCATCACGGAGCACCGTTGCGCCGAACTGGACTTGACGCACCAAGTGGCGAACAACACTTCCATGCTCGGCACGCCGTTCACGGTAACGGTGGATAAGTTGGAAGGCTGCACCACGGGGGTGTCGGCTGCCGACCGTGCCGCCACCATCCGTGCGCTGGCTGACCCTGCGTCCAAGCCCGAGACCTTCGGTCGCCCGGGGCATATCAACCCGCTCTATGCGCGTGCAGGCGGTGTCCTCCAGCGGGCAGGACACACCGAAGCCGCGGTGGACTTGGCGAAACTCGCAGGGCTCTATCCCGCGGCGGCGCTCATCGAAATCATGAACCCCGACGGCACGATGGCGCGTATGCCCCAACTGCAAGAGGTGGCGCGCGAGAACGATCTGAAAATCATCGCTATCAAAGACCTTATCGCCTATCGCTTGCAGCATGGAGCGACCAATGAGTTCCCCCGCACCGCTTGCGGGGAGGGGGACAGGGGGCGGGGGGCTCTCGATGTTCAATCGCAAAAGATTGATAATGTTTCTCTCATCCACCGTGGCGATACCGTCTCGCTGCCCACTGCCTATGGCGACTTCATGCTCACGCCTTTCCGCGACATGTCAAGCGGACTGGAGCATGTGGCGCTGGTGAAAGGCGAGTGGCAGGAGGGCGAGCCCATCCTCTGCCGCGTCCATTCGTCCTGCATGACGGGCGATGTGTTCGGCTCCATGCGCTGCGAGTGCGGCGAGCAGTTGCACCGCGCCATGCAGATGATTGACCAAGCGGGCAAGGGTATCATCGTCTATATGAACCAAGAGGGTAGGGGTATCGGACTGATGAATAAGATTCGCGCCTACAAACTGCAAGAGCAGGGCGACGACACCGTGGAGGCAAACGTCCATCTCGGCTTCCGACCCGATGAGCGCGACTACGGCGTGGGCGCACAAATCCTGCGCGAGATGGGGGCTACCAGACTGCGACTTCTAACCAACAACCCCGTGAAGCGGGTCGGGCTGGAGAGTTACGGAATAGAGATTGTGGAGAACTTGCCCATCGAGATAGAACCGAATCCCTACAACCTCCGATACATGCGCACAAAGAAAGAAAAAATGCACCACGACTTGCATTTAGTGTGATTGGCACGGATTTTGTGATACAATTGTCAATTATTAACACGGAACGAAGCGGAGTTCCCGACACGCAGTTTGCAACACGGAGCAAAGCGGAGTTCCCCAACACGAAGTTTAACATTATGAAACGTCTATTGTCTTTGATTCTTACGGCAATGCTGATGACGACTTTTGCCGTACACGCCGACGAGACGATTACCGTCACGGCGAACAGTGCTGACATCTCAGAGGGGCTTGACCTGAAGATAGTAGCGAAACTTTTTGCACAAGCCAAAAACTTGGAGGAGTTCGAGTCCCTGCTCAACAACCCCGACTCGGCGTTCTGCAACCTCGACCTGAACGGCGATGGCGGCATCGACTATATCCGCGTGGTCGAAGTGGGAGAAGGCAAGAAACGCCTCGTCGTCTTGCAGGCTATCTTGGCGAAAGACATCTACCAGGATGTGGCATCTATATATATTGAGAAGGACGAGGCGGACAAGGTAACCGTCCAAATCGTCGGGGATGAGTATATCTACGGCACCAACTACATCATCGAGCCTGTGTATATCTACCAGCCTGTCATCTACGATTGGTTCTGGGGACCCTATTGGTACGCCTACACCTCGCCTTGGTATTGGGGCTACTACCCCTCTTGGTGGTATGCACACAGCGTCTGGGCGTATGATTACTATTGGCACCATTGCTATGCCTACCATCACCACCACAGCCACTATTGCAGTTTCCGTCCGGGACGCGAACCCAGACCGGCGATGGGCAGCATGAGACAGACCGTGTCTCGCCGCGACTACGCTGCGGCTAATCCCCAACGCTCTTTCTCGCAACGCAATCCCTCTATGCGCAATGCAAGCGACATGCGCTCCACGCGCACTGCCACGCTCGCAGCCTCCCCGAATAGTCGGAATCAGCAAAGCAGAACGCCCCAAGGCACCACGTCCGCCCGAGCACCGCAGGGAACGACCTCGCAGCGTGTAGCAGGTTCTACCAACTCCCCCGCCTCGCTTGCGGGGAGGGGGCAGGGGGCGGGGCAATCCGCAACGACCTCGCAGAGGACGACAACTGCCACAAGCAACCGCACTTTCGGTAGTCAGAACACCGCCGTAGCACGTGCCACGCAGACCTCTGCGCGCACCAACACCGCAGCCACTGCGGGAGCAACCTCCACGCGCACCGCGGCAACCTCGGCTTCGACCTCGCGAACAAGTGCCACCTCGGCAACCACGACACGCCCGTCTTCTGCAACGACCATGCGGACAACGACGACTACGACTACCCGTACTTCATCCGCAACTCCTGCACGCACTTCGAGTAGCACGACCCGCACGAGCAGTAGCACCCCTGCGAGAACCACGAGTAGCACGACCACGACTACCCGCACAAGCAGTAGCAGTACCCGCACGACAAGCAGCACGACCACGCGTACCTCTACCCCCTCTTCATCAACCACCCGCACTTCGGGCAGTTATGGCGGCAGCAGTACCCGCACCTCGGGCACATACAGCGGTGGAGGCGGCAGCAGCACTCGCACCACAGGTAGTTACGGTGGCGGTGGAGGCGGCAGCAGCACCCGCACTCCTTCCGGCGGTGGTGGCAGCACCCGCCGATAAAGAGGAATTGTAGTATGTTGTCCGCAAGCCCCGAAGGGGCGATATAAACCAGCGTAGGGGCTTGCCCCTACGTAACAAGGATACCCCAAAAAGCAAGCCCCGAAGGGGCGACATAACTCAATACTACAGCATATGCCCTCTTAATTCCTAATTCCCAATTCCTAATTCCTAATTAGAATATGCGTGTCCTCCTATTAAACGGTTCTCCGCACGAGCACGGCAACACCGCCATCGCTCTGCAAGAAATAGCCAACACCCTTCGCTCGGAGGGTGTTGACGCAGTTACTATCCACCTCGGCAACCAACCCACGCGCGGCTGTATCGCCTGCGGTGCCTGCAAGACCAAGGGGCGCTGTTGCTTCTCTGACCCCCTGTACGATACCATTCGCCAAACCTTGGAAGAGGGCATTGACGGCATCGTGGTGGGCTCGCCGGTCTATTACGCAGGTCCCAACGGCTCGCTCTGTGCCCTGCTCGACAGGGTCTTCCAGTCTTGCGCGCCGCTCCTTGCCTACAAGCCCGCAGCCTCCGTCGCCGTCTGCCGACGCGGTGGTGCAAGCGCTACGTTCGACCGACTGAATAAGTACTTCACTATCAACAACATGCCCGTTGTTCCCTCCCAGTATTGGAACAGCGTCCACGGCGGCGCGCAAGGCGAAGCCGCGCAGGATTTGGAGGGCTTGCAGACCATGCGCACCCTCGCTCGCAACATGGCGTGGATGCTTCGCGCGCTCGCCACGCAGCCCCATCCCGAACCCGAGCAACCCCGCCAACGCACCAGTTTCATCCGTTAATGGGATATTATTTCGGTTCTCAATATAATAGTAAGGTAACTCCTTTTGGGAAAACTCCTCTTGAGGCTGTCTAACAAAATCGTTAGGCAGTCTTTTTGTTAATTTACCATAATGTTTATGCAATATTATTAGGTCTTGATTAACTTTTCATTTCTGTTCCTACTATTCCTTGGTAGTTAGCCGTCAATCTCGAAAAAAAGACGAAAACGACACGAAAAAAGGACGAAGAAAAGAGCAGAGGAAGAGCGGGGAAAATCTGCGTTTTAAGTATCTTTTCCTTCCTCATCAGTTCCGTTCTGCAAGAGTATACTGAGAAACGGCAGTGTAAAGGCTGAATCTTCTAAAATTTTATGTTTTACAACATGTTTTGTAAATCAGCGTATTACGAAGAAAATATAAAAATTTTGCATAAAGATTTGGTTATGTGGGAAAAAAGCAGTAATTTTGCACCCGCTTTCGAAAGAACGGGAGTGTGTGTTCTAAGAGATACTGAAAAAGTGCGTCTGACTGCTCAAAAAAGTGAGTACTGAAAATCAGCGAGTTACGAAGAAAATGAAAAATTTCTTCCAAAAAATTTGGTCATGTCGCAGAAAAGCAGTAATTTTGCACCCGCTTTC
>JBJECI010000044.1:0-15582 GCA_051870915.1 Paludibacteraceae bacterium
TACCTAACTATCACAAAATAAACTTATTAAACAAATATTCACGAACTATTGTTAATAAACAAACGGATGAAAAAGTTCTTAACACTTATGGCGCTATGTATGCTTACCATCGGGATGATGGCGGAGCAGCAGGTTAGCGGTGTGGTAGTAGATGAGAAGAACGAACCTATTATCGGTGCAAGTATCCAAGTGAAGGGTGGAACCCAAGGTACGATTACCGACTACGATGGAGAGTTCTTCCTGACGGTACCCGATGATGCTACCATGTTGGTAGTGAGTTATGTCGGAATGCAATCGCAAGAAGTAGCCGTCAAGCGCAACGTGCGCGTGGTGTTGCACGAGGCCACCGAGGTAATCCAAGAGGTGGTAGTAACCGGTTACGGTAACGTATCGAAAGGTAGTTATGCCGGTTCGGCGCAGGCGGTAGATGCCGAAACCATAGAGAAGAAAGCTTCTACAGAGGTAAGTAAGGCACTTGCAGGCGAGGTGGCAGGTGTGCAGGTCATCAATACCAGCGGTCAGCCGGGGACCAATGCGACTATCCGTATTCGTGGTGTTGGTTCTCTTAATGGTAGTTCTGCTCCGTTGTATGTAGTTGATGGTATTCAATATGATGGCGATATCTCGTCGATTGACCCGGGAGATATCGCTTCTACCACCATCTTGAAAGACGCTACAGCAACTTCCCTTTATGGTTCGCGTGGTGCCAATGGTGTGATTGTCATCACCACCAAAAAAGGAAACTCCGGCGATGAGGGTAAGATTGACGTGGACGTCAAATATGGTGCGAACATGCGTCTCTTGCCATTGTATGAAACTATCACAAGCCCCGAAGAGTATGTAACATTGGCTTGGCAGAGTTTGTACAATGCTAATCGTTATGTCAATAAACAAAACGAAAGCACTGCCATTACCTCTGCCAATACGCAACTTTTCAGCGGTAGTGGTATTCCTGTGGGGTACAACTTGTGGGATGTATCGGGCAAGAATCTTATTATCCCATATAACAATGCGGGCTTAGTTAGTCCTTCTTTTGCGTCCGATGCTAATAGACTCCCCGCTTATGAGCAATTGGAAAGTTGGCAAGATGCAATCTTTAGGGTCGGTCAAAAGGTAGATGCAAATGTTAAAATACATGGTGGCTCCGAGAAGGTGAAATACTATACTTCCATAGGTTATCTTATGGACCAAGGGTATTATCAGTCTTCCGACTTCAACCGTTTCACATTGCGCTCGAATATTGATTTTGATCCAAAGAAATGGTTGAAAGGTTCTGTTAATTTGGCATATACCTATTCGGACATGAATATGCCGGATCAAGATGGCGATGGCGCGATGAACAATGGTTTCTATTATGTGAATGCTATCCCGCCGATTTATCCTGTTTATCTGCGTAACGATGAAGGAACGGAAATACTTACCGACCCGCGTACGGGCACGCTGATGTACGACTACGGTAATGAGAGACAACGTAGTTTCGGTATGGGTATCAATCCCGCCGGTTCGCTCCGTCTGGATAAGGAAAAATACGTACAAAATGAGGTTGATGCAAAAGGTTCTTTGGAGTTCAAACTATACAAAGGACTCAAATTCACTATCAAAGCAGGTATTCACTATGCCAACAATAAAGTCTCGCAGTTGACCAATAAATATTATGGTGATGCGAAAGATATCGGGCGAATCCAACAACAATCGGTGAATATGCTTACGGTAGCGGCTCAGCAACTTTTGGAATATAACAACACTATCGGAGATCATACATTCCGTGTGATGGCGGGGCATGAAAGTCACCTCTATAGTGAAGACTATATTTATGGCTATAAATCATACTTGGCAGATGGCTCAAACCTCAATCTCAGTAATGCGATCAAGATGAATGCTGTAGAAGGCAACACTACGCGCTACTCAATGGATTCATACTTGGCTACAGCCATGTATAGTTACAAGGAGCGTTATGTCATTACTGCTAACTATCGTGCTGATGGAAGTTCTCGTTATGCAAAAGGTCATCGCTGGGGACACTTTGGCTCTGTGGGTTTGGCGTGGGATTTTACAAACGAGGATTTTATGGAGTCTGCCCGCGAGTATCTGCATGATGGTAAGTTGCGTCTCAGTTGGGGTGTGAACGGAAACCAAATCAATTCTCTCTATTCTTACACAGACCGCTATACAATTGAAAATGTAGGTGACCAAATTGCGTATGTATGGTATTCCAAGGGTAATAGTGAGATAACATGGGAACGCTCGAATATCGTTGACTTGGGATTGGAATTCCAGGTTCATAAGTACTTGGATGCCGAGGTTGACTATTTCTATAAGTTGACAGACAATATGCTTTTCCCGCGTGCTGTGGCACCTTCACTTGGCTACTCCTCCATTCCTACTAATGACGCAAAGATGGTCAACCAAGGTGTTGAATTCACTTTCAATATACATGCTTTGGATGAACGTAATGTGAAGCTTGACATTCGACTCAATGGTGCTCATTACAAAAACTACATGACCCAAATGCCTGTGGACTACATTGACGAGAATGGCAACCCTGTTCGTATGATTATGAATGGTGCAATGTCGGAGGGACACTCCTACTACGACCACTATACCGTGCATTATGCAGGTGTGAATTCTGAAAACGGTAATCCTCTCTATGAAGCATGGTATGATACGCGCAATGGCGAATTGGGAGATCCTTATGGAGATGGAGAGTACAACTATATTCCTTCTTTGTATCAATGGCAGCAAGAGCACCCGGGGGAGGAGGAGTATCTCACATCAACCAATACAGAAGATTACTCAATGGCTTCCGCTCAATACATAGGCAAATCATACTTGCCAACACTTAGCGGTGGTATCGGATTGGATTTGGATGTTTATGGAGTAACGTTAAACATAGGGACATCCTATCAACTTGGTGGATATGGATATGATTATACTTATATGGCGTTGATGGACAATCAGCAGGTTGGTCGCCATAATTGGCACATAGATATTCGCAATGCATGGACTGAAAACAATACTCATACAAATGTGCCTATTCAAACGAACGGATTAGGAGTTAGTGGGCAATACACCTCTGTAACATCAGATCGTTTTCTCACCAGTAATGCATATTTCTCGCTCAATAACATCCAATTGGGTTATAATTTCCCGAAAAAGTTGATTGAGAAAATCAAGTTGCAAAAGTTACACATCTATGTAACAGCTACCAACTTGGCAATAGCAACTGCGCGCAAGGGTTACAATCCTATGACTTCATTCGTTGGTAGTTCGGACACGCACGGCTATAGCCCGCTTTCGACCATCATGGGTGGTATTAAATTGACATTCTAATTATGGTAACTACGTAAATGAATACAACTATGACTAATAAATGTTTTATGCTGGCTTTTGCAGTTGTTAGTGCTGCAATGCTAACAAGTTGCGCGGATAGTTTCCTTAATCAACTCCCCGGAGGAAGCACTATTACCGAGGAGCAGTATCAGAATATGGATAATGCTGCCGAAGGCTTGGTCAAAGGTGTTTACTCCAAGTTGTATGAGTATGGAGGAGAGCATGACCAATTTGCACAACGCGCCATTGATATGTATGGTGACTTGCTGTGCGGTGATATGGCACTAAAAACACAGAACTACGGTTGGTTTGGCACCGATGAAATGATGATGACTTTCACACGGCGTTCATACTATTGGTCGTACTACTACGGGTTCATTCGTGCATGCAACAAGGGTATCAATGCAGTAACAACACAGGGCGAGCCCACGCTTGACCCCGTTGAGATTGCTGCTTTGCCGGAAGATATGCAGACAGAGGGCATCTACTATGCCCAGTTACTTACTCTCCGCGGATGGGCGTATGCAGGACTCTTGCGCACTTTCACTTCGCACGAATATGATGAAAACGCGCTTGCATTTCCTCTATACACCGAGATAGATACCCAAGCAGACACTATCTTGGGGCGCCCTCGCTCTTCTTGCAGAGATGTTATGTTAAGCGTTGAGGAGGACCTTAATCGCGCTATTGAGTATTTTGAGGCGTATAATATGATTCCGCGCGCAAGCAAGTTAGAAGTTAACGAAGATGTTGCGCGTATCACGCTTGCCTATTTGTATCTCAATATTGGAGACAATAAAAAAGCGTTGCAAATTGCAGAGCAGGAGATTCAGAATACTACGGCTTCTATTTTACCAAAGGCAGAAGTATTGACCACAGGCTTTAATAATGTGGAAAACAAAAGTTGGGTGTGGGGACTTGATGTAACCGTTGATAACACTACGGCTCTTGCTTCTTTCTTTGGACAATGCGACATTTATACGTATAGTTACGCCGGAGCCGGTGATGTAAAAGGTATTGACCAGAATCTCTACGAAGAGATTCCAACATGGGACTTACGCAAGAAATGGTGGAACAATTATGCTCAGTCAGGTGAAAAAGGTGCTTCGGCGTATGCTTACGCTCCTGACGGAAAATTCTATTCTGCCACCAGTACTAAAAAAGATGGAGATCGTGATTGGCTCAGTGACCTCGTGTATATGCGTATAGAAACGGCGTATTTGATTGCTGCTGAAGCAGCGTGTCGTGCCAATGATATAGAAAAAGCAAAACAGTATCTTTTTGGTATTACAGATTTGCGTTGCGCTGATGGTTCAGAATCAGAATATCAAACTTGGAAAGATGGTCTGACCACGAATCCTCTCTTGCTCCAAGCCATTCGCCATAATTGGCGTGTAGAACTTTGGGGAGAAGGATATGGTCTGCAAACCTTCCGACGTTTCAACGAGACGGTTACGCTTGGAGAGAATCATCTTAGAACAACCAAGACCATCAGTCCTACATTGCCTACGCCGCGTTACTTTACCTTTGAGTTACCCACAAACGAGTTGTATTACAACCCATATATCCGTGACGATATGGAGACTACAACCAAAGCAATCAAAGCAAAACAATAATTAATTTAATTTTCTGACAACTAAAAAAATGAAAGGTATGAAAAAGTCATTTTTCGTTGCATTTGCCGCAATAGTTGCAGCATTTGCATTTACCAGTTGCGAGCCGACAAATCAAGGCGGTAACAACAGTGTAACAGCAGAAGTTTCGCTCAAAGACAATGCTCTTGAGTTGGGCATTGGTGAGGAGACACGTCTTACTGCAGTCATCACCCCCTCTGATGCCAACGTAGAGTTGGAATGGACATCCAGCAATGACACCGTAGCGTCCGTTACCAATGCCGGTCTCGTAAAAGCACTGAGCGAAGGCGAGGCAGTGATTACAGTAAAAGTAAAGAATGGAGAGTCTGCCGCAGCATGCAAAATTACCGTTAGTGCTGATGCAGTGTATAACCAATTTAACATCGCCGGATATGGTTTATTCGGACAAGGGTTTACTCCTGTAAAGGAAGAACTTGACACGATTGAATTTGTTGATGGAGGTAGCGCTTTATGCCGTTTGAGTACCATCACTTGTTTAGCATGGGACGGAGATCTCCTCTATACAAGAGGTTCTGGTTGGTCAGGTGCAGGTCTGATCATGAGTGGTATTCTCCCTGTTTATGTAATAGAGGATAATAATTACGAAGGGGGTGCCTACAATGGTTACTACATCGGTAGTTCCAAAGGAATAAGCATTGCAGAATGCAATGGCGAATATGTTCCTTATACTATGCAATGCGGAAAACTTGATATAGAGCAATACGGAGCATTCCTCAAGACATATATTGTCGCTGAAACAGGTGCCGATGTAAATTGGGATGCTCTTGCAGCTGGTGTGCAAGGTACTACGATCTCCTATGTTGATTATGTAAACGATGCGGAAGGTATTTGGTACATGGATTATGGTATGAACTGGGGTATCGTGCCCAATGGCTGGTTCAACGATGATGATGAATTAGGTCTTGCTTATGATATTGACTTGGATTGGTTTGATTTTACCTCGGAAGATCGTTGGTGTGGCTTGAAAGTTAATGTTGCAGAAAAGGATGGAAAGTCGTACATTGAAAGCGTAGTAGAGCCTTTCGATATGTTGACCATCAGCCGTCATTTCACCAATGTAGAGGTGGAATTAGAGGCTCCCAAGTACTTCATTGGCGACCGGAATCTGGTACACAAAGAGTTGCCCTCTTTCATACGTACTCTTCCGACCGATCATCTCTACATGAAATAAAGCTTAATGAGTATGGCTTCATGCCTTCGCGTGGGGTATGATTCTATTTGAGTAAAAAGAAGATGTCCGCTATTGCGGGCGGACAATCTTCTTTTTACTTCTTTACAAAAAGTCCTATTCGCAAAACGTTGATACCAAATCCTATAAGCACAAAAACAGAACGTTCTTTTAATACAATATACTACTTATGAGGAAGCGTATTTTGATTATATCTATTCTATCGTTTTTCAGTATCAGTATGTGGGCAGTTGTGGCTTGTCCAGAACCTTGTACTGTCACATTACCTAATGGTATCGAGAAGATTGTGCGCCTCATAGGTGATGAATACTTCAGTTATTATACCACTTTGGAGGGTAAGCCGTTGCGTATGACCGACAACGGATTTTTTGTTGAAGACCCATCTGTTGCTATTGAACATGAAGTCGCACGTACTATGCGCAATAAACCTCAGTCGGCACATGGTGCGGGAGATACTTCCTTCCCATCTATCGGTTCACCTCATAGTATAGTTATATTATTTGGGTTCAAAGATGAACCTTTTGGGCAGTCGAAGGCAGATTTTGAAGCATTGCTAAATGAATCAGGCTACTCTTATAATGGAGCTACCGGTTCATGCAGAGACTATTACATCGCTTCATCGGACAGCCTATTTCAACCTATATTTGACGTATATGGTCCATACCGTTTAACTAAAACGCGAGAAGAATATCTCAGTGCACAACCTAAATACGGATCCGATGCTTTGGCGGAAGCTGTGCACTTGGCGGTTGCTGATGGATTGGATTTTTCTAAATATGATTATAACAACGATAAGCTGGTAGATAATATATTTTTCTATTATGCCGGATATAACCAAGCGGAAGGTGCCGGGGAAACTACCATTTGGCCACATCAAGGTTCTTTAGCAAACTATAAGATTAGTTATAATGGAAAGTCTGTATCTAGTTATGCTTGCACATCAGAGTATCGCGGCAATTCGGGTAAAGTTCGTTGCGGTATCGGAACTTTCTGCCATGAATTTGGACATGTGTTGGGGTTGCCTGACTTTTACGATACGAACTACAATTACTATACGGTTGGCAATTGGGATATTATGTGCTCAGGGTCATATAATAACGACTCACGTACACCACCCACTTACTCTGCATATGAACGATTCTACTTGGGTTGGTTGACACCTACACAACTGCAAGTCCCCGGTGAATACTCCCTCGCACCTATGGCGCAAACAGGCGAGGCGTTTCTTTTAACAAATGAAACAAGCAATCTGGATGGACATAACCCCAATCCCTCTGAGTTCTTCATGTTGGAATATCGCGATGGAACATTATGGGATGCTTATTTACCGGGAACCGGTATGTTGGTATGGCATATTGACTATAGTTCAGCAGCATGGGCATCCAATACCCCGAACAATGGTCCCGAACTAATACGTATGCATCTTGAGGAAGCCAACGGTGTAGCATGGAATAAACGCCAACAAGGCGAAAACGGAAGAGCATCTGACCCATATCCAGGTACGCTGAAAAAGACAGAGTTTAATCCGACTTTCCATAATGGGACACCATTGGGCACGCCTATTTTCAATATTGCAGAAGAGAATGGTCTCATTCGATTCATTTATATTGGCGATGGCTCATCCTCTGTTACGATTGACAAGGAAAGCCTTGAATTTGTAACAACTGTTAGCGATGACAACAAGATTGTTGATTGGACACCATTGGAATTTAATATCAAAGGTATTGGTATTGATCCTAACGAGTCATTAACAATCAAAGCCACTAAGTACTTAAAATTTTATGCGGGGGAGGTGGCACCAGCACGTTCCAACAAAGCATGGCAGACTACACTTTCGCTCAATGCAGATATAGATTCTACCATTATCCAAAAGGTTTGGGTAAGTTTTATTCCTACTAAACGCGATTGCGAAGTGAATGCCCAGACAATCACTATTCAATCGGCAACAATATCTAAGACAATATCCACCACATATCAATCGCCCCGTCCCGTCTATGTGCAAACGCCCGAAGTAAACCCTATCAGCAATATCTCGCCCTATTCATTCCGCTTCTCTTGGGTACCCGAAAGTGATGCCACCGAGTATTTCCTCACGCTCTACAAGGTGAGCGAAGGCACTGCTACTTTTATGCAAGGTTTTGAAAACTTCAATAGTGCCGAAGCCGTTCGCAACGAGGGATGGGAAAGCACTACCAATGCCACTACTACATCTGCTAAGTCAGAAGGTAACAGAGCACTTTACCTGAAAGCCACAGGCGATTGTATCACCACAGAGGATTATCAATCGGCTGTCTCCGAAATCACGTTCTGGATAAATGCATTCTCCACGGATGTTGATACGGTGGGCGTGATAGACATAGAGGGCTGGAACGGAACCGATTGGGTGGTATTAGAACAATGCAGAACTATCATAAAGAGTACTACCAAAAAGAAAATTTTTGCGTACTCCTTCAGCGGGGCAGAATCTTATAGCCGCTTCCGACTCTTCTACACCGACAACGGCGGGTCAGGGTGTGCAATGGATGCGTTCACCGCCACCTGCGCGCAAAATATCGAATATATCTACAAAGGAACTGACCTGTCTGTTTATGCAGTGGATGACCCTGCTTATACCATTTATGACTTCACCAATCTCATGCCCTCTACTACCTATTATTGCTCCGTACAAGCGAGCGATGCCGGCTTGGGCTGTGAGGAACATCGCACGGCGCTATCCGCTCCCTTGCAGGTTACTACGCTTGCTGCAGGAGCAGATGCTGATAAATACCTCACCATCGGCGTTGATTCAATCAATTATGACGCTCCCACGCGCGTGGTCTATGTGCCGAACCCCGCAAACGGCAACGTGCTGCAGATATTTGACTGGTCGGGTAGATTGGTATATCAGTGTGAGGTCATAGCCGGTATATCAGCATATCCTATCCCTGCCGAGCAAATGAATAGAGGAACTGTCTATATCATTAAGTACATTGAGCAAAACGACAAAGGGGCACTGAAGATGAAACGCAAGCAACGATTTGCAAAATTTGTATTATAAGGGATGCTCTGTTGCTTATTTCGGTAAAACCGCGGAGGATGTATAAATTGTTTTGTGCCCTCCGTGGTTTTTATATACAAAGAAACCAATGAATTCTTCCCTTTTTATGATGCAGAAAACAGAGAAAGAGAAAATGCTGGCAGGCGAAATCTACTACGCCTGCGACCCCGTGCTTATCAAAGAGTTGAACGAGTGCAAAGACCTGTTGCAACAGTACAACAACCTCCGCCCCACCGACCTCGACGCGCGGCGAGAGATGTTGCAGCAAATCCTCGGCGACTGCGACGAACACGTCTTCATCAACCAGCCTTTCTACTGCGACTACGGCAAGCACATCCGCGTCGGCAAGCGTTTCTTCGCCAATTTCCACTTCACTGTGCTGGACGAAGCGCCCGTAACCATCGGCGACGACGCCTTCATCGGACCGAACGTCTCCATCTACACCGCCTGCCACAGCACCGACCCCGCCGAGCGCAACACCCGCATGGAGTGGGCGAAGCCCGTCAGCATAGGTAACAACTGCTGGATAGGCGGCTCCGTGACCATCCTCCCGGGCGTCAGCATAGGCAACAACTGCACCATCGGAGCAGGCTCCGTGGTGGTGCACGACATCCCCGACAACAGTATCGCCGTAGGCAACCCCGCCCGAGTGGTGAAGAGGATATAAGACGTAAGAATCATGAACCAAGAACAAAGAACCAAGACTTATTGCCTTCGACAGCACAAGACCCATTTGGTCTTTGCTCCTTGTTCCTTGTTCCTTGCTCTTGGTTCCAAACTCCGTCTGTGTTCCTTGCTCTTGGTTCTATGCTCCGTTGTGTCAATGGCGAAAGCCGCCGACACAACGAACATCTACCCCCACGAAGACGTGCTGACGCTGCGTTTCGGCGGCATGTGGCAGCAGGACCAGTACCTCAGCCCCCTGCTCTACGATGGCATGGAAGTGGGTATCGGCAACGAGTGGTGGCAGACCTTCCGCCGCGCGCCTCGGTGGCTCCACATAGGCAGGGCTGACCTCACCTTCGGCTGGCTCACCAACCCGCGCTACACCAACCGTATCTACGCCCTCGACATCGAAGCCGGCTGGGGCGCCGCCTACCAATGGGACTTCCGCTTCGCCCGCCGCGAGCAGCACCGCCTGCAACTCTTCTTAGGTCCCTACCTCGCTGCCGAATGGGCACCGCGCATGATTCTGAGCAATGTCAACAAGCCCTACTCCATGGACGCCGCCGTCGAACTCCAAGCCCTCGCAGGCATACGCTACACCTTCACCGCGCCACGCACCGCCTACCGCCTCTCCTACATCCTCCGCGCGAACCTCATCGGCATGGACTTCATGCCCGACTACTGGCAGTCGTACTACGAACTCACGGAGGGTGTCCCGGGCGACCTGCGCTGCGCAGGCATGTGGAACAGGCGCTACCTCGCCCACGAACTCACGCTCGACATCGTCTGCCGACGCTCCACATGGCGTCTCGGCATACGCCACGAATACCTCGAATACGGCAAACGGCAGATGGCGTTCTCCCGCGAGCAGGTCGCCCTCGTCCTCGGCACCTGCTTCCGATACGGCGTAGCCAACATACGGTAAACGTGTGCAGACGCTGTCTATTACGTAAGATATACGTAGGATATACGTAAGATATACGTAGGATATACGTAGGATAAACCTCTGATAAAAGGGACTATGAACAAAGGAAAAAGACACATCCAACTTAACTACCCGAGACTAACCCGTCTTGGTTCTTGGTTCTTGGTTCTTGGCTCCAAAGGTCTTGGTTCCTGGCTCCAAAAGTCCTGGTTCCTGGCTCTTGGTTCTTGGTTCCTGCTTCTTGGCTCCCTCGGCTGTACCCGCCCCTTCGACATACAAGAGAACACCCCCGCGGGCAACGTGGCGGCGCTGTGGCAGATTATCGACGAGAAGTACTGCTTCGTCGAGGAGAAAGGCATTGACTGGGACGCTGTCCGCGCACCCTACGTCGCCCGCGCAGAAGCCATCGACCCCGACGCCGAGGACGCCCATTTCCTGCTCTTCGACCTCATGGCGGAGATGCTCGACACCCTCCGCGACGGGCATGTGAACCTCTACACGCCCTTCGACGTATCGGCAAGCAGCACGTGGTACCAAGGCTACCCCGTCTGCTACGACACCGACCTCCATCGCCAATACCTCGCCAACGCCCGCTACGTAGGCGGCATGTACTACACCACCCTCGCCGACGACAGTATCGGCTACATCTACTACGGCTCCTTCCAATCCTCTTTCAGCGCGGCAAACCTCTACTATATCCTCTCCTCTTTCAAGGACTGCCGCGGGCTTATCCTCGACCTGCGGCATAACGGCGGCGGCTCATTGGAGTACGCCTACCGTCTCGCCGCCACCTTCATCGACCACGACACCCTCGTCGGCTACTGGCAGCACAAGCGCGGCACGGGGCACTACGATTTCTCCGACCCCGAACCGCTCTACGTCCGCACCGCGGACATGGGCAACAAATGGCTACGCCCCACCATCGTGCTCCAAGACCGACACTCCTATTCCGCCACCAACTCGTTCCTCAACGCCATGCGCTATATGCCCAACGTCCTCCTGCTCGGCGGCGTGAGTGGCGGAGGAGGAGGCATGCCGATGAGTTACGAACTGCCCAACGGCTGGATAGTGCGCTTCTCCAGCGTCAAGATGTGCGACGCCGACGGCATCTCCATAGAGGAAGGCATCCCGCCCCACATCCTCGACTCCCTCCCCCCAACCCCCAACCCCACCCAAGACAACCTCATCGAACACGCAATACAGATTATCAACCAAGCCTATGACCACTCCACTAATTAAAGCAAAAGACCTGCACAAATCCTTCGGCACGCTCGAGGTGCTGAAAGGCGTGAACCTCAGCGTGCAGCAGGGCGAGATACTAGCTATCATCGGCAAGAGCGGCGCAGGGAAGACCACGCTCCTGCAAATCCTCGGCACCCTCGACCGTCCCACAAGCGGGCAGGTCTTCATCAACGGGGAAGACGTCTTCCGCCTCGGCGAGAAAGACCTTGCTACCTTCCGCAACCGACATATCGGTTTCATCTTCCAGTTCCACCAACTGCTACCGGAATTCACCGCGCTGGAGAACGTGATGATGCCCGCCCTCATCGCCGGCGAGTCGCGCAAAGAGAGCAGCCGGCGCGCGGAGCAGTTGCTGACCGACCTCGGGCTGAGCGAGCGCCTGCACCACAAGCCCAACGCCCTCTCCGGCGGCGAGAAACAGCGTGTGGCGGCGGCGCGTGCACTGATGATGTCCCCCTCGGTCATACTCGCCGACGAACCCACGGGCAGCCTCGACGAAGCCAACAAGCAGGAACTCAACCGACTGCTCCTCCACCTGCGCGAACAGTACCAACAGACCATCATCATCGTTACCCATGACAAAGACCTCACCTCCATCGCCGACCGCGTAGTCGAGATGGTGGACGGAGGCATTATGAATTAAGAGGGTGTTCTATGCCAAACTCAGAGCATGAGCACTCATAATTCATAATTCATAATTCATAATTCATAATTTATCCACTATGACTCAGATTTCCACATTGGGTGAGTTCGGGCTTATCCGCCGACTCACAGACCAACTCCCGCAGCAGCAACCCTCTACCCTAAAAGGTGTCGGCGACGACGCTGCCGTGATGAACTTCGGTGATAACCAAGTACTTATGACCACCGACATGCTCCTCGAGGGTATCCACTTCAACTTGGAGTACGTCCCCCTCAAGCACCTCGGCTACAAGGCGGCGGTGGTCAATTTCTCGGACATATACGCCATGAACGGCACCCCCACGCAGATAACCGTCTCGTTGGGGCTCAGCCAACGCTTCTCCATAGAGCAGGTGGAGGAACTGTACAGCGGCATCCGCCTCGCCTGCGAGCGCTACGGCGTGGACTTGGTCGGCGGAGACACCTGCGCCTCCATGACCGGACTGACCATCTCCATTACCTGTCTCGGCACCGCCAAGGCGGACGAGATAGTCTATCGCAACGGCGCTAAGGAGAACGACCTCATCTGCGTTACGGGCAACCTCGGCACCGCCTACATGGGTCTCCTCCTCCTCGAGCGCGAACGCCAAGCCTGGGCGCAGACATCCTGTCCGGGTACGCAGGCGTCCTCGCCTGCTGAAAACGAGGCAAAGGAGGTGCGGTCTCCAGGCCGCACCAATGAAAAAAAGTCTCCCTTTAAGGGAGATTTAGAGGGTCGTAGCGCCGCCGTCTTCGAGGGCAAAGAATACCTGCTGGAGCGGCAACTGAAACCCGAGGCGCGGCGCGACATCATCGCCAAACTGCGCAAGGCGGGTATCAAGCCCACGGCGATGATGGATGTGTCGGACGGACTGAGCAGCGAACTGCTGCATATCTGCTCGCAGTCGAACGTCGGTTGCGCGGTGTATGAAGACAAGTTACCTATTGATTATCAGGCGGCTGCGCTCGCCGAGGAGATGAACCTGAACATCGTTACCTGCGCCCTCAACGGCGGAGAGGACTACGAACTGCTCTTCACCTGCTCGCTCTCCGACTACGAAAAACTGGTGCCTCTGGACGATGTCTATATCATCGGACACATCACCAAACCCGAGTACGGACGCCACCTCATCGGTCGCAACGGCGAGGAAATCAACATCATCGCCCAAGGCTGGAACGCTTTCACAGAATAAACACGAGACAAAGACGAGGCAAACACGGCAAAAGGACGGCAACAAGACGGCAACGACTTGAACCAAGAAGCAGAGAAGAAGCATAGTTCCGTGTCCGTAGGCAACAAAGGAGGTGCAGTCGGAGGTGTTATCCCTGTTTATCCCGACCAGTCGGGAGCCGCCCCAAAGTCAAGCCGACATTTATCCCGATTTATCGGGACGGGGCGACATAGACCAGCGTAGGGTGCAATCCTACGTAAAGACCCCCTGCAACGCAAGCCCCGAAGGGGCGACATAGACCAGCGTAGGGTGCAATCCTACGTAAAGACCCCCTGCAACGCAAGCCCCGAAGGGGCGACATAGAACAGCGTAGGGTGCAACCCTACGAACATGGCGCAACCTCCTCCAACAACTCCCCCGCCCCTTCGGGGAGGGGGTCAGGGGGCGGGGCAAGCACTGGGGACGCAGGCATCTCGCCCGCGGAATGTCCGGGTGCGCAGGCGTCCCCGCCGGCTGCAAAGAGGAACAACGAACAATGGAGGTGCGGTCTTCAGGCCGCACCAAAAGAGCAGAGAAGAATTACCTAATATAAATCCAAATGTGTATGAAAAAATCAATTCTCTTCCTATGCGCCATGTTGGCAGCGGCTGGCGTAATGCCTAGCATTGCGCAGAGCAATATCGTCCCTCAACCTCCTACCGGTAACCCTAATGGCTATTGGACTACGGAAGAGGGACGTTTCTCTGCTTACAACGGGCAGGGATTGCTCTTATGGTATAGTGTGATTACCGATAGCACTGTGATGATTGTCGGCAGCAACTCTAATCTCGAAACGCAATACGATGAGACAAACTATGCATATATCACAGCCGATACCATCATTGTGCCTGCTACGGTTTCACATAATGACGTTACCTACAAAGTAGTGCAGACGCATCCATACGGCGTTTTTAACTACATATCCTCTCTAACCACTATTTATCTGCCTGCCACTATTGAACTGATAGGCGACTCTATGCGCTATAGTGAGTATTTTGCCGATAATAGTGCGAATTTTGGCTATTGTGAAGACGTTGATTGCAATTGGTCTTTTACCAACATCCCTAACCTTAGGAAAGTACACATAGACCCCGCAAACACCCACTATACCTCGATAGATGGTGTAGTATATACCAAAGATTTGAAGAATTTGGTATTGTGTCCGCCTGCCAGAGAGGATGAGGAATTGATTTTGCCCGAAGGGTGCGAGCACATCTTGCGTCAAGCAATGTATAAGTGTGTTAATATCAAGCGTATAGAACTCTCCAATTCGCTCAAATCGATAGGTCATTGGGCTGCGTTTCTTACTCCGTTGGAGAGCCTGACTATCAAAGATTCTGTTGAGGCTATAGGATTCATTGCTTTTGGAGATCGGGTTAAACGTTTACCGCATATTACTATCGGCACCCAACTAAGTATCTTAGGTTTTGGAGGAATCCCCAAAAGCGATACTATCGTATGTCGTGCGCAGACACCTCCGGCTGGAGTGAGGGATGGTTATTCAATAGTGGATAGTGCTTCTGTCGTTTTAGTTCCGAGGAGTAGCATCAACGCTTATAAAGAGGCCACAGGATGGCGTATGACATCAAACATATATCCCATAGAGCCGCCTGTGGTGAGCACGGAGGAGGGGGTTACCATCTCTTGGGTGCAGAGTTTCTCGGCAA
>JBJECI010000045.1:0-3006 GCA_051870915.1 Paludibacteraceae bacterium
ATAATAGTAGGATAGTGGATGCGCATACTATCGTGGAAAATGACCGATGCATGGTATATATCCGGCACAACAGGTTGCGCTACCGGCACTGTCAGCCATTCTTCTTCTCCACGCGGCAATACCACCTGCTCTATGCCGTCTATCTTCCGGTCTCTCCACAAGACGGAATAGGTATAGCCTCGTCCCTGCTTGATTTGGAACGGAGGCAACCATTCACCCGCATCTGCACAGATAGAATCCACCGCCGCCATCTCCACCGACAAGAACTCATGCACGTACAACTGCAAGGTAGATATACTATCGCAACCATACTGATTGGTGGTATGGTGGATATATGTGCCCGTCTTCGTGCGAACAGTGTCGTTGAAGAGCAGCGACTGGTCAGACAGAATGACCGTATCTATCAGTGTGAAGACCGAGTCGCGCAGGAGCAGATGGGTAACGATGACACTGTCGCAGCCGATGGACGAGATAAGCGTGTCTTGATACTCACCCGTAGCATCGTAAGTCTTCCCCACAAACGGTGTCCCGTCGTAGTTCTGTGCCAGCATCGTGTAGGGATAGCCTTTACAGCCCTCTACCACGGTATCATGATAGGTGGTGCCCACCGCGGACAGGTAGATGGTCTGCGTCAGCACCTCCTCGCAAGTGCTTACGAAGGCGTGCATTGCCACTTGGAAAGTATCGCCCTCCACGGGGAACTCCAATTCACCGAACTGATACTGCGTCGGGATGATTCGAGAGGTATATTTGCCCAAATCCCAGCGGATAGAGTCGCACTTGAGAATGGTCGTATCTGCCGTAGCATCGGGATGGCGCACAATCTGCACCTGATGGCTGTTGTTGGTGAACGAAATGTAGTTGCGACAATCGCGTTGACTAATCTTATACGTGAAGTCTGCCACGGGATAGTGGGGCTTAGAAGAAGCCTTGAGCGTGAACATACAATCCGCCTTCTCCTTGAAGATGACATCCACTGCGTATTCGCGCGTATCGGTAGAGTCGGTGAGCGTCAGAATCTGCTCCGTAGAGACGGGAGTCTTGTTCGGGTCGTCTGCCAGATACCAAAGGTAGTCGAAGCCCGAGGGCGCGCGGAACTCCGTGATGCTGGAGCCGTCGCACTGCTCGCCGTCCAGCGTGGCTTTGTCGCAACCGAGGGTGAAGTAAGCATAACCAAAGTGTCCGCTTTGAGAGCAATCGAAGGTTGCCAATTGAATCGTCAGCACCTCGCCTATATACTCTTCCAAATTGACACCTACAATGGTCCAGTCTTTCCATACCACATTGATTTTCGATGAACCGCCCGCATACAAGGTATCGCGTATCCAGCCTTCTTCCACCCAACTGGAAGTGAAGTCTGCGGCGGAGCACTCGCCGATAGAGCGACCGTTCTTTAGCACTTGCAGCGTGAAACGAGGGTCAGATAAATCGGCAGCATTCGGCGATTTGTCTTTATCATGCCCCGGACTCTCAAGCACTACCGCATATTTCATAATCAAGATTGGCATCGTAGAGTCCACCACGAACGTAAACTCCACCTTCTCGCTCTCGCCCCCGTTCTTCCAGTTGCCCAAGCGCACAGAAGCAATCTCGCCATCGGGCACTGTCTTGAGTCTGCCGCGAGTGCGAGGATCGGTCTCCAGCTTGGAATAATGGTGCGTATGGCGACTCTCTATAGAAGCGGAGCCATAGTCCACCATCTCATTGATATACTTGTAGTTACCTTTGACCGAACTGGGTTTCTCCGTATTGATAAAGCAGTTGGACTGCGTGAGGGTGATATAGTCAATACAGTGGTTATCGGGATAGTAGATAAAGCGGTTGGTCATGATTTTGCCGCTGTAGTAATTCTCCTGATTGAGCGTGTCGTAGCAGATAGTGCGGACATAGAAATCGCAGAATCCTTCAGGTACATCGGTGAAGATATAGGCGGTGGTATCGGTGGTATAAACCGACCACGACTTCTTCTCATAACTATAGCATCCCACCTCGTAGGGTCCCGACTCCCCCTGCCACGACAGATTGAGCGAGTCGGAGCCGGAAGTGCTGATATTCAGTTTGGTGGGAGCAGGGCATGCGCGTCCGTCTAAGATAGCGATGTTGTCGATAGCAGCAGGGGGATCCGCCATATTCGTACTATTGCGCCACATGAAGACCAAACGATACGGCACACCTGTTCTACCCTTGGAGATAGTGGTCTGGCAACTCTGCCACGTGGTAGTACCTTTCAATGACAATCGGTCGTCCACGGTCATGCCTACAGGATTGAGTTCCAAGCAATAGGCATTGAAAATCGTACCATCGATATTGCTGTTCTTCACAGACTCAACCAAAATGGAGTCGCCATAGTAGTCCACCAAGGGTACCCAAGCCACATAAAGTCCGTCTATGTTATACTCCGTAAAGCCATTCGCGCACCAATCGAACGAGAGGGTATAATCGGTGTCGGTCTTGCGGAGCGTGATGGTACGCGAAGCCACGATAACACAAGCCTCACCCACATAGGTGTTGCTCTCGCCGCCGTCTGCTGATACATACAACGCATTCTCACCACCGTTGTTCACGCTGTTGCCGATATACCACTTGTTGGTAATCTGTGAGGCTTTGTCCCCCACCAGCAGATCCCACTTCGCATTCTCCTCGGCATCCTCAAAATCGCAGAAGTAGTTATAGACCGCCGCCGTATCCGTTTGGGCATACAAGGGCAATGTCGCCACATTGAGCAACAGCCCCATCAAAAACTTTGATAAAGTGTTTACCATACGCATATTTGTACAGTTATTTGTTTTCATAATTTTCATAGAGTTCGTTATTTTCATAGAGTTCGTTGTTCTCGTAGATTTCGTTGTTTTCGTAGATTTCGTAGATTTCGAGGTAATAGGTCCTTTATCCTTCATCCTTTATCCTTCATCCTTTATCCTTTATCCTTTATCCTTCATCCTTTATCCTTTATCCTTTATCCTTCATCCTTTATCCTTTATCCTTTATCCTTCATCCTTTATCCTT
>JBJECI010000046.1:0-2942 GCA_051870915.1 Paludibacteraceae bacterium
CGTATGAACAAACGCCTCATCCGCGAGATGGACGACCTGATAGACGAGATAGAGAAGGACGCAACGTGCGAGTAATTCCGTATATATAGAGAGAATAGGAGGGAGATCGTCTAACAAGTCCTCCGAAGTGTCGCCACCGAGGACACCCCGACTTGTCGGGAAGGGTGTTTTGGAGCAAAACGGAAAGTTTAGCATTTCTTTTTACGCCTTGTAACCATTCAAACACACAAGAGGCTGCCTAACAACTCAAGTTAGGCAGTTTCTTTTATATCACACAATTCCCTATAATAAAACTATGAACTATGATAATTGTCCATTTTTCGCATAGCCATCCCCGATATGCCACCCTTATCAGTAGCAGATTTTATCGTAACATTATCGTAACATTATCGTAACATAAAGCAGTCTGTAACGTGTCTTCAGCCACTTTCTAAAAATTGTCCAAAACACGTATACTCCTTTTTCGTCTCCCGCCTGATGCTTGCATCCCGATTTTATCGGGATCGCTATAAAAAAGCTATCCAACTAAACTTATTAGACAGCCTCTTGAAACTCTTCCACACTCACGGCATCCGAAGACGGTAACTCCCCGCTCGATAACTCATGCTCCTCCTCTATCTTCTGCAACAACATAGATAAACGCTCTTTCAGTTTTGACTGATTCTTCTCCACACTCTTGCGCCACACAAACGTGTACTTGTTCGCACAAGACTCCACTTTCGTTCCATCCACATATTGCACGCGCAAACTCACAAAACCCTCTTCCTGCAACAACAATACCACCTGCGTAAACAACGAATCAAAATGTTCTTTCAGACGCTTTCCGCGAAAGTAATTGACCGTCCGCCAATCCGGGGCATTCATGCCCGACAACCACATGAAATGGATGTTCTCCATGGTGGCTTGCGCTATCTTGCGAGAGGAATAGATATTGCATAGGTAGGCATAGACCAACAGTTTGAACATCGTGCGCGGATTGAAAGCACTCCTGCCGCCACCTTTGTACGTGCCCAGTATCGGGCTGATGTCCAAACGGTCTATCACCATATCCACCACACGAACAATATGCGTTTGGGGGATCATTTCCTCTAAATCTAACGGAAAAAGACGTTTTTGTTTGCACGTCTCAGATTTTATTGCTAACTTTGCCATCGGTTATGGTTTCTTATTTTTTTTCGCAGTGATTGCGAGGTTTATCATTTCTTTTGACACTACAAAGATACAAAAAATCTTTGACATAACCAAGACTTTTTCGCTTTTTTTTAGGGTGAGAAAGTCTTTTTTTTGTCGGTGTGCGCAACCGTTCAGCACAGGGGCAACGCGGGTTTTTCGACAACCTGCTTCGCACACCTTGCGCGGAACACAGGATAACAAAACACAAAAAAAGACTGCCTAACCTGACTTGTTAGACAGCCTCTTGCTGTTTTTACCGACCACTAACCACTGACCACTAACTACTGACCACTAATCACTGACCACTAACCCCCTTTGGCGGGCGAGGGTGAGCAGGTAGTCTTTGGCGGCGGCGTAGTCGTTGGGGATGATACCGTCGAGGATAGCATCTTTGATAGCCGTCTTGAGTTCGCCCACGGTGGAGCAGGGGGGCAGGTGGAGCAGTTGCATGATTTCCTCTCCGCGCACAGGCGGCTGGAAGTTGCGGATACGGTCGCGCTCCTCTAACTCTACCATCTTCTGCCGCACGAGTTGGTAATTCTGATGGAAGCGCGCCACCTTGTCGGTATTGCGCGAGGTGATATCGGCATCGCAGAGAAGCATCAGGTCGTCGATGTCGTCCCCCGCCTCGAAGAGCAGGCGGCGCACCGCGGAGTCGGTAACGGTGTCTTCGATGAGGTTGATAGGACGCATGTGGAGGTCCACCATCTTGATGACATAGTCCATCTTCTCGTTCTGCGGCAGTTTCATCTGTCGGAAGATACGCGGAATCATGCGCGCGCCGAGGTAGTTATGGTTGCGGAATGTCCATCCCGCCTGCGGGTCGTAGGCTTTGGAGCGGGGTTTGCCGATGTCGTGGAGGAGGGCAGCCCAGCGCAGCCATAGTTTGTCGGAAGTCCCGGCGAGGTTGTCGAGCACCTGCAGGGTATGGAAGAACACATCCTTGTGCCCTCTGCCGTTCTTCACCTCCACGCCTTTCAGTGCAGCCAGTTCGGGGAAGATGAGCGGCAGCAGCCCCGTCTTATCCAGCAGCAGCCAGCCCACGGAGGGCTTGCGCGAGAGCATGATTTTGTTGAGTTCATCGGCGATACGCTCGCGGGTGATGATACGAATCCGCTCGCGGTTGCGGGTGATGGCGTCGAAGGTGTCGGGATGGAGCGTGAAGCCGAGTTGCGTGGCGAAGCGTATTGCCCGCATCATACGCAGCGGGTCGTCGGAGAAGGTGATGTCGGGTTCGAGCGGCGTGCGGATAATCATATCCTGCATGTCTTGTATGCCGTTGAAGGGGTCGAGCAGGGTACCGTAGCGCTCGCTGTTGAGGCAGATAGCAAGAGCGTTGATGGTGAAGTCGCGGCGGTTCTGGTCTTCCTCAAGGGTGCCGTCCTCCACGATGGGGTTGCGGGAGTCGTGGCGGTAACTCTCCTTGCGTGCTCCCACGAACTCCAACTCCATCTCGCCGCGCTTGACTTGCGCCGTGCCGTAGGTGCGGAAGACGGAGAGATGCGCCCCTTTGCCGAACCGCTTGGCAACAGCCTGCGCCAGTTCGATACCGATGGAGGGAAGAGCATTCATGGAGGTGCGGTCTCCTGGCCGCACCATGGTTTCATTGGTATTTTCTTGGTGCGGCATGGAGACCGCACCTCCATTAGAGCCCCGACCTGTCGGGGCGCACCCGGACGCAGTGGTCTTTACCACGACGATATCGATATCGGTCGAGGGGCGGTGCAGCAACAGGTCGCGCACCCAGCCGCCGATGACGTAGCAGTCCA
>JBJECI010000047.1:0-14918 GCA_051870915.1 Paludibacteraceae bacterium
TTCTCCCTCCCTTTCCGGGGTCCCCGCAAGCAACGCGCAGTGGGGTGGCTTCAGGGAGGGACGGGGTGGGTCTCCCCATCCACTTTTGTTTATCCGGCAGTAGTTCAATGGCATAGCGCAGCGTGGTGCGGGGCATGGTGGCGGCATGCTCTTCCAAGAATGCCTCCAAGAGATCTTTGTGTCCGCGTTTCCCCACCTCGCGGAGCATCCAGCCCACCGCCTTGTGCATCAGGTCGTGCGGGTGGTGCAGCAGTCGCTCGGCATAACGCAAGGCGTAGGTCGGGTCGCCCTGCTGCGTGGTCTTCCACGTGCTGACCATCGCGATACGCTGCCGCCACAGCACAGGGCTGTCGGCGAGCGCGTCAAGCACCTCCGTCTTGTCGCCGAGGCGGGTAGGCATCAGTAGCCAGTTGCCGATAATCTTCGGCGCGCTCAAATCCACCAAGTCCCAGTTGTTCGCGCGGTCGGCGTATTGCAGATAGAGTGCCACGATGGCGTCCCGCGCTTCGATGGCTTGCGGGTCGTCCAACAACCGCCGCCGACACAGCCGCTCCATCTGATACGTTAGGATAAGCAACCCGCAGAGCCGCACCTCGTGCCACGGACTCATCAGCAGCGTCGGCACTTCCGCCAAGGGCAGCCCCACCGCCGTCTTCGCCACCAGACGCACCTCCGGCACGCGGATACCGAGGAACTGGTCGCCCTCGCCGTACTCGCCTTTGCCTGTCTTGAAGAACCGCAGCAGCACATCCCGCTGCGCGCTGTCCTCCAATGCGAGGAGGGCGTCTGTGATGTCGTTTGCTGTCATAGTCATTTCTTCTTGCCTTCTTTCTTATTGCTGTATTCCCCCATCGCGCAGGCAGCGAGACAGGTTACTGCCAGCGACAGCAAGAGGATAGCGTCGTTGGTGCTGATTTTCTCCATCAGCGAGAGAGTGAGTGCGCCAATGCCCAAACCAAGGGCAACCGCACGAAAAACGAGTAAAGGTAATTGCTTGTTCATAATAGTTTTTGTTGTTTATGTGGTTAATATTATGTATTGAGAGTTTGATATAAGCGAGTTATTTCAGCAGTCAAAGACTAATTTGGTTTTTGGTAATGAATTAATGGTTAGTTACACGTTAATTATACGTTAAAGAAAAAAAATATTTGAATAATTTTTGGAAATTTTTGTTGAAATAAAAGAATCATCGTTGTTTCAATGTAGATGTATCTTATTTCGAGTTCACGTTAATTAGTCTTTTATCCTTCATCCTTACTCCTTCACAGGCATTAGGTAGATATTCTCGTTATCCTCCATGCTCGTGGGCGAGGTGAAGGAGTAGGTGTTCTTCGCCATGTACGACCGATAGTAGTCCATCCCTTGGTCGGGGTTCTCGTATGTGTACCACAGCGTGAAACTCTTGCCTTGTTCGTAGCAAGCCCGCATCTCCCACGGTGCCAACGGTGTCCCCTCCGCGTCCGTAGCGTAAACGGCTTGGTCGGTGTCGAGCATTGCCCATTTCTGATACTCAGGCAGATAGACGATGTTCACCACATGGCAGTCGGGGTCGTTCTCGTCTTTGGGTAAGCAGGTCAGTACCCGCGCCTCTATGCCCACGGAATGTAGCAACTGCATCGCGAAGAAACTGTGGTAACGGCAGTTGAAAGCAGGCTCCTCATGCTGAATGAACTCCCACAGCGTAATCGCGTCTTTGGCGGCAGGGCGTGTTTTTTGATTGGCATGCGGGATATGTGCCGACACAAACCGCCCGATGGCAAGGCTCTTCTCCCACGTACTCATCCCCTCGCGCACCAGCGTATCCAAACGGAAGAAGGCAGTGTAGTCGGGTATCTCCAAGCCCATCGGCGGTAACTCGCTGCTTGACATTACCGAGTGTGCCCTGTCTAATCGGGGTTTCAAGGAGGTGCGGTCTCCAGGCCGCACAATGCTGTCCGGGTGCGCAGGCGTCCCCGCCTGCTGAAAACTTGAAACTTGAGATTTGCAACTTGTAACCCATTTTCCATCCAACGGCGTCTCCCGAAGCAATGCCACCCGCTCCTCAAACTCCGAGTAGAACGTTTCGGTCGCTTCCATGTAGCCGGGCAGAATCTCCGTCCACATAGCCACATCCTCCACGGTCAGCAGCATAGAGAGTTGCGGCGCCGCCTTCTCGGCAGTCCCCAGCGCGGGCAGTTCTGCGGCAAAGGCTTCGCATATGCCCTGCGCCTCAGGCGTGCAGAGCAACGTGAGGTACTTTCTCCCCCGCGCCCTCGCCATCTCGCATAGGGTTTCAACGGATTGCGCAGAGTCGCTCGGCAGGTACATCACCACGCTGCCGAAGTAGGGCGTAACCATCGCCGTCAGCGGCTTCCACACGCTGTCCGCATTCGCCGCGCAGGTAACAAACACAAGGTCGAACGCCGCCTCGTCCCCCACCGCGATATACGGTTGCGCCTCCATCACCTGCCCGAGGTAGTCCAGCAGGATACGCCCCATCTTCGGGTTCTGCCAGATATGCGACCCGTGGTCCTCGCCTCGCAGGATAAGCAGCGACCCGTGCGGGATGCTGCGGGCTATCAGCCGCGTCTGCTCCTCAAGGATGAGGTCATGCTCGCCCGCCACCAAAAGGGTGGGGCAGGCTATCGTGCCCAACTCCGCGGGGGTGATATGCGGCTCGGTGAGCATCATCTTATGCAGCGGCGCGGGTGCGATGGGATTGCCTAACGAGTCGGTCGTCAGCGCGCGCCTCATCTCCTCGAAGCCCACTATCCCGTCCGGCGTGATGTTCGCCCCGCTGACCGCTATCGCACGGAACGTACCCGGGTGCAGCACCTCGGTCAGCAAGGCGATGATACCGCCGTCGCTCCAGCCGAACACCGCAGGCTTCTCTATCCTCAACGCTTGGCAGAAGGCATACACATCCTCTGCCATGTCGGCATAGTGATACTCGTCTAACGGCGCGTTAGCGCCCTGCCCGCGCGAGTCCGGCGCATAGACCAGATACCCCGCCGAGCCTAACTGCTGAGCCATCACGCTCAGGTGCTCGTGGCTGCCGCCGTTGCCGTGCAGCAGCACCACAGGCTGCCCGCTAAGCCGCCCGACACGCTGATACACAAGGCTCACGCCGTTCACTTCAATGGTTCTCAACTGCTCCACATGCCGATGTGTAGCCCAGTACCACACTCCACCGCCGCATACTAACACCACTGTGGCAACAATAAGAATACGTGCAAAAACTCTATTTCTCATAATTTCTCATAATTTCTCAGATTATTCAGATAATTCAGATTACTCAGATTACTCCGAGTCCTCAGAGCATTCGCCCTCATAATTCTTTTATCGAACATTAATTACCACATATTGCCCACAAATTACCCAAAAATATTTTTTCGAAAGATTAACGGTAAATTCATGGAAATTAATGTTAAAAAAAACTCAGAGCATGCGCCCTCATAATTCATAATTCTTAATTCATAATTAAATCATTTCCCCATTCCCCCGCCGCCGAGGCGTGCCGACTCATCCATGTCGCCGACCTTGCGCCGCTTCATGTACTGCTGCTGTCCGAACATCCACGTCAGGCTGACCATCACGTTCTGATAGCGCGAGTTCTGGTAGATATAACTGCTGTTGCCTTCCGCCATGCCGAACGAGTCCGACCGATAGTGCACCGACCGCAGCAGGTCTTGCGCTTGGATGTTCAGCACCAGCCCCTGTTTGCGCCACATCTTCCTTACCGCCGCGCCCATGTACCACGTCGCGTCCGTCTTGTTGTAGCCGATGGTCAGCGGCGTGTTGTAGTTCCCGTCCACCGACAGCGTCCAGTCCTGCGGCAGGTAGGCGGTCAGCGTGGCGGACGCCGAACCGTAGTGGTTGCGGTTGAGGTACGTCCCGTCGTAGGAGCGGTTGATGAAGTAGTAGTACGCCCCGTTCAGCGTCAGCGCCAGCCACGCGCCTGTCATCTGCCGCGTCCCGTCTGCCCCCGTCTCGAACTTCGGCACAAGGGGCAACTCCGTCAGCGACAGGTTACCGCCGTGCGTCGTGCACGTACCGAAGTTTACCCATTTCTGCCTGCCGTTGCCGTTCGGCAGCAGTTCCATGTGCGCCGAGAGCATATCCTGCGTGTGCGCGAAGTTGAAAGCCAGCGCCACATATTGCGAATAGGAGAAGTTCAAGTCCACTTGGTTGTTAAACTCCGGCGTCAGTTCGAGGTTACCCTCTTGGTAGTTGTGCGCGTCCAAATACGTGCGGAAGGGGTTCAACTGATAGTAACTCGGTCGCTTGATACGCCGCGTGTACGACACGTTCATGCTCCATTTGTCCGTCGGCGTATAGCCGAAGAACGCCGTCGGGAACACGTCAAAGTAGTTCTTCATCGACGTGCTGTCCGCCGAAATCCAATCGCCCTCCGAGTGCGTGAACTCCCCGCGCAGGCCCAACTTCGCGTTGAACTTCTGCCCGAACTGCTTGGCGACCGAGATATACACCGCCGCCACCTGTTCCGAGTAGTCGAAGTCCGAGTGCAGCGTCTCACGCGCCACGCCGTTGATGGTCGAATCGGTCGTCATGCGGTTGAACGTGTTCGACATCGCCCATTTCGCCCCCGCCTCTATCATGCCCGTCTGCCAAAACCGCGTCTGGAAGTCCACCTTCGCCGAGTAGATATCCACCACTTGGTCGGTACGAATCACCATACCCATGCGGGTGCTGTCCCAACTTGTCGGTGCCTCAAGGAGGTGCGGTCTCCAGGCCGCACCATTTGAAATAGTAGGGAGGTGCGCTCCACTAGCAGCCCTATAATACGTGTTCTGCTGGCTGTTTATCTGCTGCCCCGCGTAGCGGTTGTAGTCCACGTTGGTCGTCAGTTCGCGGTCGAGCGAGTCGTTAAACACGTGCGTGTAGTTAAGGTTGGCGGTGTATTGCTGCGAGCGCATGGGGTTCTCCAATACCGACATCGAGTTCTCCACGATATCGTCTCCCACTCTCGTATATCCCCATCCGCGACCGGCGGGCACGTCCTGCCGCATAATCATAAACGGCGCTTGGAAGATAAAGCCGAAAGTGTTCTTCTTGTCGATAAACCAGTCGTTGCCTACTTTCAGCATATAGTACTGAAAATCACACACATACTCCGACTCGTCATATCGTTCCGTAGTCGTCTGCGTCAGCGTGTCCAACGCCTCGCTGCCCACTTCCACGTGGATGTTTTGGTCCACGTAGAACTGCGTCAGCGTTGCGAACGTGTAGGTCTTCTCCGTGCGGTAGTTGAGGTTCAGCGAGAACATCTCCCTATTCTGCCATTTCTCCACATCCCCGTAGTACATCCCGCCGTAACTGGCAGACAGCGTCCCGTTCAGTCCCTGCATCATGTTGCGTTTGGTCTTGATGTTGATGATGCCGCCTTGCCCCGCCGCGTCGTACTTCGCCGATGGGTTGGAGATAATCTCTATCTTCTCTATCGTGCTGCCGTCCGTACCTTCCAGCATGGCTTTCAGTTGGTCGCCGCTCAGGTACGACGGGCGACCGTCTATATACACCTCCACCGACTTGCCGTTCACCGTTACGTTCCCGTCTTTGTCCACCTGCACGCCCGGTGCTTTCTTCAGCAGGTCTTTGCCGTTGCTGCCCGCCGCGAAAGGCGAGTTGCTCACGTTCAGCACTATCTTGTCAAACTGCCGCTCAATGAGTTGCCGCTTGGCTTTCACCTCCACTTCCGCCAACTCCTCGCTCTCCTCCCGCAAGGTTATCAGCAGATTAGCGTCGCCCGAATGAATAGCCCGCGCCACCGTCTCATACCCGATAAAACTCACTTGCAGGATAAAGGAGGTGCGGTCTCCAGGCCGCACCACTTGGGACGCAGGCGAACTCCCCACCCCCGCTTCGTTTATCCCGACCTGTCGGGACGGGGAGGGGGTAAGGGGGCGGGGAGCTTTAGAGGTGGTCTCAACATTCTCGTCTGTATTTTCGCCCCGCTTGGGTAAATTCAAACTGAACGCCCCTTTCTCATCGGTGATGGCGCCGGTGATAACCGTGCTGTCTGCCCTGAGCAAACTGACCGTAGCGTAGGCGATGGGTTCGCCCTGTGCGTTCTGCACCTTCCCACTGATACTCTTCTGTCCCAATGCTGTTATTGAGCAGAATACTACAAATAATAATGTCAGGGTGCGCAGGTGCTTGCATGCCGATGCTTGCATCCCGTTTATCGGTGATTTGTCGGTGCGTCCCCGCCTGCTGAGTAATGTGATTTTTCTTTTCATTTTAGTCCTTGTTCTTGGTTCCTTGTTCTTGGTTCCTTGTTCCTTGTTCTTGGTTCCTTGTTCCTTGTTCCTTGTTCTTGATTCCTCTTAAAATACGCCATCGTGGCTTGGAAATGCACTTGCAGCAGGTGCCCTATCTCCTCGGGCTTGTACTCCCGCACGTGGTTGGTTATCATCGTGCAAAGTCCCATGCTGAACAGCATCATCTGCTCGAAGAAGTCGCGTGCCTCGTCGGGGGATAGTTGGTAGTCGCGCACATAGTACTCCGACATCATCTCCCGCAACTCCGCCACGTCCGGCATTGTCCCGCCGCTCCAGTGGATGAAGTTGTACAGGTTCGGCTCTCGGGCAGCAAACTGCACAATCCGCATCCCCATCCGCTTGGATATAGGCTCCGCTACTGGGGACGTCCCGACAGTGTCGCGGGCGAAAATATCTTCCTTCTCCGCCTCGCGCACAAACGCAAGGAACCGTGCGGCAGCCTCCATGCGTGTGGCAGCCACCACCTCCTCCATGTTCTTAAACGCGGTGAAGAGCGGTCGAGAGGAGCACCCCAGCCAAGCGCCCAAATCCCGTGCGTTGATACTCTCATACCCTTTCGCCCGCACCATCTCTATCGCCGCATCTATTATCATCTCGCGGCTGTACTGAACCTTCCGTGGCATACTACAATAAATAGGTTATAATTATACAATACTTGTTATATAACAATAGTTATGCAACAAATGTTGCGCAAAAGTACTGCTTTTATTTCACATACGCAAACAAAAGACGCAGTTTCCGCAAAGAAACTACGCCTTTCTTAATAAATGTACTATTTTTCTTAAATTCTTAAATAATATATTTATTTTAAGTATAGGTAGCGGATACGTATCAAGACCTATACTTATTGAGTGGGATAGTTGGAAATTTGTATAGAAAAACGATATACTAACGCTATATTGTTTCTACATATTGAGGATGGTGTGGTCAATTGCTATTACTTCCTAAAAAAATCTCAAAATCGTTATAGAGAGGAGAAATTTTGCATATCTCAAAAAAAAGTAGTATTTTTGTGCCCGCTTTATCAAATATAATGCAACTGATAGGGCACGAAAAAAGGGTAAGCAATCTACATCGCACCGCTACAACCTCTTACCCTTGCTTCGGTCAAGACCTGGGGGAATTGGGAGGGAGCTGGTCGTGTAGGACTTACCCTAAACCGAGTGCAAAGGTACAGCTTTTTTTTGATATGACCAAATAAATAGAGAAAAAAGTGAACATAATTTACGATTTACGAATTACGATTTACGATTTACGAAGTACGAAAAATACATTCATTGCATGTTAGAGGATTTCATCATACAGCGTATCCGTGCAGAGTTGCCTTTCGTGCCCAATGCGGAGAAAGAGGGATTGTTCCGGTTGTTGGGAGCATTCTTGGTGTCCCCCTGCCGCGAGAAATGCTTTCTGCTCAAGGGCTATGCGGGCACCGGCAAGACCAGCGTGGTGAGTGCGCTGGTGCGGGCACTGGAGGGCTTGCGCCAACCTTGCGTCCTGCTCGCACCCACGGGCAGAGCGGCGAAAGTGCTGGCACGCTATTCCGGAAAACCGGCTTTCACAATACACAAATACATCTACCGCCAGCAGCAGTTGGGGCTGGAAGCCTTCTCTCTGGCCGACAATCGCCACAAGCAAGCGCTCTTTATCGTGGATGAGGCATCCATGCTCTCCGCCACACGCGACAACGGGGTTTTCGGTAGCGGAAGTTTGCTGGACGACCTCATCAAATACGTCTATTCGGGCGAGGGCTGCTCGCTGCTGTTGTTAGGCGATGACGCACAGTTACCGCCGGTGGGAAGCCTCACTAGTCCCGCCTTGGACGCAGACCGCTTGCGCGGATACGGGCTTGAGGTGTCGGATTTCTCTCTCACACAGGTTGCCCGACAAGCCTTAGATTCCGGCATCTTAGCCAACGCCACGTGCATACGAGAGCAACTACCGGGTGCGCCCCGACCCGTCGGGGCTGAAAAAGCGTACTTCCCCACACACGACTCTGACATTCCCTTCCCCATCCCAGCCCCCGATGTACAGCCACTGTCGAGCGAGGAGTTTATGGAAACCTTAGAGCAAGCCTATCGCGAGGTAGGCGAAGAGGAAACGCTTATCATCACGCGCAGCAACAAGCGCACCAACCTCTTCAACCAAGGGGTGCGCTCGCGCATACTATGGAAAGAAGACGAACTATCTGCAGGCGACCGACTAATGGTAAGCAAAAACAACTATTTTTGGACGCAGGACTACGATAACCTGCCCTTTATCGCCAACGGCGATATGTTTGAAGTGGTGCGCCTGCGCAACGAGCGCGCGATGTACGGTTTCCGCTTTGTGGAAGCCTCTTTGCGGGCGATGGACTATGATTTTGAAATTGACTGTATGCTATGGATAGACAGCTTATTAGCGGATTCTCCCGCTGATACCGTGGCGCTACAAAAGCAACTCTTCTCCCGAATTGCCGAAGACTATCCCGAGATACGAAACCGCAAGGAGATGACGAAAAAAGTCTTCGAATCGCCCTATTACAACGCGCTACAAGTGCGTTTCGCTTATGCCGTAACTTGTCATAAGGCACAAGGCGGGCAATGGAAACGCATCTTTCTTGATTTGCCACTTATAGTCAATGATACAAACGCTGAATATGGACATCCGATGCAGCAGCAGGAATACCTCCGTTGGCTATACACAGCCGTTACCCGTGCTACAGAGGTGCTATACGTGCTCCGATGACTTAAAGAGCCATACGATGTGGGATGGATGAGGGTGGAGTGGGGGCTTGCTTGTTTGTATGATAGAAATCTTTGCACATGTTTTGTCTGTCTATTCTTCAGAACAAAATCTGTGCATTTATGATATATGGTTACATTCGTGTCAGTACTGACACACAAACCGTGGAAAATCAGCGGTTTGAAATTACGCGTTTCTGCGAGAAACAGAACTTGACAGTAGATGGATGGATAGAAGAAACCATCAGCGGGACAAAAAATTACAACAAACGCCAACTCGGAGTTCTGCTCAAGAAGGTGGTGAAAGATGATGTAATTATTTGCTCAGAGTTGTCTCGGTTGGGACGTAACCTTTTTATGATTATGGAGATTCTAAATATCTGCATGACAAAGGAGTGTCGCGTTTGGACGATAAAAGATAACTACCGTTTGGGCGATGATATTCAAAGCAAAGTGCTGGCATTTGCTTTTGGTTTATCAGCAGAGATAGAACGTAATCTAATAAGCCAACGTACAAAAGAGGCTTTGGCTCGCAAGAAGGCGGAAGGAGTGCAACTTGGCAGACCGCTTGGAAAGTTATCCACGCAAAATACCTATAAACTCTATCCGAAAGAAAAGCAAATAATGAAACTCCGCGCAAAAGGTGTCTCATTTGCCAAGATAGGAAAGATGTTGAAAGTGAATAGAGACACGGTACGGCGCTATTATCACACGTTTATGGAAGAAAAAGCGCAGGTGGCACATACTAATTTGTAGTTATGTGCCACCTGCGGAATGGTTTGTATAGTCTCGTAGCAGTGCCTCTATCAGAAACTTACCTATTTAAGCATATTCCAAGCAGCGGTCAAGGGCTTGGGTGATGGCGGCTTTGTCCATGTGTTGACCGATAAAGACCAGTTTCTGCATACGGTCGCCGTACTGCTCATCCCAGTCGTGCCGCAACTGCGGGTCGTTGGCTTTCATGCGCTCCAACTCCTCCTCGGGCATCGTGGCAAACCACTCGCCCGCTTTCTTCAAGCCGAACTGCTGCCCTGCCTGCTCAAAGAGGTAACACATGTCGTACTCATCAGAGAAATAGCACATACCCTTCGCGCGAATCACGTTCTTTGGCCAATGTGTCGCCACAAACTCATCAAACAGCCCCAAGTTAAACGGTCGGCGAGCAAAATACACAAACGTGCTGATGCCGTATTCCTCCGCCTCACCCTCTTCATCGTGGTGGTGATGATGGTGATGGTGCTCGTGCTCATGATGGTGTTCATGTTCATGTTCATGCTCATGCTCCTCTTCCATGGAGGTGCGGTCTCCAGGCCGCACCACATCATGCTCATGTTCGTGCTCATCCTCCTCGTCTTCCTCGTGGTGAAGCGCATCCTCCACCTTGCGAATCCATGTCGCCGAGGTGGCAACGCGGTCGAAATCGAACAGCCCCGTCTCCAGCATCCGCGAGAGCGGCACATCGCAGTAGTTGCAGGGCACGATATCCGCCTTCGGCTGAATAGCACGGATGATGGCACGGATATGGTCTAACTCCTCCGGCGACACCTCGTCTGCCTTGTTGAGCAGAATCAGGTTGCAGAACTCTATCTGCTGTATCACCAGCGAAGCCAAGTCTTCCTCGCCGAGGTCATGCTTGCGCAAGTCCTCGCCGGAGCCGAACTCATCGCGCATACGCAGGGCATCCACCACAGTAACGATGCAGTCCAAGCGCGGCAGCCCGTCTTGCACAAACTGCGGCACCATCTGCGGATAGGAACAGATAGTCTGCGCAATGGGCGCAGGCTCGCAGATACCGCTCGCCTCTATCACGATATAGTCGAACGCATGCTGCGCACATAGGTCATGCAACTGGGAGATAAGGTCCATCTTCAGCGTGCAGCAGATACAACCGTTCTGCAAAGCCACGAGGTTGTCGTCTTGCTGGCTCACCACGCCACCTTTTTGAATCAGGTCGGCATCGATGTTCACCTCTCCGAGGTCATTCACTATAACGGCAAACCGTATCCCCTCCGTGTTGGAGAGGATACGATTCAGCAATGTCGTCTTTCCGCTGCCAAGATAACCCGTTAGCAGCAGGACGGGAACAGGAGTGTACATTTTATTTTTGGTTTAAGAATCTTCTTAGATTAAGGATAAAGGATGAAGGATGAAAGACTTATTACTTTTTCTATGGAAAGTCAAAGTCGAAACTATTTTGTCTTTTATCCTATGTCCTTAATCCTTTATCCAAACATTTATCTTCTCGCGTATTGTTCGTACACGGGATAATACTTTTCCACAAGTTCATCTTGATGGTAGCGGTCAAGCGACTGGAGCACGTAGCCCAATACAGCCAGATGGTGCTCCATAACGCCCTGTGAAGCAGCGCGTTGCGACTTGTTGAGCGAAGCGCACCACTCCACGTACTCCACGCTGTTCTGCGCCACCTTGTCAAGTATCGCATTGCCCTTCTCCGTCTCGCCTAACATGAGATACATCGATGCCATCGAAGCCGAAGTGTAGTCGTAAGGTACGTTGTAGCCCGGCAGCACTTCCTCGGCATAGTCCAGCACCTCCAAGGCTTTCTCGCGCTTGCCCTCGCGGATAAGCGCCTCTGCCAGTTGGGTGAACATCAGTCGATGGGTGCGACACATGCGCATCGTGTTCTCGTCAATATAGATACCGGGCTGATTTACATTGCCGTAGGCGAACTTGTGCATCATGTTGTCGTACATCACCTCGGTGTTCACGCGCGGTTGTCCGTCTGCACTACGCTCAGTGGTTACGCGGTATGCCATACCCGTCAGTTCCATGTAAGGCTCCAAGCCGAGGTAGTAGTCGTTGCCGGCAGTTACCACAAAGTAGAACGGACGCTTCCAACCCTGCATACTATTCTGCGAGAGCATCTCCATAATCATCATCTCCGAGCGCGTGTAGCGGCGTGCAGAACGGAAGGTGATATGCTCGCCCGAGGGGGTCTCCACATAAAGTTGGTTCGACGGCAGGTAGTTCTCCCCCTCGCGGTTCTTCGTGCGCGGGTCGTCGGAGCGCAGGAACGTAAACGCCTTGTCCACCGATACAGGACCGAGTCTATTGTCCACCCATGCTATCTCGTTCTTTCCGGGCATGTAGTCTTTGTATTCCCACGAGATAGGCAAGCCCGGCGAGTCGTAGTAAGGACGCTTCATCGCATCGATATACCAATCGGTCTGCAGGTAAGAGAGATTGCAAGCGCGGATGTCGGTGCCCACTTCCTCCACCTCTTGGTTGTACCAAAGCGGGAAGGTGTCGTTGTCGCCGTTGCAGAAGATAACCGCCTCTTTCTCGCACGATTTCAGGTAGTTAGCGCCGAAGTCGCGGCACACGTAGCGTCCCGAGCGGTCGTGGTCGTCCCAGTTCTGCGCGCCCATCTGTGCGGGCACAAGCAGGCAGATGATACCGATGACTACGGCGATTATCGCGCGCACGCGCTCATTCTTAACAGCGGTATTCACCCAGTCGGTCAGCGCCAGCACGCCCAGTCCTATCCAGATACAGAACGCATAGAACGAACCCGCATACGCATAGTCTCGTTCGCGCGGCTGATAAGGAGTCTGGTTTAGGTAAATCACGATGGCAAGTCCCGTCAGGAAGAAAAGCAGGAAAGTCAGCGTAAACGATTTCCAACCCTCGCGCTCGCCCGATGCCGTGCGCTTGCCGCACTGCCATACGATACCGATGAGACCGAGCAAAAGCGGCAACATGTAATAGACATTGTGCCCTTTGTTCTCGCGCAGTTCGGTCGGCAGTTTCGATTGGTCGCCGAGCATAGCGTTGTCAATGAACGGGATACCGCTTATCCAGTTGCCTTTCGACAGGTCGCCGTATGACTGCAAGTCGTTCTGCCGTCCGGCGAAGTTCCACATGAAATAGCGCCAGTACATGAAGTTCACTTGGTAGCGGAAGAAGAAGCGCAGGTTCTCGCCAAACGTGGGGCAGTACTCTGTCTTCTGCTGCCCGCAGTAGTCGTAGCGCACGCGCTTGCCCTTCACCTCTGCCCACTCTTTGTATGCCTGCACATGGCTCGCTTGGCTGGAGTACATACGCGGGAAAAGCATCATGAACTCATCCATGAAGACATACGAGGTCTTGTAGCCGGTTACGACATAGCGGTCTTTCTCGCCCTCCACTTTCGGCGCGGGCGCATACTGTGCATGCCCTTGTTTCTCCACGGGAATACACATATTGCCTTTCACCTCCAGTTGGACGGGCGCGTTGTAGGTCTGCCCGTAGAACAGCGGTCGGTCGCCGTACTGTTCACGGTTGAGGTAGTACTTCAGCGAGAAGACGTTATCGGGCGAGTTCTGGTCCATCGGCGTCTGTGCAGACGAGCGGATGACCAGCGCCGCATAACTGCTGTAGCCAATCAATATCACTGCTATCATCAGCGCAGCAGTATTGAGCAACCGCGCAGGTACCACCTGCTTCTTCCAAAAGAGTACGCCTACCAGTGCGGCGGAAATCAGCACGCCCATCCACCATTTCTCGAACAAGAACGCCGCCCCCGAGAGTGCAAACGCGCAGACGAAAGAAACTATCTGCGGGGTAGTCAAACCCACTGGGGACGCGGGCGTCTCGCCCGCGGTAATGGAGGTGCGGTCTCCAGGCCGCACCATATCGCCTCCGCGTGCAGTGAGCCATATAGCCACACCCAACGCAATGATAGTCAGCACGATATACACTGCCAATCCCGTATTGAACGGGCAGCCGAGTCCGTTCACGAACAGCAACTCAAACCAGCCTGCCACCGTCGGGAAGCCGGGGATGATACCGTAGAGAATGAACGCCAAGATAGCCACCGATGCCAAGAACGCCACGCATACGCCCTTCCACGAGAACGAATAGCGGCGGAAATAGTACACCAGCACGATAGCGGGGATGGTCAGCAGGTTCAGCAGGTGGACACCGATAGACAAGCCCATCAGGTAAGCGATGAGTATCAGCCATTTGTCCGACCCCGCCTCGTCTGCCTGCTCGTCCCATTTGAGGATAAGCCAGAACACAATAGCGGTGAACAGGGACGAACTGGCATATACCTCACCCTCCACGGCGGAGAACCAGAACGTGTCGGAGAACGTATAAGCCAACGCTCCGACAGCACCTGCCATCAGCACGCCGATACCTTTCCACAAGGTGTCGGGCTTCACCAGCCGCTTTGCCAGCGCGGTAATCGTCCAAAAGAGGAAGAGGATGGTAAACGCCGAAGCCAGCGCCGACATCGCATTCACGCACATCGCCACATGCCCGTTGTCCATGGCAAAGAGGCTTGCGAAATGCCCCATCAGCATGAAGAACGGTGCTCCGGGCGGGTGCCCTACATCCAACTTATGCGCACTGGAGATGAACTCGCCGCAGTCCCAGAAACTCGCGGTGGGCTCGATAGTAAGGAGATACACCGTAGCCGCGATGGCGAACACCACCCAACCGCAAACGGTATCCCACAGATTAAACTTCTTCATTAGAGTTGAGAGTTTAGAGTTGATAGTTAACGAAATAGATTCCTTGAAAAAATCTATACGTGAATCAAAAAACACAAATCGGGCGCAAAGTTACAACTTTTTTTTCGGATATGCAAGGATATGGATGGAAAAAATAGCACCCCATGGAGCAACATAGAGGGGAGAAACGCTCAAAAGGTGTTGTGCCACACAAAATGCCACTTTTCTATCGCTCTGCTCTTGCACATTTGAAAAAAAATGTAGTACCTTTGCCCACGAAATCGAATAATCGGTTTCGTGTGTTCTTTTCTGTTTGCCTCTGTCAAACGCAGGACAATTACATTTGTAGGTGCGTCATGTCGTCATATCTGCGTACGCTTCTTGTTGTTTATTTAAGTGTAAAGGCAATGAGGCTGTCTAACAAGTCGAGTTAGGCAGTCTTTTTTGTGGCGATAGATAGG
>JBJECI010000048.1:0-14703 GCA_051870915.1 Paludibacteraceae bacterium
GAGAATAACGGATAATTAAGAATTATGAATTAAGAATTAAGAGTTAATTCACTGTTTTGTCATGGCAGAGAAAAGAGATTACTATGAGGTGCTGGGGGTGTCGAAGACGGCGACGGCAGACGAGATAAAGAAAGCCTACCGCAAGAAAGCCATTCAGTACCACCCCGATAAGAACCCCGGCGACAAGGAAGCCGAGGAGAAATTCAAGGAGGCGGCGGAGGCCTACGAGGTGCTTTCCGACCCTCAGAAACGGCAACGCTATGACCAGTTCGGACACGCCGGCATGGACGGCATGGGCGGTTTCCGACCCGGGCAAGGCATGTCGATGGAGGATATCTTCTCGCAGTTCGGCGATATCTTCAGCGGCGCAGGGTTCGACTTGGGCGATTTGTTCGGCGGCGGTGGTCGCAGCCGCGGCGGGCAGCGCGTGCGCAGAGGTTCGGACTTGCGCGTGAAAGTGCGCCTGACGCTGGAAGAGATAGCCACAGGCACGACGAAGAAAATCAAAGTGCGGAAGTTGGTTTCCTGCTCATCTTGTCAAGGTACGGGCAGCGCGGACGGCAGCGGCGGCGAGACGTGTCCGACCTGCAAAGGTTCGGGGCGCGTGGTGCGCTCGCAGCGCGGGATATTCGGCATGATGCAGGTGCAGGAAGAGTGCCCGACCTGCCACGGCGAGGGACGAATCATCAAGAACAAATGCCCGAAATGCAACGGCGAGGGCGTGGTACGCGATGAGGAAGTGATAGAAATCAACATCCCCGCGGGTGTCTCCGGCGGCATGCAACTGACGGTGCAGGGCAAGGGCAATGCGGCTCCGCGCGGCGGAGTGAACGGCGACTTGCTGGTGCTGGTGGAGGAAGAAGAGCACAAGGACTTCGTGCGCGACGGCAGCGACTTGATTTACAACCTGTTGCTGGATATGCCGACGGCAGTGTTGGGCGGACAAGTGCAGATTCCGACGCTGACGGGCAACGTGAAGATTACGATTACGCCAGGCACGCAACCCGGGAAAGTGCTCCGAATGCGGGGCAAAGGTCTGCCTTCGATAGACCAATACGGGCGGCAGTACGGCACCGGCGATTTGCTCATCAACGTGGGCGTGTATATCCCCGAGAAACTCTCGCGCGATGAGAAGAAACTGATTGAGAAACTGCAAGATAGCCCGAACATCGCCCCCGGGTCGGCGGATAAGAAAAACTTCTTCAAAAACCTGTTTGGATAAATCGTTATGAGGAAGTCTGCCTTGTACGCACTACTTTTGTGGGTGTTGCCCTTGTCGGCGCGTGTGCCGATAGCGCATCCTAATTTGGGAGAGCCGACGGGCATTGCACCTGCATATTTCGGACCGAATGCGTTCCCCGTACCTGAGATGTTGGACGGGCGCACACAGAGCCATCTCCGCTTGGAAATAGCGGGAGATGGCTACTTTGGTTATGAAGGGGACAGGACAGCAGACCTGTTTGCGAGGGCGTATGTTCCGCTGTTTACAGAGCGCGTGAACCTGACGCTATGGATGCCGGTGCAGGAGTGGTACAGCATGACTGCGGAGCGGCAACACACCTGCCGTTTGCAAGACAGCATACCGATGGCGGGGCATGAGGCGGGCGACGTGTATGTCTCTACGGATATTCAACTGCTGAAAGCTCGAAAGTTTGCGCCGGATATTACGCTCCGCGCCGCGATAAAGACCGCGAGCGGAGGCAGTTTTGAGAAAGCAAGATACTACGATAATCCCGGGTATTTCTTTGATTTGAGCGTGGGTAAGTCGTTGTATTTCGGTAAAGGAAAGACCTTTCCGTATGCCGATGCAACGGATGCGAAAGTAGAGTTGCGTTTTGCGGGGTCGGCGGGCTTCCTCTGCTGGCAAACGGACAACGGGCGGCAGAACGATGCGGTGATGTACGGATTGCAGATGTTGCTCAAGTCGGAGTATGTGTCGGTGCGTGCGGTATGGAGCGGCTATGCAGGATGGGAGAAAGACGGTGATAGACCGATGACGATTAAGGCGCGTCTGGCGGGGCATGTCAAGGGCTTTGAGCCTTTTGCCGAATATCAGTACGGCATCAAGGATTATCCTTTCCACCAAGTGCGTGTGGGGTTGGCATACGGAATCAATATCTTAAAGAAATGAGCGGTAGGAGATTCAAGATAATATGTGCGGGCGTATTCCTCTTGTGTGTTGGCACATGGGCGAATGCTATGGATTCGGTAGCCGTCTCGGGTTTCTGGACACGTTATTCCAAAGCGCCACGCTATGTAGCGGTAGATTCCCTTTCTTTGCAGCGCAGAGCCGCCGAGGAGGCAAAGAGGGTGCGTTTTATCTATAATGTGGATTTTGCTGCCTATTTCGACAATCGTGAGTACAAGGCTCCCTATCAGATTCCGCAAACATTGCTCAATTTCCGCCTATCACCCGATATCGGAGTGCGTATCAATGATAGGGCTGGCGGTGTGCATGAGTTGGTAGCAGGCGTGCGCTATACACAGCCCTTGGGAGGCAACTGGCGAGATATACAGATAGCCCCCACTGCCTACTACCATTTTCAGTATCGGGGGTTCGATGTGGGGATGGGTGCCATCCCTTATGAGAATCGCATTGCTCCGCTGCCGGATTGGGTAATGTATGACTCTTTGGTATATATGCATCCGAATATACAGGGTGCTTTGATGTCATATCGCGACAAAAGAGGATATGTGGAGTTTATGTGCGATTGGCGCAGCAGTCAAACAACAGAACGCCGTGAGATGTTTCGATTGGTGTTGGACGGACGTTATCAGTACAAATGTCTGATGACGGGCGGGCTTTTCAGCCTGAATCATAAGGCAGGCTTTGCTGCCCCCAACCACGAGGCTGTAATGGACGATATCAACGTGAATGCCTTTGTCGGAGTCAATTTGAGTTCCTACACCCCGCTTGATTCCCTATCTTTGCAGGTGGGATATATCTTCGAATGGGAGAGAGATAGAGCCACCGATGAGAGCGTGTTCCCGCAGGGCATGTTAGTGGAATTATATGCTCGCTGGTGGTTCTTGGGGCTGAAAAACACGTTCTATTACGGCGATAATCTGCAACCTTTTCGGTCACGCAATGCCTATCTCAATTTAGGCGACCCGTTCTATCAATCTCGATTGTACAATCGTACAGATTTGATGGTGTATCTGTATCGAAGCAGTTTCGTCAATTTCTATTTCTCATGGAATATGCACTACGACACATACCACTTGCAACATCAGCAACAGTTAATCGTGCGGTTTAATTTGGACGGTATTTGGAATAGACATGGAGAATTACGAGGCTTGTTTGATAAATAAGTAATATGAGCAGAAGAATTACATTGACGCGCATACAGATAGGAGAATGGGTGAGTTACCTGCCGATGGTAGGTCTGTTGGCATTATTAGGAGCCATGCCGTTCCATTATGGCGAAGTGCAACGGATAGCGCTTTATTGGATTGCCGCCACGTATCCGATAGATTATATTGTGAATGCTCGCTGGCGGGGATGGAAATGGACGCAATCCAAGTGGACATACGTAGCGTTTATCGCCTTCTTTTGTTTGATTCCGATATGGCAATGTTTTGACCCTGTCCGCACTTCGCTCTACCAATTTACGATAGAGCGCTATATGCCTTTTTTGGTAGTTGGCATCTGCGGCTTGGCGGGGATGACAGATAAGATGCGTATAGAATATGCCTCATGGGTAATGTTGGGTGTGAGTGCGGGTATTGTGGTGTATCTGCTGACTTTGGCAGGATTGCCCGATTTTGCGCATTTTGAGGTCTGGACGAAGCAGTTCAATCAATTGCGTGCCTTTCAGGTGAATACCCACATGACGATTAACCTGTACTTCAACCTATCGCTCATATTGGGCTTGTACACCATTCTTCGGAGCAAGTATGCGTGGTGGGTGAAAGTGCTGACGGGCGTGCTGATGTTGCCTATATTGTTTGTTTTCTCGTTCACTGAAGGTCGCACCGGCGTATTGACATTCTTGGGGACAGTGATGATTACGCTGATGTATTATATGTTTCGAATGCGTCGATGGTGGTTGAGTATTTGTATCATTTTGTTCGCTTGCGGTGCCGCTTTGTTTCTGATGCAGCGAGAACGCTTTCAGGTAGCGGTAACGGAGGTAAACCCTCGTATCTATATATGGAACGTGGCAGGGGAAGAGATAGAGGCACACCCTATATGGGGACAGGGTGTATGCTCTGCGAGAGAAGATTTTGTAGAGAGGGGATTGGCGAACGAAGATTTCCAAATTCACTATTCCAATAGTTTGAAATGTGAATTGAAGAGATTATATGGCGATGCGAATATGAGTGTGATGCACCCGCACAATGCTGTATTGGAGACTTGGACGCAATTTGGTATCATAGGCGTATTATTACTATTAGCCTGCTGGATACTTCCGTTAATAATGCGACTGGGGCGAGAACAATTGTATGTGGATTTATGTGTATTCGCTTTCTTTATGCAGGCAATGTTTGAGTCGATGGGCAATAATCTGCCACCGATGTTTCTCTGTCTGATGGTGATACTGATAGATTATCATCATCAATATATGATAGCGAAAGCGTCGTAGTAATGCGTCCGTTTTTACTATCCTTACCAATAACTTTGTTAATAGTATTCGTGCTTAAGACATCCGCCCATAGCGATGACACAGATAATCTTTCACTCCTCTGATTAGATAATAAATCTTAGTCCATTTATGATGGGTATCGTATAGGAGGAGGCGTTTGGTGAATTTGCGCCATTGTTTCTTGTGATAAGAGCGAACATTGGGATATTCGCGAATAATGGTTAGCATATTGCGTGCCATATAGTAATATCGCCAAGGGGCGTGGTCTTGGAAGTGTTTATGCCAAAACGAATTGTATTGAGTTCCGTTTCCCAGTTGGTGCATCAGCGTGACGGCATTGACGGTAACAACACGTTTCCCGTGTAACAGGATGCGTGCACAAAACTCATTGTCCACTAAATCAATAAAGAAATCTTCTCTCATTGGTCCTAATAGTCGGAAATCGTCAAGGTCTATTATATCTCCGGATGTCATTACGGCTATCGGTTCTTGATAGGTAGGTAATGACTGATGACTAACATCGCAATGTACGGGTGCAAAAACGCCTGTTTCTGTAAGATGGGGATAGGCATTACACAATGTGATAAATCGTTCGATGTCTCCCTCCTTAAAACGACTATCTTGGTCCATTGTCAATACGTGTGTTGCGCCTCTTTGAAGGGCACAATACATACCGATATTGAGCGCTTTCGCAATTCCGATATTGTGATATTGCGGCAGGTAATAGATGTTTGCTCGGGGAGAACGAATGAGGGAACTATTATTTTCCGTAGAGTTATCCACCACGACCACGCCGCCTAAATGGCATGCGTAATCGTCAATCACAGAAACATAATCTGATGTAGGATTATACCAAACCACTACTGCGAAGAGAGAATGTGTCGTTATTTGTCGCATAAGATTTGATGTCGCAGTTGTTGATATTCTGTGTTACTGAAGCCCATTCTCCCTAACCGTCTCATAAACTTCATTCGCCGCCACCATCGTATTGGGAAAGGTATGTGGTATTTTTGTTCCATGCTACATACCACGCGGATGTCCTCCTGAAAAGCAGCGTATGCGCCGATATGCGTGGTACTCTGCTCGTGAAAACGAAAGAAATTTAATCGTTCATGTATTTCTGCAACTTGCTTGTTATGGGCAAGGATAGTCCAAAAAAGCCAATCTCCTGAATAGCGCATCTCACGTAACGCTTCAAATGCTTCTGCGCTAATACTATCGCGCCGGAAGACAACTCCGCTTGCATTATATATATGGTTGCGCCTATATTGCATGCGCACAAAAGTCTTGCTATCGTAAATGCTTGTGGTCCCAGGCTGAATGCCTCTACGCTGCCAATGGTCATAATCTTTGGATAAATGCTCCCCCATTTCGTTAATCATCAAAGAAGCTACTTGCACGAAGCAGACAGAAGGGTAATTGTTTAGCACATGCAAAGCGGTAGAAAGCAGTTCCGATTGTGCACTATCGTCCGCCTCTGCTATCCAAATATACTCGCCGGAAGATAATGTGATACCTTTCTCCCATTGCAGAAAAGGAGAACCTGAGTTTTGCGGATTACGGATAATCTGTACCCTTGGGTCTTTATTTGCGTATTCTTGCATGACTGCTATGCTATCATCAGACGAACCGTCGTCTAATAATAGTATTTCCATATCTGTTTCCGTCTGCCCCAGCACACTATCTATTCTTTCGCGTAGATAGTGTGCATAATTATAATTGGGTATGATAACGCTTACACGTGGCATAATGGTACGGTTCATTTCGGCTTTTTCCCGAGTATGATTTTGGAGAATATATATAACCTTTTGTAGGTCTCCAAATGGTTTTCCATCATCCATCTTCTCCATACATTAGCCAACCCTATCTCTTTGATGCCGATGTAGTGGAACGGTTCTAACCTTTGCAAGATTTCTTTTAGCATTTCATCGGGTGCTTTTGATAAGATAAGGCGTTTGAGTGTGTGGATTCCACGGCGCACCAGATGTCTTGCGCCATCGGCATATCCATGCTCCACCATAAAAGTCATCAGTTGGTATTCGGAGTTGAAATAAGAGTAATTTCGATTGACGGCATATCGGGCAGATACAATGCTACCGGGACGTACGGTGTAGTGGTACTTAGGTAGGGCATACACTAATACGCGTTGTGTACGATACATTACTTTGTAGGTAAATGCAATATCTTCGTATAAAATCCCTTCCGGGTAATGTAGCCCTTCGAAAAGGCTGCGTTTGTATAACTTGTCCCACGCATAGTTGTGTAATATCTTGTCTGTCATTAACATATTCATTGCCTCATCCCGATTGCATACAATGGGATAATTTACTTGCCGCTTGCAACGAATGTTGTTACCCTTGTCTATATAATGGGAACAGACACTGATATCTGCATCGTAATCTATAATTTGTTGGTACAAGAATTGATACATATCCGGCTCTATCCAGTCGTCACTATCCACGAAAGCGATAAAGAAACCGGTAGCGTGGTCTATACCCACATTGCGTGCGGCACTGAGCCCACCATTGGATGTATGGAACACCCTGATTCTGCTATCCGTGGCCGCTAATTCATCGCAAATTTGTCCACTACGGTCGGTAGAACCATCATCAATCACCAATATCTCTAAATTGCTATAAGTTTGGTTAATAACGGATACAATACATTTGCGAACATAGTCCTCTACGTTATAAACAGGTATGACTACGCTAATCAATGGTAGTTTGCAATTCGTTGATGCCATATGGAGTAGTGATTGTTTTGTTACGAATAGTTTGTTGCCATATTTGACGATTCTTCTGCCAATCTGCTTCATTGCGGTAGGGGCGTGTATGGTATAGGTGCATCAACGGCGTTCCGTATCGTAGTTGAATGCCTTGAATGCCCGCATTAAGCAGTCGTTGCCCAAATTCCCGATCCTCTGCGCCATACCGCATACGTGTATCAAATCCGTTAGCGCGAAATATATATTCCCGCCATGTGGAAGAGTTCCCTCCGTTCCAACTGGCGTTGGCGGGAGTTAGAAGGTTCATCAGGTGGCATACACTGCGGTTTTGCCAAAGTTTGCTCATCTTCCAGTTCCACGGCATACCATGCTGCTTAAGCCACTTGATACGAAACATATTGCCGGAACGTATATCATCCTCTGTGATGAGTTCGCTCAACGTTTGCGGCATCAGGATAGCACCCCCTGATATAAAACGACCTTTGCGGGCATGTGTGTAATGTTGACTAATAAAATCTTTGCGGGCAATTAGGTCTTGATCCATAAATATAAGATAGTCTGCCCGTGCTTCACATACTGCCTTGTTTAATATAGTGGTTTTTCGGAATCCTTTATCTTCGTGCCACACATGTCGTATCGGCATACTTTGTGCAAAATATTCAACAACCCGAAGTGTTTCCTCTGTGCTTCCATCGTCTGCGATGATAATCTCATCGGGTTTATGTGTCTGATATTGTAGTCCCCATAATGCTTTCTCCAGCCAACGCGGATTGTTGTAGGTGGAGATAATAACACCGATAGAGAAAGTGTCATCTGTAACAAAATGTTCGTGCGGATGGTTCCTCCAGAACTTCTTGCGGGCTTGTAGAATCCAATGTAAACATTGTTCTTGCGGGATTCCTCGCTCCTTTGCGTAAGTTGGTGACAATATCTCAAAAAAATCCTGTTTCCCCCACAACCTGCAAAAGTTTTTTGCCCCCGCTTTCGGAGTAACTTGCCTAAAAGACATACGATTGATATCTACTACTTCAAATTGCCACTGTCCGTCTATGTAATCATACAATATATTCCCCGGTGAATAATCTTTATGCAAGACTCCGACACTATGCATCTTTGCCGTCCATCGCGCGAAAGAACAAATAAGTTCCTCTTTTCCGGCTATCACTCCATCGCGAAAATCATAAAAAGTGTGTGTCAGCGGACTTTGCAGAGTAATAAGGAAACTCTCTGCTAAAAGGTGGTTTCCGCATAAGATATATCCGATGGGTATAGGCGTGGCAATAGCTCTGTTCAAGAGGAGCAAAGCATTCTGATATGCTCGTTCCGCTTTCGGCTTGCGAAAATAAGAATAGATAACCCGATTGGCAAAGGCGGGTATGTGATAGCATTTGATATTGACTGTCGTACCGTCCGGAGTCTTTGCTACACGTATCTGATTGCGTGCGTCATAGATAACCTCTCCCATTGTGTCGAATGATTGCGGGATGGTCTCTATCCAAGAACGCAGATGTTCGTATGTAGGGGAAACGACTATTTGCATAAGGCTTGTTGTATGCGATTTGCGATTTCCTCGGGTGCTATATTCAAACAATGGTAGTCGCCATATGGACAAGGTTTGTTGCCATACACGGAACACGGGCGGCAAGGTAGATTGCGTTGGATACAATCGCTCTCGCTCTGTCCGTATCCGAGGAATCCTGCAGCCGGATGTGTGGCTCCCCAAATAGAAAGCACCCGTGTGCCGGCAATGGAGGCGAGGTGCATATTGGCAGAATCCATAGTAACCACCAGTCGCAGCCCACGCATTATTGCAATCTCCTTTGCCATATCTTGTTTACCGGCTAATGAGGTTACATTCGGATAAGTTTCTGCCCATTGCTCCAAGATGGTTTGTTCTTGTTTTCCGGCGCCAAATAAATAGATAGGCTCACCAACGTTAGACAGCAACCGCACTACCTCTTCCATCTTTTTCAACGGATAAATCTTACCTTTATGTGCAGCAAATGGAGCAATCCCAATGCCTACACGTTCCCCGCCATTAGTCCGTTGAGGGTGGAGTTGTACCGATAGTCCCAAGCGTTGTAGTACGTCTTGATAACGTTCTATAGTAGTGAGAAGATGGTGCGAGATATGATGTCGTTTCGTAAGCAGATATTTGTCAATCCGTCCTTTCCGTATGATAGATATTCGTTTCCCGATTAGCCGAAAACGCATACGCAGGTATTTGCTCCGTAGGACATCGTGCATATCTGCCACTGCATCAAACTGCTGATAATCTATTTCTTGCAGCAGCCTATTCATTCCTTTTATCCCCTTATGCTTTCCCCGCAAATCGGCACCGAAAAAATGAACATTATCGGGTAAATCGGCAAATAACGGGGCTGTTTGTTGGCGAGACAAAATAGTAATAGAGAGTCTCGGATATGTGTTTGCCAACTTCTCCACCACCGGCACCAGCATTGCTACATCACCAAGCGCAGAGAAACGTATGATAAGCAGTTTGGTCATTTTTATTTTTTGTACAATACGGGATTAAGCATCGGGTCATTGTACATCTTCATCTGTCTATACACCTTCATAATGCGTTCGCCGGATGCGTAGTCCTCCAATAGTTGTGTAATAGAGGTGGTCATGTCCTGTAATTGTTCCTGAAGTACTGCCAATTTGGAGGCACATTTATCATGTTGCTCTTGGCTTACATCCGTGCGATTCACTTGCTCTTGCATGTGGTAAATCTTCACATGCAGGATGCTCAAACGGTCAATCGCCCATGCGGGGCTCTCCGTGTTGATTTTTGCATTTGCCTTAGGCCGGACGCTATGGTATTGCTCCCAAAAATAGGAATCGATACGTTCCACTAAATCGGTGCGATCTTGGTTGCTTTTATCAATTCTCCGTTTCAACAGCAAAGCCTCCGCAGGGTCTATCTGCGGATCGCGAATAATATCTTCCAAATGCCACTGCACAGTATCAATCCAGTTCTTGAGGTATAAATCATGCTCAATAGTTCCCGCGGCATAAGGATTGTGCATAGGGGCATCTACATCATTTGTAATGTGGTAATCTACAACTGCTGTTCGAAAAATTTGGTTACTTACTTCTACAAAATTCATGATTACGTTATTTTTATATGGTTACCATTGTGTGATTAGTCCTTGTTTGCGGATGGTGAGCATCGCGCCGAATTGGTTGCCGAACTGATTGCCTATGTCCGCGGCAAGCGAGAGGGAGAAATCCAATCCCCATGCTTTCTCCACATGTTTCTGCACCTCCAAGAGCAATGCTGTGTTGGTGGATTGCAGTGTGGGATGGATATTCATATTACCATAGTTGCGTACATAGGAGCCCATCAGTCGGTAGCGGAAACCGTATATATCGCCTTTGATGCCCGCAAAATGCGCCTGCACCATACTGTTTTGGGTATAGACAGTGCCGTCTGCGTTGTACACGGGGGAAGTCAAGAAAGGATTACCCAAGGTGCGATAGAAATAGTTCCAGCCATTGCGGTATATGCCATTTCGATAATAGTGGTCAGCACCTCCGTATGCCAATCCGTCTCGGTCATGGTACGGACCTGACTGGTCAGTAGTTTGTAAAAACTCGTAGGTGAAACCACTGATATAGCGCCAATGCGTCTGAGTTACATTGATTCCCCATAACCCGTCGGGCAAATTCATACCGAAGCCAATGAATCTGATGGGACCATCTTCAAAGAGGTTGTGCCAATAGGCACTCACTTTCCAGCCTGCGCCTTTCACATCCAACGTCAGTATCTGACTGCCAATATGGTTGCCTTGTGCATTCAGTTGATCGTTTGCCATACTGCCGCCGGAGCGAACAAAGAAAGCATTAAGAAACGCATGCCAATCATTGCCCAAGTCGCCATAGATAGGAGAATAGCCTCCCCACTGTACGGCATGGTGGAACTCATAACTGATATTTACCGGCAACTTGCCACCGATGCGCCCACCAATCCATTTATGATGCACATAGCCTTTCTCCACATACGCATTATCGGCTTGCCATTGGTGGCTGATTCCGCCTTTCACCTCCAAGTAGCCGTATAATCCGGGGAAAGGTGTCCACTGCTCAATGCTGATACGCACACCGGGCATAGGATGGGCATTGTACGAATAGAGCAGTCCGCCTGTGGTGAGGTCGTTTTCGGGGCAACCGTATTGCTCCGGTTGGATGCCAAGGGTGATATCCACGATGTACAGTCGCGCATGAGCGTATGCAAGGTTGAAATAACCGATTGCTGTACGATTTACAGCAGGGTTAATCGCATCTGATAGGCTCTGCCAACGTTGAGTGAGCGATAGGGCAAAATCATAGTCGAACCATCGATGGGATTGCGAAGCAGGCTTGAGAATGCCCGCCCGCAGGTTGCCGCTATATGGAGTAGGCGCAATATCGCCGTGGCGGTTGGTCTGCAACCAAAACGGTGAATATTTGCCATGGTTTGCCACCCCCGTGAGTTGCAACTCGTAATACAAAGAGTCGCCTTTGAAAGAAGACGCATGGTCAACGGTTACAGGCCACCAATCCCACGCATAGAGCGGAAGAGATAAAAGTCCCAAAAGAATGATATAGATACGTCTATGGTTCAATGCGGTATAGTTGTTGGTGAATCGTTCCGTTTGCGTCCTCCCCTAAACCAAAATAAACGGTTTCACCTATGGTAAAGGCAATCATGTTCTCCGCTTCTCCATAGGGCATAACTCCGCTTTTTGTCCACTTATTAGCAGTAAGGTCAAAACACTCAATGTCTGAATAGATTTTCCCGCGGGTGAGTTCTCCGCCGAAGAAACGCCCTCCAAAGAGATAAATATATTGACTATTAGCAGCGCAAACAGCAAGTGAACGTTTCCCATTGGGCACATCGGGGCAAGCTGTCCATTCATCGGTAGGCAGAGCAATCTCATACCATTGGTTGAGATTGTTCGTGTTGAACCCCGTGCCAAGGAATGCTCGCCCTGCTGCACTACAACCTGTTATTCCCAGTCCCGAGAGGGCACGATGCCAATTGTCGGGGCGAAGTGCCCAAGTGTCATCTGATAAAGCGTATAACTGCACATCGCGAGAAAAACCATAGCCGCTACTATAGGCTACATAAATGGTATCCGCTTGCAGATAGGCGATGCCTCCTATTGTATTGGTGGTGTTTAGAGACGCTTTTTGCTCCCACGTGTTGGTAGCAGGAGAGAATGCCCACCAATCTTTTAAGTAGCAACTCTCATTATATACTTTTCCGGTAGAACCTAAACCGATATAAACTTCCCGATTAGTAGCACATGCACAAGCCCTAACGCGCGCCTGCAAAGGGGTCTCTCCCAAGCATGTCCAGGTATCTTCAGTCGGGTCATACATCCACAGTTCATTATGTAGTAGTCCCTCTTGGTCTCGACCGCCAAAGACATATCCTTTTCCGTCAAAGGAGAAAGCCGTGGCGGAAGCCAAGCCCACGGGAATCGGTGCACATGGAACTATTGAGAAATCGTCATTAGGCGAAGTGCAACTGCCTATGGTTAGGCTTAGTAGCAATATGTAGAGTAACTTTTTCAATGAACTACAAGAAATTATACCCTGCTTTTCTTTTTCAGTTCGAAGTCCCTCCCGAGGTAGTTTTGGCGCACTACGGGGTTGGCAGCCAACTCTTCAGGCGTGCCGTGGAAGAGTATCTTGCCCTCAAAGAGCAGATAGGCGCGATCGGTAATCATCAGGGTCTCGTCCACGTTGTGGTCGGTGATGAGGATACCGATGTTCTTGTCTTTGAGCCGCCACACCACATCTTGAATCTCCTGCACGGCGATGGGGTCAACGCCCGCAAAAGGCTCGTCCAGCATCACGAACTTCGGCTCTATGGCGAGGCAACGGGCTATCTCCGTGCGGCGGCGCTCGCCACCCGAGAGACGGTCTCCGAGGTTCTTGCGCACATGCGCGAGGTTAAACTCCGAGATGAGTTGCTCCAGTTTCTGCTTCTGATAGTCTTTACTGAACTTGGTCATCTCCAAGACCGACATGATGTTATCCTCCACAGTCATCTTGCGGAAGACGCTGGCTTCCTGCGGCAGGTAGCCGATACCCAACTGTGCCCGTTTGTACATCGGGTAGTCGGTGATATCTTTATCGTTGAGAAATATCTTGCCGGCATTGGCGGTGATAAGCCCCGTGGTCATATAGAAAGTGGTTGTCTTGCCGGCACCGTTGGGTCCCAGCAATCCGACAATCTCGCCCTGCTCCAGTCCGATGCTCACATCGTTGACCACCGTGCGCTTGCCGTATTTCTTTATCAGATGTTCGGTACGTAAAGTATCCATAGAAGACAATTAACAATTAACAATTAACAATTAACATGCCCCGTTGCCCTCTTAATTCTTAATTCAAAACCAAACTTACCGGGCAGTGGTCGGAATGAACAGCATCGGTCAATATACGAGCATCTGCTATTCGGTCTCGTAGCGGTTCGCTCACCCAGTGGTAGTCAATACGCCAGCCGATGTTCCTTGCTCTTGCTCCTGCGCGGAAACTCCACCACGAGTAGCGTTCGGGGGCGGTGTCAAACAAGCGGAAAGAGTCAATCATGCCGCTGGCTTCCCATCTGTCCATCCACTCGCGTTCTTCGGGCAGGAAGCCGCTCACGCCCACTTGCCGCTCGGGATGATTGATATCAATGGGCTTGTGGCAGATGTTGTAGTCGCCGCAAACCACGATGTTCGGTCGCTCTTTGCGCAGCGCAGTAATCCATTGCAGGAAGTCTTCCAAGAACTGCATCTTCACCGCCTGCCGTGCATCGCCCGTAGTCCCGCTGGGGATATAGACGCAGACGATAGTGATATCTCCGAAGTCGGCTCTCAGCACGCGCCCCTCGCTGTCGTAGGCGGGGATTCCCATGCCTGCCACCACGCGGTCAGGCACCTGCTTGGAGAAGATACACACGCCGGAATAGCCTTTCTTCTCCGCGGAGTGGATATAACTATGATAGCCCAATTCCTGCATGGCGAGAGTATCTATCTGCTCGGGTTGCGCCTTGCTCTCCTGAATGCAGAACACATCGGGGTTCTCCGTTTGCAGCCAATCGAGCAAGCCCTTGCTCATGGCGGAGCGAATGCCGTTGAGGTTATAACTGACTATCTTCATCGGATGATTACTTTTTCGGTGGAATGTTCGCGCTTGACGATATACAAACCGCTTGGCAGCGGGGTGCTGAGGCTCATAGGCATACCTGTGATGGTGTATATTGCCACCACGGGGTTCTCGCCCGACAGTTCTATTTCTTCTATACCCTCTATCGCATCACGAGACAAATACTTGAATCGAATCAGCCCCTCGTTGGTTTCCTGAATCTCATAGATTGGATGCGACTTAATCTCTGTACATTCCGTGGCTCCA
>JBJECI010000049.1:0-54595 GCA_051870915.1 Paludibacteraceae bacterium
CTCCCCCGCCTCCCTCTAAGAGGGGGGGGGGAGGGGGTAAGGGGGCGGGAGAAGGACTCGGCATCCGGCCGCAACGAGAATTAAGGATGAAAATAAGCGGACTATTTCAACAGTCAAAGGCTAAACTTATCCCTGTTTATCCCGATTTGTCAGGAATGTGTCGGGAGTTGGTCTTTGGTAATATAATATTTGAACAATATTTGCCAATATTTGTTGACTTAAAAGGTTTTTATTTGTGTTTGTCAAGTATTATTGAGCGTTTTTGTATATAGTTTACGTGAATGAGAGTTCGAAAGGTTAACGCATCAGTACGATTGTTGAAATAAAAAAACATCATCGTTTCGATGTGTTAGAGCCTTATTTCAAATTCGCGTTAAAATAGAGGTGTCGTAGCCACGAAGCGCAAATGTTCTTTGACGTATTGGAATTACCGTAAAAGGCTTGTTTGACAGAATCTCGCAAGATTTTTGCCCAAACATTTGCATATTTGGCATAAATGTTGTACCTTTGCAGGCGAAACGTAAAGATACCTATCCCCATGCGGTGATAGAAGAAAACAGAGAAGTGATTATTGCACGTTGGCAAGAGTATTTTCAAAACAAGAGAACAAATGCTTGATATCGTTAAAATATGGTTAACAGACACTGCCGTTTGGGTTCGCACGCGAGACGGCCGTGAGGCAAGCGAGCCTTTTGCTCGATACCCGAGGCTGGCAAATGCTTCTCCCGCAGAGAGGGCTGACTTCACGCAATCGCCATTTGGCATACATTGGCAGAAAATAGACGAAGACCTTTGCTTCGAAGGCTTCTTCGCATAAGTAATCATTAACGCAAACAGTACTACCAACCAAGAAAAGAAAGGAGCGATTTATGCCAATGTTCGTTACTATACCGATTGATGTTCCTCCCACATTGTCTATCAGTCAGGAAGCGATTGCCCGAAGTTTGACCGTGTATGCACAAGAGTACGTGGATAATCTTGTGCGACAGCAGATTAAGTGTCCCACGATGAGTTTCGAAGAGTTGGAGCAGTGTATCCCGCTGCATACGGCATTTGACAGCCTGCGCGAGCAGAATCATCAGTACTACACCAAGGCATGATTGTCGTTATTGATAGGAAGGTGTATGATGTGCTTGAGGCGTTCTATGAACAGAGCCGCCGATTGCATTGTACACTGACGGAAGAGACTTGCAGGGCAAAGATTGACCGACTGGAGGCGGCTATGTACAATTTCCAACGATACGCACATGCTTTTTCCAAAGAGCCTGTTCGGCAAGATTGGAAAGCAAACGGGTATTATGAAATGGAAACAGAAGATTTCCACTTTGCCTATCGAGTGTATGTCCTCCCCAATGGTGAAGAAGTCCTGCGATACCACGATGCTATTCACAGCCTGCTTAATCATTAACAAAACTACCAACCACGAAAAGAAAGGAAACACCTATGAGTACCTATTCGATTACTTTGGACGAAAGCACGGCACAAAGTCAGGCGTTGTTAGCCTATTTGGAGACTTTACAGGTGCAGTTGACCAAACTCCCCGCCGTTCGCACGCGCAAGCCAAAAAGTAGTTTTGAACGTTCGGAAGAGGATATCCGAGAGGGGCGTGTGCAGCGTTTTGCGAGTGCTGATGAGATGTGTAAGGCATTAGGGATTTGAGGCGATGTACATTGTTCAGATGACCAACACTTTCAGCAAAGATGTAGCCCGCAGCAAGAAACGAGGCTATGACATGTCTTTGTTAAGCAAGGCAATCCATCTGTTGGAGGCAAGCGGCACACTTCCTGCATCATACAGACCGCACAAATTATCCGGCAATTTGGCAGGTTGTTGGGAGTGCCATCTTAAAGGCGACTGGCTGTTGCTTTGGAAGCAAAATGACCAAGAGTTGACATTACTATTCACCGGCACCGGCACACACGCTGATATCTTTTAGATATAGAAATACAGATACTAATCCAAGCGGTAATTCCAATCACAAGCGGAGTTACCGCTTTTTGCGTCTATATATCCCGCCGCCCGTTGGCTCGGACGATGGGAATAAAAGGGGGAAAGCCCAGAGAAATGAAACTTGTTCTTTGACGTATTGGATTTTACCGTATTGAAAGCAAAGGCACATGCTGGTACCGTACCGAGGGCGTTGGGATAGGAGTCCTCACACAAAAAACACCCCTTTTGGGCTCAAAAACTTGCGTATATCATTTATTTTTCCTATCTTTGCACCGAAAAACGAAAAAGAAAGGAGACTACGATGGCAGCATATACCATTCAAGTTGATGAAAAGACGCAAGCCGGTGCCGGCTTAGTGAGTTATTTATACTCCTTAGGCGTGATTGTGAAGAAGCACAAGTCCGTTCGCAAGAGCGGATTGGATGAGGCGCTGGAGGATGTAAGACAAGGCAGAGTATATCACGCCGAGAGCGTAGATGATATGATTCATCAGATATTAGGATGAGGGCTATGTACAGCATTGATTACTCTCACCAATTCAAGAAGGATGTCAAGAGGTGCGTGAAGCGCGGGCTGGATATTCAAGCATTATCCCAAGCCGTTTCCTTGTTAGCGGACACAGGGACGCTCCCGCTGCAATACAAATCGCATAAACTATCCGGAAAATACGCAGGTCTGTGGGAATGTCATATTGAGCCGGATTGGTTGATGGTTTGGGAGCAAGACGACAAGGCACTCACACTCTTATTCTTAAAAACAGGTACTCATTCGGATATTTTCTGATTAAGTAGCCGGGTAACAGCAAAGCGGTAAAATCCATACAAAGTGGTTTTACCGCTTTTTGCGTCTATATATCCCGCCGCCCGTTGGCTCGGGCGATGGGAACGAAAGGGGAAACCCGAGAAAGAAAACTTGTTCTTTGACATATTGTGCTTACAAGAAAAAGTAAGGATTTACTTGTAAAAGTAGAAAAATTAGCATATAAGTTGATTTTCTTGCGTAAAAGTTTGTATGTTTCCAAAAAATGTTGTACCTTTGCAGCAGGTTTTGAAACCAATACAAATATGCATCGCGACTTATTACTTAAATTGCTGGAATCGGGCGAACTGGTGAGTATCTACTCTCCGTTGTTTTAGGGAGAAGAATACTCTGAGTTTGAAAAGTTTCTGCTTCGTTACATGGACAACGAGGAGTTTGGACCGGATTTAGGTGTTATAATGGGGCGTTTGGAAACCATCAAAAAGCGAGGCGTTCAAGACCGATTCTTTCGTATAGAAGGTCGCTCTTACGACAGAGTACATGCGTTGCCGGCATATTTGGAGTCCTCGCGCTTGAGATTGTATTGCCTTTGTATCAGCAGCAAGGTTCTAGTGTTGGGCAATGGCGGAGAGAAGACGACTCGCACATACGAGGAGGATCCATATCTCAATAAGTGCGTGGAGACATTGCAGAAGATTGACTTTGAGATTCACATGCGGGAGAACCGTAAAGAAATTACCATTCACGGTACACAACTGCATGGAGACTTATCTTTCTATATTAACGAATAAAAAAGGAGGTTGCTATGACAAATCCGATAATGGACGAGGTTCGTCGCAGATATCTTACTCCTGATATTCAGAAGCAGGTAGATTTGCAGGTAATGATTGCTAACCGAGTGTATGACCTGATGGAAGAAAAAGGTTGGACCCAACGCGATTTGGCGCGCCACATGGGCAAGACCGAGCAAGAAGTTAGCCGCTGGCTATGCGGCACTCACAACCTGACAATGGCTACGATTGCAAAGTTGGCGTTAGCGTTGGGTGATGACCTGATAGTGGCGACCACACCTAAGAAAAAGGCGAAGCATTCCATCAGTTTGCCGAAGGTGCCCAAAGCAGCAGCAGTGTTGTAAACAATCCTATTAGGAAATTTCTTGTAAGCAGTAAGTTGATAGACTTGCTGCTTTTTTCGTGTAAGCATGATATGGAAATGTAGAGTGGTTAGAGTGCAGAGTTTAGTCGAGCCTGACTATAAGGGCGAGAGGAAAATTGGGAGGAGCGCGAAGCGCTAATGATCTTTGACGTATTGGAATTACCGTAAAAATGCGTTTTTTTACTGACAAAATACATTTTGTTGGCAGATTATTTGCATAAATGGCATAAATTTTGTACTTTTGCAGACAAAAGTAACATCACCAAATTATGTGTAAGTTTTCGAAGGAAGATAAGGTAAGATTAGGCAATGCCGTCATATATGTGGCAGCAAGGGTTCCGCATCTACAAAAGACGAAACTAATCAAGTTACTCTACCTAATGGAAGAAAAGATGGCACAAGTCTATCAGACACCATTTTTGGCACTTCCATACGAGGTATGGCAGTATGGTCCGGTTTCGAAGGATGTGTTTGTGGATCTCAGCAATGATACGCCCACTTTGCTTCGTGATTATATCTCTTTAGATGCTGAGGGTGTGATTACTCCAAAGAAAGAGTTTGATCCTATGGAGTTTTCAGATTGTGAAATCGAAATGATGGATCATGTGCTGAAACAATATGGTTCGATGACTGCTCATGATTTGGTTAATCTCTTGCATCAAAAGGGAACTCTTTGGTACAAGACGGCAGTAGCAAATAATCTATTGGAAGCGTTTGAGAACGGCACTGCCACCACCTCGGATGTAGTATTGAATCAGGCTGATTGTCTGCAAGGGTGTGAGAAGGAAGATTATCTGGCTAGTTATAATTTGCATCGCGATGCAAGCATGTTAAGAGCAGAGGTGTATGTTTGAAAAAGGAAATTTGTTATTGTTCAGACCTTTTGTTTTTAAGAATGGTGCTACACCGGAGGACAAATTCTTTATCTCGTTGGGAGAACTGGAGGATGGTATCTTGCTGGCATCGCTTCCTACTTCACAGAAAACCCGTTTCGGTGGTCGCGAGGTGGAAGCAGGATGTAACGAGTTGGACGGAGGACGTACAAATGTCTATAAGTTCAAAGCCGGTGATTTGGCAGCCAAATCTGCCGATGGTCGGGAGTATTGTTTCCCAAAGGATACGTATGTAGTCGGAAAGGATTTGGATACATATCCGACCATCAGTTTTTTGCTTCAAAAGAATAACGGACTGCTTGACAATGTAAAGGACTATGGTGTGATTGTGCCTGAGCAGATGGATAAGTTGATAGATTGTTTGAAGAAATCGAAAGCAGTACGAAATAAGTATAAGACGATTTTGTAACTCGTTTTTTTTTGTAATAAAGCGGTAATTCCAATCACAAGCGGAGTTACCGCTTTTTGTGTGTAGATGTAATGCACGAAGATAAGGTTAAAGGAAGATGGTTAAAAGTTAAAAATAAAGGAAATTCTAATAATAAAAGTTGTGCCCGACACGGAGAAGGGTAAGAAAAGTGAATGATTATCATAAATGGGGATTCCTTCGGGAGACACGCGCTGCTGCAAAAAAGGCTGGAACAGATGCTGATACAGGGGTGAAAAGGACGGGCTTAGAGGACTATTTAGCAGTAATCTTCCCAGAGGTAAATGCTGATGAGTGGATTCATGATAAACCTTTTGGAAACCATAACGGAAAAAATTACCTTATACGTCCAGATTATCGCTGTGATAGATTGAATCTGATAATTGAATTTGACGGTGTACAACATTATCAAAATCCTGATGTGATTCGGAAGGATATAAACAACGAGAATATTTATAAGAGTGCTGGATATGAGGTCGTTAGAATTCCTTATTTTATTCAACTTACAAATGAAGTTGTTAAAATAATGTTTGATAGAGACATAAACGAGGTTTTATTTGATTCTTCAATTCCTTCTATGGGTGTAAAAGGTAGAAACACGCCAGCATATTGTTGCCCGGCAGGTATTAAAAGAATGAAAAAAGACTTTGAAAAGTACCCACAGCAACGCGAGGTAAATATGAAAGCTTTACAAGAAATTGATGATGACTACCTATCAGGAATAAATTTGATATAACGAAATTGGACTCAGAAAGATTGGGACAAAATGATAGCTGCGGATGAAGGTGTAATTTACCTACTCAAAAGGAACAAAATAAAAAATACAAATATATGAGTACAAAGAAATTTTGGCTGTCCTATGATTGTGACGGGGAAGATTGCAGTAATTATGATGACATTTACCATTGGCTACGAGAGCATCAATCTATTGAATGTGGGAATAGCGTAGCGTTTGTACAAAACTACAATTACAATGGGGATTTTATTGAAGCAATAACTACAGAAATAAAAAAGATACCACATCTTAATCGCGCGTATATAATGTATCGTGATAATGCTCTCAAAACTTATGGTAAATTTATAATTGGGCAAAGAAAAGACAATAATCCTTGGGATTAATAGAATACAACTATGGAAGATAGTCCACTTGTTATCGCAATATCTGCGAGTGCATTATTTGATACATCAGAAGGTGATAAGATATTCCAAGAAAAAGGAGTGGAAAAGTATCGTGTTTACCAGCAGGAACATAAGACAGATATTCTTCCTCGGGGAGTTGCTTATCCTTTTATTGAGCGAATTTTATCTCTAAATAGTGCTTTAGGAGAACAAGACTTGATAAAGGTCGTTTTGTTTTCCAGAAATAGTCCAGAGGCTGGATTACGTGTTATGAATTCAATCAGGGCGTATAGTTTAAATATCTCAACGGCGTTGTTTACCTCTGGTGAGTATAATTTTCAATATTTGACATCAGTAGGCGCATCACTATTCTTATCTGCTAATCGAGATCATGTTAAGACGGCGATAGATGCTGGTTTCGCTGCTGGTGTGGTGCTGCCAACCATAATTTCTGATTCAGATGCAGAACCAGAGTTGCGCTTAGCATTCGATTTCGATGGTGTTATTGCTGATGATGATTCAGAGGTCTTCTACAATAGCACACAGGATTTAGCTAAGTATCACAAACATGAAGCAGAGCTTGCAGGTTCCCCTCTGTCTCGAGGACCAATTGGCGAATTCTTACAAAAAATATCTCGAATTCAACAATTGGAACGCAGTAAAAAAGCAAAAGACTCTAATTATCAGCAAATTATAAAAACGGCAATTGTCACAGCACGAAATGCCCCTGCACATGAACGTGTTATAACGACACTTAACGATTTAGGTATTACTGTAGATTCTGCTTTTTTTATTGGTGGAATGAAAAAATCATTGTTTCTCAATGTTATGAAACCACATATGTTTTTTGACGACCAAATGAAAAATCTAGCAGACTTGAAGCATGTTCCGGCAGTTCATATCCCATTTGGCATAAAAAATATAGATTGTGATATGAGTATAGAGCAATCAAATGAATCAATTTAGGAAGTTTGAAGGAACATTCTGAATGGCATTTGAATTACACCAAACCTATAAATCAGCACAACAAATTTCATCGGTTTGAGACTTGTTGACAAAGAAATATATAAGTGGACTACAACACTATAAACAAGTAAAATTGTTCTTTGACGTATTGAATAGTTTATAAGACTAAGCCATGTTTGGCTTTAGCTAATTGTCCATAATGCAGATACATATTGGGTATTCGCGTAAGCCATTGACGCAAGTCTGTTGATTGAGGATAACGCGAAACAAAGAGCAATGGCTGATTCATAGGAAATAGGTATCTTTGCTCCCTAATGCGTCGGAAATTCTCCACTTTTCTGTAGCACTTTCAGCGTACGATAAAGAACCCTTACTTGCAGTAGCTACCAAGTATTTACCAGTTTCTTTCTCTTGTATGGAAAAACCATCTGTGTTATTTCCAGCAAGTGTATATAAAACTGCACCACTTGGTAAAGTCGTGTAAGAGTCAGATTTTGTTGTACCAGTGCTTTCTACACCTGCGTTTCCACTACTAGCCTCGGCGTTAGCAAAGTTATATTTCTGTGAATTTACTTTATCAACTGCAATAGCATATGTACCAACCTCTATTTTAGCGACATCTGTCACTCTTATATATGAGGTAGTTCCACCTCCCATTTCGGTTTTACCATATACAGCATATACAGTGCATGATTCACTTACAGATGTTACAAAATCAGGAGTTGTTGTGCTATTGACAGAGTTTGTCTTCACCCAGCCTTTGAACTCCCACCCTTCACAAGCCGCAGGTTCTTCATTTATACCAGGTAAGACATATGGAGGAGTTTGATTTGTAACATTAGTTATATTTCCATTACGGGACAATACTACATTTATCGGGTCTATGTTTTTTAGAGTTCCCGTGATGGTAATTTTAGAAATACCAACACCTTTAGTTGTTGCACTACCATTTGCTGTAAATACAATAGAATTTGAACTCGTTGGTAAATTGCTAGACAAAGTAATTAATTCTAATTGTGTTAGGTTAGTTCCTTTAGTGGTGGTAGTTCCGATTGTAGTTCCTGCTACCTTTGCTGTAATTGTTCGCTCGCTTGTTTCAGAATAACGCCTACCTGTAATAGTTATCGTAACTTTTGAGTATTTAGAAAAATCAATACTCGGTGAAGTTAACGAACCATTACTACCTATAAAATAATAGTTGCCTGTACTTGTATTACCAGTACCACTACCATTCCAACCAGTCGGAATACTACTTCCTTGGGTGGTAAAGGAAAAATTTGATATTTCTTCATCAACTCCCCATACGGGGGTGAGGGACATAGTTAGTAGTCCTACTATAAGGACCACATAGCGATTGAGTAAATTTGTACGCATAATATCTATGTTTTTAAGAATTATCAACGTGATTTTGATTAGGTTATTGTTTAACTTTCTATGTTTCCCGTTTTCAGCAGGCGGGGACGCACCGATAAAACGGCATGCAAGCACCTGCGCACCCGGACACCCTGATGTCCTGATGCAGAGTAGCCCAACCTTCGCTCATCGGTCGCTTAACCTTCGCTCGACCTTCGCTCATCCTTCGCTTAACCTTCGCTCATCGTTCGCTCATAGTGCCCTGTCCGGGTGCGCACGCGTCCCCGCGTGCTTAATCACATGATTTAAGGTATCGCTACTTGCTACTGGGTCATCTTCCTGCGGACACACCGCATATATAAACTATTCAATGCAAAGAGCATATCATAGTAACATTGTATTTTCCGTGCCGAGGCACATCATATATTGAACAGTCTATAAGACACATATACAATCAGATAACTACTAAATGCTACATACAATGAAACAGCATCTACATTTTTCGCGTTTCTTAGTCCTCTTGACAGGACTGCTAACCATGTCCGCAAACTCTGTATTTGGTGAGACGGTATTTTCGAAGATTACTGCCATAGAAGACGTAACTTCAGGGAATTATGTGTTCGCGTATGACTACAATAGTGGGACACAAATTGCCATGAAAAACGCTCTCAATGGTACTGATAAATTAGTGGGCGAAGCACTCTCATTGACAGATGGTACTTATACCGACCCTGCAGGGGAGTTCGTATGGGCAATTAACAAGGTGGTTGATGGCACCAATACTTACTATACTCTGTATAACGCTGTTGTTGAGAAATATGTACAAGCAGATGCTAACGGACTTTCCCTTGTTGATAGTCCATACAATTATGTGGTAACATGGGATGCTACAAATAACTGTTTTAGGTTTAAATCATCAACCGCAGAAACTTATTATTTGTGTGATTATGTAAGTGGCTCTACCTACTATTTCCAATCTACAACGAGTGGAAATGGAGCAAAATACCATGTTCATCTTTACAAATCTAATGTAACCTACACCGACTACATCACCGAGTGTGCGACGACTTACACCGCTACGGTTGATCCTGCACCAGAAAATGGGACAATTGAATTGAGCAGTACCAGTGGTTCGTGGAGTAGTCTTTCGTTGATATATGTGCCGAAGGATGAAGAGGTAACAATTACCCTAACTCCTTCCGCAGGCTATCAGGTGGGTACGGTTACTGTAACCAAGAACGGCGGTGGAGATGTTGCTGTGTCCGACTCCGGCAATAGTCGCACGTTCACTATGCCCGCAGCGGATGTAACTGTATCGGCGACATTCATAGAAGAAGTATGTACACAATCCACCACTGTTACATTCGTTCCAAACGAAGGTAGCGGCGGATGTGCTAATCAGGACATCTGTAAAGGTAAAAACAAGACCATAAGTTGTACCCCCACTCGTGATGGTTATCGTTTCGATGGATGGTTCACCGCGGAAAGCGATGGGGACAAGGTCTTCAACTCCGATGGCACGATGGTGCTGAATGTCAGCGGTTGGACAGATGCAATAGGCTGGAGCAAAACCGATGCTACCGCCACACTCTACGCCCATTGGACGGAGAAAAAGACTACGATTACGTTGAGTAAGAATGGTGGTAGTACAGATGGTAATGCCCTGATTAGTTGGGACAGCAAAACTTTCACATCCTACACAGCTGTTACTCGTAATAGTCAGACTTATGCGCTTGCCGGCTACACGCCTTCCGGAAAAACTACACTTTATGTGATAGACAAAGATGGCAAACTGATTCCGAATGTAAGCGATGGAACAACAACGTACACCGATGCGGATGGGAATTGGGTTTACTACGAGTCCACGCTGACCTTATTAGCTCGCTGGACTGAAGGTCATACGGTTACTTTCTCTGCTCCGAGTGGTGATACGAAGCGGTTTGTGGCAACGGGGGAGGAATTGGGCGAACTACCTACCGACCCTGGAAGTTGCGATACAGAAAAAGGGTTCACCACCTTTGTGGGTTGGTCAACTATGCAAAATGGGACAGCAGACGAGGCATCCTATCCTATGTTAGGCGAATTGGTAACCGCCAGCACCATTCCCTCCGAAAACGCTACTTACTATGCCGTTTGGGGAAATGCTACAGGCGAGGATACCGACTTTAGTACTACCTATACAACAGGAGAAAATGTAACGCTTGGCGAAACAACATCTTCATCTTATAAAGTTAAGATAAATAGCACAGAATATGATGCCCAAAAAGCAGGCTCTGCTAATAATGGTGGTGGAAGTATTACCATAAAAATACCTGCCAAAACAACGAAATTATATTTCCACTTAGCAGGTTGGAATGGAGAAGGAGGAAAAATAATCTCTGTATCATCGGACGATGCCGAGGTAGCATTATCTTCCGCTTCATTCACGACGGTAGCCGATGCCGGTATTTCAGGTACGGAAACAACCTATACATTAAGCGGAACAATTAGTGATTATAGTAACTTCATCACGTTGTCAAATGTAACCAAAGAAACAACACTGACTTTTTCCAGCAGCGAATCAAAACAACGGTTCGTTATATGGGGTGCAAATGTAAATGTTGGTACTCCAGCCACAGGCTTTATCTCTTCTTGCTGTAACTCACTGGCGGTGGTGAAGGTTTCTCCCTCGACGACAAACTTAAAACTTAACATAGATGGTGAAGCAAGTACGACACTTCATGTTGAGCAGACAGGTGGCGGTAGTGGGCGTTACTATGCACCAACTATTACGCCATTGGAGGGAACAACAACAGACTGGAGTGGGGAATATAAGACAAGTGCTTACGATGTTACTTTCACCGCAACAGCAGCGGGGATCTACACTTTCAAAGGCAACTTTACGGAAACCAATGCCGGTTGTGCAAAGTATGGTACTGCTACGATTAACGTAGTTGCAGAGCCGATATTGAATGTATCTACTCCGACTATTAGTTCGCTTTGCGGATCGGAAGGTGATGGTGCGATAGTGAATATCGAGAGCCGATATTTGGCTGGTACGCTTACCGCGAGTGTGAGCACCACAGAGAAGACGAATGGTGGACGATTTGAGATTTGCTCAACGGAAAGCGGTACTTATGCAACGACCGATATCTCGGGCATTGCAGCCGGAGATATGAATAGCAAGGCAGAAACAAGTATCTATGTTCGCTATGTGGCAGCAGAAGATGAAACGACCGAGGCGACAGGTACGCTAACCATTACCGATGAAGTAACTTCTAAAGAGATTACACTCTCTACCACCCCTACATGCGGTCCGAATATCAAGATAGCAGGAAATACATATATCACAACAGTTAGTGGTTCGGAAACCTATACAAATGCGCCTATCACGATTACCGGTAAACGCATGCCTATCGGTGTGAATAAACTGCGTATCTCGTATATTGATCCTTCTAACAATGTATATTCTGCTAAGGCCGGTGATAACAGTGTAAGCGGAAGTAAGTTCCGTATGAGGGATTATAACCCGAATGCATCTCCTGCTTCTCAGGGAACTTTAGTTGATGCACAAGATATTAGTATTACTCCTGATGCATCCGGCGCATTTAGTGCATCGTATTATCTGACATACACTCCAAGTGCTCACGATGCAAGAGACAACTGGACACTGAAGATTGAGGCATTAAAAGACCAAACGCCTCAAGCAGAAAGCACGATTGCTGTCTATGGTCGTTCTGTACCGGAACAATTCGTATTGGCAGTCTATACCGGCTCAAAGTGGGTAGCCGTGCCGGCAGATATGGTAGCACCTTATGGAGGTGGCGATGGCGATTGTGGCACAGGAGTTGGGATGCATGATGCTTATCCCATTGCAGTCAATGGAGAGGTAACAGAAGCTTCCAACGTGCCAGCACGCGCAATATATAAAGGTGCTGCACGTAGTTCGGAATATACACAAGCATGGACCATGCGCTTTGAGAGTGTTAGCCAAGTCGGATTCTATTTGTGGGGATCGGGAACCGTTCAGGCTGAGGGAGAACAAGCTGGAGGTATCACTACTATTGCTAACCAACAGTACAAAGATAGCGAGCGTACAAAGTGGACATTGGAAACGACAGATGGTATTGCCTATCAAATCCATCTGAACACAAGCATCAACACCAATAGGTTAGGTTACTATAGAGAGCGTATCGGTCAATATACAACTTCCGGAGCAAAATACGACTTCCGTATCTTGCCGATTGTGAATAGTTGTACGTATCACATCAAGCCGGAAATGGAACTTACTAATTATACCGCCGAGACATCTACCATTACTATTCCGTACGATGGGACAACAGCATACCAGATTAGCACGGATGGCACCAGTGGTTGGACAACTATTACCGGCAGTTGGGACAAGAACAACAATTGCAAGAAATTGAACTTCAGCATAAATAATGCTACATACAAAGACCAAGACTTGTGGTTCCGTCCTGCCGGAGAATTGTGTGAGGATGCTACCAGCGAGAGTTCGATTCACATTTTGAACCCGATCATCACGGCAACGACTTCGCAGGAGTTTACGGGTGTGCAGAACACGGCATTCACAGGGTCGTTTGACATCAGTCTGTCGGACATCTGGACAGGCACAGGCGGCGGAGTGGTGGTAAGCAGCAGCAATGGCGACATCACGGCGAGCCTCTCGGCCCTCTCCGGCAGCCCAAGTTACACCGGCAACGCGACCATCACCCTGAACATGGCAGCCAAGCCCGCAGGCGACTACACCACCACGCTGACCCTCTCGTCCGTAGGTGCAGAATCCCAAACCGTACAAGTAACGATACATATTTTGAGTTTGGCAACGCAGGAGTTTGACGGAGGAAACGACGGTTGGTTCACCAATAACGGCTTCTTCTGCGGTAATGCCGGTACGGATTATAATCTTTCCACGATACCTACCATCTGTTTAAGTTATACCCTCTATAAGGACGGCTCTGTATTCACAAGTGCGTGGGGTACTGCCGGTACATTCACTATGTACGATATGACATCGGGCACCTCTGCCACCAGCGGATGGTACAAGAGCGGCACAAATTCGTCCGGCGTCATCAGCTTGACACTCCAACAGAGTTACTTCACGGCAGGCCATACCTACAAATTGGTATGGGAGAACACCGCCAACCTCACGGATGATTCCGGCTTGCAGTATGCAAATTGTGAGATGACATTTATCTATACAGACAACTGCGATGCCCCCACCGCCACCGAGCCGTGCGTGACGGGCTCGGAGAGTGCGGTTATCAATTGGGCAGGTGAGTGCGGTGCAAACGAATCTACGGTAAGTGTGTATACAAAAAATGAGCAGACTATTGTAGATGCTGATTGCAAATCAAGTGGAAATATAAGTTGGTCCGTGTGGAAACAATATACAAATGCGGAAAATTACCATGACGATTGGATGTACTATTGCCAGGATGGTTCTTGGACCAAGCCTACTACCACATACGGACCTTTGATTAATAAGGCAAGCACTAATATATATCTATATACGCCTCAAGTCGGAACTATGAAGTTAGATGGCATTTCTATTGATGAAACTACTGATTTTGTTATAACAGTTGGTGTATATTGTTATAGCAACGCTAAGTCAGTAAGATGCTTTGTGGTCAATGGAGAACCTACGAATACAATCGGAACTATAGAAAGTGGAGGGGCAGATGTATATTGGAATGGGGCTGTAACATCTGCAAAATCTTATGTAACAGAGACAGCTGTTGCAAATGGCTCTAATCAGACCTTAAAGTCCTTTACGGTTAGGGGATTAAGCAGTACTTCTCGTTTGGCATTTTGTGTAGGTAATTATGCAAGTAGTGCAGGACTATACATTCAATCTGTCAAGATTGTGGCTGCAAAAAAAGGCACACCCGTAAACTATAGTGCCTCTTGTAACACGGGTAGTCAAGCCGTTACCGATTTGTCTGCTAATACGACTTACTATGCTACGGTAACGAACAATGGCAATACAAGTAATGAGGTAAGTTTCAAGACCTATGCTTCCGGCACCAAGTCATTGGTTTTCAAGAGCGGAGATGTTGCAGTTACGGAGGTGATGGTATTAGGCGGCGAAGGTCAGCACACAGACATTACCGTTGCGGGTCAATACCTTGCGGGTTGCGACATTACGACCAACATCAGTGCCGGCTATAGCGTGGACGAAAGCGGCTTAAACTTCGACCCGGCAACCGGCACAGTGAGCGGAACGGTTGTGTTCACGCTGACTGATCCGGCAGTAACAGAAGGTACTTATACCATCACCGATGGCGTGGGCACCGTCTATACCCTCCATCTTACCTCCACCAACTGCCCTGCGGGCTTCAACACGATGGCAACGGATGCAAGCAATATCCTTGCTAACAGCGCAAATGCCAATTGGAGGAGTTCTGTAACTTCCGATGCCGGTTCGTTGGTGCTCTACAAGAACGGTATTGTTGAGCGAGAGTTGATACAGAATGGCGGATTTGAGAGTGATTTGACCGGTTGGGACGAATATACGATGGGAGCATACTATGGTTGCGATGAATATGCAATATCCACATCTAACAAACATGATGGATCAAAGTGCTTAAAAGTTACGAAAAACGGTAGTGAAGGCTTCACAGGTATGAGTGGTTACTCGGTAATATACGCTAATCACCTGACCCTTGAGGCAGGAACTTACAGAATGAGTGCATGGGTACAAGTGGATGGAGATCAGAACGACCAAAAAGATGACTTTAAGTTAGCATTCACCGGTGGTGGATGGAATGGTAGTAAATCTCAACCACAAGCAGTATTTGCACAATCAGAAGTTAGGACGGTATTAAAGTCAGAAGGTTATGTACAATTGACCGCTGAACTGACATTAAGCACGAGCCAAACATGTCACCCTGTTGTTGCAGTTCATGCGACAACAGGAACATTCCGAACCTTCTACTTGGATGATGTATCTTTGGTTCGCATCTCTGCACCTCAGAATGATGAGCCATATCAAACGTTTGATTTGCAGAATTTATCCACAGGCACACTCGCATTAGATGGGTTGAACGGTAATACGGAATACGCATATAAGTTGGTTAACGCAGACGGTTGCGAGTCGAACATAGTTACCTTTGTTACCGCAGCCGCCGGTGCACCCACGATCAGCGTGGCAAGCCCTGTATCCATATCGGCTCCTATGGGCAGCAGCAGTAGCGGTATGGCTATCGTAACCGTAACCGATGCATACGATGCAGTGGCTATCACCTCATGCAACGACGGGCGTATCACGCTCGGAAGCAGCACGCTACCTGCTGAGGGAGGTGCATTGAACTTCACGTTCCGACCCAAAGATGGAACCGATGCACCCGGGGATAAGGGTACATGCACCGTCTCGTTTATCACACACGGCATATCCACCCCCACCACACTTGATATTGAATGGACGGTAAGTTCCGGAATGGACCCCGGTACCGAACTGATAGAGGTAACCGACATCAGCAACCAAGAAATCACCATAGAGCACAATGTGCCGGGCAAGGTGGACGACGTGCGCGTGGTATTCAATCGCGAGGTGAGCCCCGACAATGTAGATGAGAACGTAGGCGATGAGATATTCTTCTCGAAGTACTACGAGGCATATATGCACAAGAAACTTTGGGCTATCTACAACCCGACAGGACGCAAGATTTCCTTGGAGGGTATGGAGGTATGGCGTTCCCAAGGTAGTGAGAAAGACGGATATTCGTGGAACCATACGGAAGCCATGGACCTGAGCACCATGGGTCAGAACGAGAAAGGCTGGATTTATCCGAACGAAGAAATCATCGTCTATACCTCCAACGAGGTAGGCACCTGCGAACAGTCGAAAGCCGATATGAGCACTTGGGAGCCAAGGAGCAGCAAAGACAAAGCCCTCTCTTTCTCGGGAGACGATGCCCTGCTGCTTGTGCGGAAAGCGAGTGCAATATCAGAGGCAAATGGAAACCAGTTGCCCACTATGAGCGTAGATGGCAAGACCACTATCACTTGGCCGGATCCTCTGACCATTGATGCCGAACAATGGTATATGCTGGATATCATCGGTGCGCGCAGCGAGACGTACCAACCCGACTGCTCGGCATGCAAGACTTGGAACTGGACAAACTGCGTGAAAAATGAGTCGGTGAGTGGCGATGCAGAAGGATGGGTCGGCTATGGGTACGACATGTCGGACAACAAGAACAACTATTCTACTTGCGATGGAGGCGGATTCCTGCTATCCACCAACCGCTGTCTGCTGGTCCGCAGGATGGATGTGAAGAGCGGTGCAAACGCCTTGGCTATCAACAAGGGCAACATGGAGACGCTGAATACAGAATGGAAAGGTTCGCATGTGCCAACAGGAGGAGATCAGGCGGCAGTAAGCTGCGAGAACTTCAGTTACGTAGGCGGGTATGACTATGCCGGCTACTACAACCACTATGTTCCTTTGACACAGGATGAATACAAGTCTCTTGGCAAGAATCCGGACGGGTCATGGTCGTTTGAAACTGATGTACCCAACTACTATTGCAAGATTCTGCGTATTGAGGTGGTGGAGAAACAGACTATCAACGGCGTAGAGGCAGACAACGTGCACGCGTACATAGACTACAAAGTACCTATTGTGGTGGATAAAGACACAAGTACAATAGGGTATTTATTCAAACAATTTGGAGGCGACACCTGCGCCAACTGCGATGTGGTCATCCGCGACAAAGCCCAACTGAGCCATATAGTTGGCGGTCAGGGACAGTTCCGCGATATGTACGTTTACCCGGGTGCCAAACTGAGCAATGAAGCGGGGCAAACCCTCCAAATGCGCAGTATCTATATGCAAGCCTTGAACGACACGGTAAGTTACGCCATCGTAAACAACAATACAAGTACTATTCTGTCGGATAAGGTAGTGCACACGAAGCGTATAGACGACAAGTATTGGTATCCGTTCTCGTTGCCATACGACTGCGATATAGCCGCCATCCGCCAGCTGAACGGCAAGTCGCTCGGCAAGTACGAAGGTCCGGGCGTTGATCCATCGCAATACGGTGCTTGGACGATTAAGTACTACGATGGTCAGGCGCGTCAGAAATCCGGCACGAGCGCGGGTGCAGGCAACGCGTCGAACTTCTGGATAGAGATGCCGGCAGGCGGTACACTAAAAGCCCACCAAGCATATCTCATCGGTCTGTACGAGACCGATTGGGAAGGGCAGCACAAGACCGTTCTCTTCCCGCCAAAGACCGATTCCGAATATACCGAGTCAGGAAATGAAGCCAAAGAGACTATTGTGGTGAACTGGGCCGACAACCTCAGTTGTGCGGCTCGCCACCACGGATGGAACTTCGTAGGCAGCCCGTACATCAGTATGTTTAACGAGGGTGAGGACGGGCAAGGTATGAACAACGGCAGCGTGGTGATGAAAGGTAAGATTAGCGGAGACGATACTCCATACATAGAGATCGACTATGTCTTCCTTTCCATACCTGACGGTCGCGACACCAGAACCTATACACAGGTGCTGGCATCGGCAACGAAGATAGAGCCGTTCAAGGGCTACTTCGTGCAGGTGGTTGACCCGACGACCGGAGTATCGGATACAATGACGCTGGAGTATGCCAAGAGCAATCGTACCTTGGAGAAGGCACCCGCCCGCGCTGCTGCAGCAAGTGCGCAAAAGATATTCGTAGAACTGAACATCCTTGCGCCTGATGCACAAAAAGACAATGCGGGTATCCTTGTCGCAGACCACTACACGGCATCCTACGAGATAGGTGGCGACCTCACGAAGATGTATGCCGCAGCCGGTAAGCCTCAGCTCTACACCGTGGATGCGCAGAATGAGAAGATGGCATATCAGGCATTGCCGGAGTCCCTTGCACACGCTATTCCTCTTGAGTTCTATGCCCCGACTGCAGGTCAGTACATCTTGTCGATAGCGCGTGGTGTCAGCCGCGTGGCAGATGCGCAAGCCGTGCGCCTGCTGTACGAAGGCAGCCAAGTGGCAGACCTGCTCACGAGCGACTATACCATAGCCGCCACCGGTCGCGGTATTGTCAGCGGCTACACGATAGACATACAGCGTACCCCCGAGGTATCCACATGGGTACAAGGTAGCGAGGCAGGTGCTGCCGTAGTGAGCGCAGAGGAACAGACCATCACTATCCGACAGATACCCGACCATGCAACGGTACAGATAGTGGATATGTTGGGCAGGGTGCTCCTGCAGCAGACCGCCAACGGCCCCACCATGCACTACACAGTGCCCGCCGTGGGCGTTTACCAAGTGGTGATTCGTTCGCAGCAAACGAACCAAGTAGCGAAAATGGTTGTTAAATAAGCAAAGAAAAAGGTACAAGAATATGAAACGATTTGTATTGCTATACATCGGGTTGCTATGTAGCATACTATGCGGTGTGTTTGCCGCCACCTCCACGGGCGATATGCCCGATGGAGGTTGGGCATCCACCTCACTATTCAGCACCACGCAGGGCACTCCTACCCTATCCACGGACTATCCGTCCATCCCGTTCTACTCCACCTCTTGTATGCTGGATGGTAAGTCTTCCTCTGACAATAGCATCAGTCCATCTCTGTCTCCGCGGGGTCCGCAGCGGGTGGACAGAGGTGATAACATCGGAGACCCGGGCGAACCACCCGATACCCCTATCGGGGATATGCTTTTGCCCCTGCTGCTGGCGGCAATAGGATATGGGATTACTATCAACCTAAAAAAGCAACACCATCATGAGAAAATGTAGTTTATTGGTATCTTTGCTCTACTGTGTTCTACTCTGCCGTGCAGCAGGCTCAGAGTCGCTGCAAAACGTGTCGGGTAGCATATACGGCACAGGGTCTTCGTATAGTTTCACCGGCGACAACGGCATGACATGGCATACCGTAGGTGCCATAGAGAGCTCCACAGGAGGCTATCGCACCCTGACAACGCTTGCCACCGTGAGCGGGAACGGCATCACGGGACAACTCAATGCTACACAAGTAGAAGAGGGACTTGGCGAGATTCGTTTTTACGTAAAAGGGATGAGTGCCGGCACAGGCTATGGCGACAGGACCTTCCGCATCACCGCCGGCGATGTAACGGAAGATGTGGTGGTCAATATCCCCAGTATGACCAACTCCCACTTGGTTACCGCAACCATCAAGCGCAGAAACATATCGTCCTTCACCATCACCTCGCTGCCTTCCTTAAACGATGAGACCGCCACGTTCGGGCTGTACAACTTCACGTGGACTTCGTATGACGGTAAGACCGACAAACCCACTTTGCAGGTGAACGATACAGATATAGAGTATGGCATAGAGAATGGCGATACGGTGTATTACTCCGTCTCTACGATAGAGGTGCGCATAGCCTCTTCCTCGGAGGGTGCCACTTTCTATTACACTACCGATGGTTCAGTGCCCACCACCTCAAGCGCAAGCGGTGAGGTGGTAAGCCTTCCTGCCGGCGGCACCTACATCGTCCGTGCCATCGCTTGGACAGCCGCCTTAGGCGCAAGCGATGAGACACAAATGGAAGTGAAGACAGGCAGAGGACGAGTGGTGCTTAATCCCGCGGAAAGCCCTACCTTTTGGAGAGAGAACAGCGGACTGAACACCAACACAACCGGTAGTTACGATACCAAAAGCGGTGCACCATGGTATCGTATTACAGGCTCGGGGATGGTGGTTACTCCCGTGGTGGTATGTCCGAGACACCTAAGCCTATATGCCACCTCATCATCAAAAGTGCTGACTGTTGCTTATCAAGCGGGAACTATGGAGATAGAAGGCAACGATACGATATGGGCGGGGAACTCGTGGACGACACTGGAGACCATGTCCGTAGCCAATGAGAAATTCACCGGCGGCGTAATGAAGCGGTTTGATATTGTCCTGCCCGACTCCATAAAAGATAAGTTCGTCAAATTCAAAATGACTTCTTCCGGCAATTCAGTCTATTTGGACGATCCCAACTATATCTCGGCAGATATTGAGCAGGCAGCAGCCCCCACCCTCTCTATAGGCTCAGGCGAGGTCGCCAACGGACAAACCATAACCATCATCGCGGAAGCCGGTGCACGAATTTACTATAGTATCAATGGAGGTAGCATAGCAGAATATACCTCGCCCATCGCCATCACCGGTCCTACCATATTGCGTGCCTATGCTGAGAAAGAGGGGTTGGCACGGAGTTGGTCAGCCAAAGCTACCTACACCGTTGCGGATGTGCAACCCACCTTAGGCACACCGATGTTCAATGTGGCTTCGGGCGATGTGAATTGGGGCACACAGGTAACGATTACCGCAGATGATTTTGCAACACTTCACTATACCATCAACGGTGGAGAAGAGCAGACTGCCACGGGGAGTGTCGTACTGACCATTACGGAAAACACAGCCATCAGCGCATACGCAACCTGCAACGGCTATACGACGAGTGCTCTTGCATCGGCAGACTACACGGTAGTCTATCCGCTATTGGATGAACCGACTTTCTCATTGAGCAGCGGGAGCGTGGAATATGGTACGCAGGTAACGATTAGTGTGGCTGTAGGTGCAACCGTGGTCTATACCATCAACGGGGGACCAAATCATTTGGCACTGAGCAACACAACGATTACCGTCGATGAAGATATGACTATTGAGGCATACGCCCAACGCGAGGGATATACCAGTAGCGCTCATGTCATTCGCCATTATCAAGTAACCTATCCCAAACTGGATGCTCCCACATTCTCCGTAGCCGCAGGAGCAGTGCCTCAAGGCACAGAAGTAACCATCCGAGGCAGTGCCGGCGACACGCTCTACTATACAATGGATGGGAACACATGGATTCGTACATTAGGCATGGCAACGGTCAGCATCTCACAAGCATGCACACTATCAGCATACCTATGCCGCACAGGTTATGAAAATAGCGACACCGTTTCTGTCAGTTACACGCTATCTGCTATTCAGATAGAAGCCCCCTATTTCTCTATAGATGAAGGTACATACCCCAAAGGGACCCGGTTCCTCTTATCTGCCACGGAAGGAGCCACTATTCACTACACTATCAACGAAGGAGAGGAACAGACCGCGGTAACGGAGGTAGTGCTGACCTTGACAGAAGACATGGAGATAACGGCATACGCTACCATGGACGGATATGTGCAAAGCGAGAGCATACAAGCCGCATTCTATGTCAAAGCCACGCCATCCGGCATTGCGGAACCCACGGAAACGACTTGGTCTCGCCGAAAACGACTGATAAACGGACAGATTGTCATACAGGCAGACGATGGTAGCCTGTGGACAATCATCGGACAGCGATTATAAAAACCAATCGGCTGCTACGAGAACGTAGCAGCCGATTGGTTTTTTTAGGGGGGCTATAGATACTATAGTCGCTATAGATGCTATAGTCACTATAGTCGCTATAGATGCTATAGAAACTATAGTTTCTTAGCGGAGGAGGTAGCCGGAGAGGGTGTAAGTAGTGGTACCGACTTGGATGTAGAGGGTGCCGTCTTTCACGAACTTGCAGGGTTGGGCAGGATGCGTTTGACGGTTGGAGTCGTCGGCATCGGGTTGGTCAATGCCCTGTGAGGAGTTGCAGGTAGTGGTGAGGGAGGCGCTGTCTATCTCCCAGTAGTTGGCGGCGCTGCTGCTCTCCGCCGTGTATTTGAAAGCGAAACGGAAACCGTCTTTCTGTGCTTCTGCGGGGACGAGGACTTCGCAATCCACCCATGTCTTCACGCCATACTCGGGGATGGTGAGTTGGTGCCACGCGGAGAAAGCGGGAGCCGCTTCGTCGTAGTCGGTGGTGTACCAGAGGGTTTGGAGTTGGGCGTACTGTCCGTTGGAGTTGTCGTAGTAGATATTATGTCGGAAGGCGATGGTTGCAGATTCTGCGTCTTGCAGGTCGAAGGCGGGGGATATGAGCCACGACTCCATGGGCGCGGTCTTGTTGTAGCCGTTGATGACCGCACCGTAGTTGGCGTTGCTGTTCCACGAGACGGAGCCTTGCGGGGTGATTACCTCAAAGCCGTCCAGTCCCTCTTTGAAGTCCTTTTTGTAGTCCACGGGGGTGCAGTCGCCATCGGGGTTGGGGTCAGGTTCTGGGTCGGGATTGTCGGGATGGTCTCCGTTGGCGTTGAGCGAGAGGCTGACGAGGACGGGGTCGTGGTCGGAATACCAGTTGCTGTCGCCCTTGCGGCTGCTGGTGTTGATATGATAGACGTCTGCGCCTTTGATTTGGGTTTTCATGGTGCCGTTGGCGAAGGCGTGGTCGATGAGTTCGTAGCCGCTGTAGTAGTGGGAGTAGGCATTGGGGTTGTATTCGAGCAACATCTCGGTGTAGCCTGCGTTGAGGATGATTTGGAGCGGGCTCTCGGAGACGGTGCAGTTGAGGTCTCCCATGATGAGGACATCGGGGTCGTAGGTGATGACGCTGAGTTTGCTGAGCAGGTCGTTGGCGTTGCGCTCACGGTTGGCATCGGTGTTGTCGTTGTCGCCCTCTTTGGCTTTGAAGTGGTTCATGGAGAGGATGAAGCGCTCGCCCGTGCTGATTTCCTCGAAGGTCTGGATACGCATGCGGTGGCTGTACTGGTAGGGGTCGGTGCTGCCGGGGAGGTTGTCGCGGTAGGGCTTGACACGGTCGGTGCGGTAGATGAAGGCGGACTGGGTGCGCTCGCTACTCTCCTGCGGGTCGGACACATAGCCGTAGCGCGTGGTGCCCGCGGCGGTGTTGAGCGCGTCGGTGAGGTGGGCGACGGTGGACGCCAGACACTCGATTTCGCAGACGGCGTAGATGTCGGCGTTGAGGTGGAGGAAGGCGTTGACGATACGTTCAGTCTTGCCGTCCAGCCCGCCGTTCTTGCCGTTGAAGACATCGTCCAACTGCGCGGTGTTGGTTACGTAGTAGTTGCGGAGGTTCTGCGCGCAGACCACGAGGCGACCGTTGCCGAGGTCGGGGTCAGCGACTGTGGTGTTGGCTCGGAGGCTGACGGTGCAGACGAGCAGGAGAAGGAAAAGAGATTTTTTCATGATTCGTTGGGGGTTGTTTGGTGTTGTTTTTATAGTTGTTCTAGATATTCTAGTTGTTCTAGTTTTTCTAGATATTCTAGGGGTTCTATGGGGGGGGATTATTCTTCTTTGTTCCAGTAGATGTATTGTTGGGCGGGGGATTGCTGCTCGTCTTTCTTCACTATGAACGAGGGCGTTTGCTTGTCCCACGGTTGGAAGGTGCTGTTGGCGGTGGTGTCCTCGATGAACCGATAGATACGGACGGCAGCCTGCTGCCACGAGGGGAGACCCTCTAAATCCCCCTTAAAGGGGGACTTTTCCGCCCCGACTTGACGGGACGCACCCGGACACTTTCTTTTGGTGCGGCCAGGAGACCGCACCTCCTTTTCCGCCCGCGACACTGTCGGGGTGTCCCCAGTGGGTTGGGTGAAGATATGGTAGTGGGAGTTTCTGCCTATTTGGTTGTTGTGGAGGTCCATGAAGTGGTCGCAGGGGGCGTTGGGGTTGGCGTTCTCCCAATAGACATCCATGACGAGCCACGACATGAGGCGGCCTGTGTAGCGGCGCAGGAGGGTGTTGACATAGATATGCTTGAAGGCGTCTCCGCGCTTGCCGGAGTTGGTGTTCTCGCCGTAGTAGTGGCGCGCGAGGTGCTCGGCGCGGGCTTTGCTCTGCATGACACGGTAGTACATGCGTGGACCATACCAGAGCATGACGGTGAGGGCGAGGTTCTCCTCTTCGAAGGAGTCGGTATGGAGTGTGTCGAGGGTGGTGCGGTCGGCGAAGGAGGCTTGGGTAGCGAGGGTGTTGAGGAGAGTGAGGGTGGTCTTCTCCTCGGGGGTGAGTTCCAGCGCGGCAGCCTCAGCGGCGTTGGCGGCATGGGGCAGTTCGGCTCCGATGTAGCTGCGGATGGTGGCGGAGGCGGGCATCTCGCGGCGGATGAGCATCTCCGCCCATCGGCTGACCTTGGCTACATAGCCCGGGTAGGCGCGGTCGGGGTAGAGTTCGGCGAGGCGTTGGTCGAGGTACTGCGCCATGGTGGTGCTGTCGCGGCGGACTTGGGCGGCGCGGGGGGTGTGGTACTTGGCGGAGGCGGAGTCGTGGATGGCAAGGAACTCCTGCCCGATGATGTAGATGGCTTCGGCGGGGAGGAGAGGGATGACGGTGGTGTCCGCTGTTTTTTGTGTTGCTACCATCGGCTTGAGTGCTTGCTGTTGGGTGCGGCAGGAGGCAAAGCAGAGGGCTAATGCTACGATTAGGAGAGATATGTGCTTTAAGTTGGACATTATCGTTTATTTTTTTTGGGGGGATAGTTGCTATAGTGACTATAGTTACTATAGATACTATAGATGCTATAGGCTTTATAGATTTTACTTTGGTGCGGCCTGGAGACCGCACCTCCATGAAAGCAGGCGGGGACGCCTGCGCACCCGGACAGGGTAATCACCCGTTAATCACCCGATAATCACCCGGTAATCACCCAATAATCACCCGCTATTCGTTCGGTTAGGTTTCGGCAATCACTAACTAATCACTAACTAATCGCTAACTAATCGTTAACTAATCGTTAACTCTTGTCAGGTGATGGTGTCGAGGAGATTGAGCTGCAAAGATAGTGAAAATAAACGATATGCGCAAGAAAAAGGGGGAAAAACATGCAGGGTAGTGCAAGAAAAACGGGAAAAACTTGTATATGTCAGATTTTTTCAGTACCTTTGCAGCGGGTTTGGTAATTATGAATTATGAATTTTGAATTATGAGCGCATAGTATGCCAGCCCAATCATTGACAAAGAACAAACGCCTTAAGCCTTATGCAATCCACTTCATTAACGCAACAGCAGAAACTGCAAACGAAACTATCGCCTACGCAGATACAGGTGATACGCATGCTTGAGTTGCCTTCTATCGAGTTGCCGCAGCGGATAAACGAGGAGTTGCAAGAGAATCCCGCCTTAGAAGAGGGGAGCGATGAGAAAGAGAAATGGGCAGCGGAGGACGGACAAGACGGCGGGGAAGGGCGTGCGGGCGAAGAGCAATGGGGCGATGAAGACAGAAGCGAGCGCGGCGAAGACGGGGCGGAAGACGAGCGTTGGGGCGAAGAGCATGCGGACGGCGGGGCGGATGAGCGCTATGAGGACACGGACAGCGACCGCTACGAGGACGCTTTGCAGAACGAGGACTTCAACTACGAGCAGTACGTGAACGACGACGAGACGCCGGAGTATATGTATCGGTCGAGCAACGGGCAAGGGTCGGACGACAGCGGACAATGGACGGCGGACATTCCCGTTACGGGCGGGACGAGCCTGCTGGAGGAGTTGAAGGCGCAGATTTACCTGACGAAGATGACCAAGCCGCAGCGGCATATCGCGAAATGGGTGATAGGGAACATCGACGACGACGGGTATCTGCGGCGGACGGTGGAGCAGTTGGTGGACGATTTGAGTTTTCAGGAAGGGCTGGTGGTGTCGGACGAAGAGATGGCGGACATCGTGCGGCAGATAAAGGAGTTCGACCCCGCGGGCGTGGCGTCGGCGAACCTGCAAGAGTGTCTGCTGACGCAGTTGCGCCGCAAGCCGCAAGACGAGACGACACAGTTGGCGGAGCGCATATTAGAGAAGCACTTCGAGACCTTCACGAAGCACCATTTCAACAAGATTATTCAGCGGGAGGGCTGCTCGGAGGAGGCTTTTCAGGCGGCAGTGGACGAGATACTGCACCTGAATCAGAAGCCCGCCAACGCCTTCACGGGGAACGTGGTGTATGAGAGCCACCGGTCAACCATCATCCCCGACTTCATCGTGGAGAACCGAGACGGGGAGTTGATACTGACGCTGAACACGGGCGACATCCCCGAACTGCACGTGAGCAAGGAATACAGCAGCATGCTGGAGCACTACTCGAAAGGCAAACAGACCAACGCGGACAAAGAGGCGGTGAAGTTCATCCGCAGCAAGATAGACGCGGCACGGTGGTTCATCGACGCGATACGCCAACGCAACGAGACGCTGACGCGGACGATGACGAGCATCATGCAGTTTCAGCAAGAGTGGTTCCAAGAAGGGGACGAGGGCAGCCTGAAGCCGATGATACTGCAAGACATCGCCGAGCGGACGGGCTACGACGTGAGCACCATCTCGCGCGTGAGCAACAGCAAGTACGTGCAGACGCAGTTCGGGATATACCCGCTGAAGTACTTCTTCTCGGAGTCGATGACCAATGCGCAGGGGGAGGAAGTGTCCACGAGAGAGATAAAACGGCTGCTGCAAGAGACAGTGAATCAAGAGGATAAGAGCAACCCGCTGAACGATGACCAGTTGGTGGAAGTGCTGGCGCAAGAGGGGTACGTGATAGCGCGGCGGACGGTGGCGAAATACAGGGAGCAGATGGGGATTCCCGTGGCGCGGTTGAGGAAAAGATGACGGGGATTGACGATTTACGATTTACGATTTACGAATTGTAACTTAGTACCCCACGAATTCTGTGAGATATTTTATGGGTGCGGCCTGGAGACCGCACCTCCATGAAAGCCTGATTGAAAAGTGAAGGTATTAGCGAACATATTGTCTGTGGTGTTGTATCCGCTGTTCATCCCTGTGTACGGGATGATTCTTTTCTGTATCGCCTTTGGGCAGTACTACATGCCGCTGCCGACGACGTATTGGCTGGTAACGGTGCTGGGGACGGCGTTCCTGACCTGCATCATTCCGCTGACGACCATCCTGATTATGATGTGGCAAGGGCGCGTGAAAGATATTCAGATAGCGGACGCGAAAGAGCGCACGATGCCTTATCTCTACTCGATAGTATGCTTCGGCTTTTGGGCGTACTTCCTCTACGCGGTATTGAAAGTGCCGACGAACATCGTCATCACCGCCGTGGGGGCGACTGTGGCGCTGGGGATAGTGGCGATAGTGAACAGGCGATGGAAGATTTCGGCGCACCTGACGGGCTTCGGCGGGCTGACGGGCGGGATACTGTCGTTCTACCTGGCAGGCGGGATGATGCCGCCGATGTGGTTAGTAGGCGTGCTGCTCGGGCTGGCGCTGGTGCTGATGTACGCGCGGCTGTATCTCGACGCGCACACGCCGATGCAGGTGGTATGCGGGTGGCTGCTGGGGATAGTGATGACATTTGGGGGGAACGTCATCATTAATTAAGAATTATGAATTAAGAATTAAGAGAGCATTGAGACGGTTATTCCTTATATTATCTTTGGTGCTGGGTGTCGGTTTGGCGGGGGCACAGACGCTGAGCGAGGAGGCGGAGGTGTATCTGCTGACCTGCACGGCGGGCGAGGAAGTGTGGTCGAAATACGGGCATACGGGCATACGCGTGGTGGACGAGAAACTGGATATTGACGTGGTGTTCAACTACGGGATATTCTCGCTGCAAGCCGATGGGTTCTACCTGAAGTTCGTGCGGGGCGAGACCTACTATCAGTTGGGGATAGAGCCGTATCGCTACTTCCGCGAGTTCTACGGCTCCATCGGGCGCAAGACCTACTGGCAGCGACTGAACCTGACGCAGGAGCAGAAGCAACAAGTGTTTGACGACCTGCTGACCAACTACCTGCCGGAGAACCGATTTTATCTCTACAACTTCGTGTTCGACAACTGCGCCACGCGCCCCTATCATATCCTGAAACAGGCGCTGGGGGACACGATTATCTCTACCTACAAAGGGTACGAGGGCACGCCTTTCCGCGAGGCTATCAGCCGCTACACGGGCAGGCATAACTGGGTGGACTTCGGTATCAACATGGTGTTCGGACGGCGGGCGGACAAGCCGATGAGCAACGAGGAGCGGCTGTTTCTGCCGGAGGAGTTGATGTGGTACATGGCAGAGGCGCGGCTGGCAGACGGGACACCGCTGGTGGCAGCGCAAGAGGTGGCGCCGTTTGAGGAAGCGAAGACCCCGTGGTATGCCGACTGCCGATTGGGGATAGCCCTGTTTGCCCTGCTGCTCTTGGGGCTATGCGTTTGGGACAGACGGCGCGGGAAGATGACTTATTGGGTTGATATTCTATTGATAATCATATACTTGATACTAATCGCCATATCCGTATTTCTCACCTTCTTCTCGGTTCATCCGTTGGTGGGATTCAACTGGCGGTTGCTCTTATTACCTTTTATTCACCTATGCGCAAGACTAATTTATTGGCAAAAATACATGTGTTGATTCAACGAAATAATAAGGAGTTATGTCGCCCCTTCGGGGCTCTCGTAAGGCGGGGTGTTGCCCATTCCGTAGGGGCAAGCCCCTACGCTAATTTATACCGCCCCTTCGGGGCTGGCATATGGAAAGACTATTCCAACGTAGGGGCAAGCCCCTACTCTAATCTATACCGCCCCTTCGGGGCTGGCAATGGGTGTGTTTCTTCTCCCTTAAAAGCAGGCGAAGACGCCCCGACAAGTCGGGATGCAAGCCCCTGCGCACCCGGACATAAAATCTTTAAGGCTTATTTATTTCTTTCGATAGTCCTTTTTCTATTTATTTCATTGCCTGTGGTAGCTGCTCCGCGTTTGACCGTGGTGGCGGTGGTGGACGGCATGAGCACGGATGACCTGCGGCTGCTGCGCCCCTATTGGAGCAAAGGCGGCATGCGCGTGATGGCAGAGGAGGCTTATCAGACAAGTGTCGGCTTTCCGCACCTCGTCTATGGCGGCAACGAGACAACGGCGACCCTCCTGACGGGCACCACGCCCTCGGAGCACGGGTATGCGATGGATAGGTATTTCTCCCGCTCCGACAGGCAGTTGCACGGGTTGCTGGAAGACAGTCAGGCAGAGGGGATAGGCACCACGCTGCACCTGTCTCCGCGGGCGTTGCTCTCCCCCACCCTGACCGACCGCCTGCGACTGGCGCACGGCGAGCAGGCATTGATTTACGCCGTGGGTATTCAGCCCGAGACGACCATCCTGCTGGCGGGGCATGCCGCCAACGCCTGCTGCTGGATAGACCCCGACCAACAGCGGTGGGTTACCACTTCTTTCTACCCTGAGGGATTGCCCTCGGCGGCGGACGCGCAGAACATGAACGGGCGCTTTGCGGAGTTGGCGGCGCGAGTGTGGACACCGCGGATGGAGACGGCGATGTACATGCGTCCGACCGACACGGAGCGGAAGAAAGGTTTTTCCTATCTGTCGAGCAGTGTGCTGCGTCAGTGCCCCGCGGCGAACACGCTGGTGATAGAGTTGGGGCTGGCGTTGCAGCAGTCGCAGAAGATGGGCATGGACAACACGCCCGACCTGCTGCTATTAGAACTGACCACGCGCACGCCGAAGGCGACCTCCGACCATATACAGACCGCCGAGCAGGAGGATATGTACCTGTGGCTGAACCAAGACTTGGGCTACCTGATGGAGCAGTTGGACAAACGCATCGGGCATACTAACTACGAGATACTGCTGGTGGGTCGCCCCGTTTTGGGGACGGACAAGGAGACGATGGCAAAGGCAAACCTGCCGGTGCAGCAGTTCAACGTGGATAAGGCGGCAGCCTTGACCTCCACCTACCTGATGGCGTTGTACGGGCACGAGCGCTGGGTGGACGGCAGTTGCGGACATAGTATCTACCTAAACCGCACATTGATAGAGCAGAAGCGACTGTCGCTGGAGACCATACAAGGGCAAGTGGCGAACTTCATGATGGATTTTGAGGGCGTGCAGGTGGCATTCCCGCAGCAGGAGGCGTTGCTTCATCCGCAATATGCGCCCTCGCTGAACAAACGCGCGGTGGGGGATGTGTTCTTCACGCTGCAACCCGGGTGGCAACTGATGACCGATGAGCAGACGGCTACGGACTATATCATCGACTCGTGCCCCGAAGTGCCGCTGCTGCTATGGTCGCCGAGCCTGAGACAGATGCCGAAAGGGCGATTAGATGCCACGGAGGTGTCGGGGCTGGTGGAACTGTAGGACACTCTCCGGCTCCCCCTACGAGAGCACCCCAAAAATCGGAGATTTTTCGGGGACCCCGCAAAGGGAGGGAGAGAGGCGATATATCGCGGCTATGCAGGACTAATAAAGGACTAATAAGGACTAATCATAACAAACAACAATATGCTATTTTACGAGATTAAAGTGAATTATCAGCGCCAGACCGGCGAGGACAACCCGAGTAACGTGAAAGAGACCTATCTGGTGGAGGGCTTTACGCCTGCGGACGTGGAGCAACGCCTGATGGAGGAGATAAAGCCGCTTATCTTCGGCGACTGCGAGGTGCCGAGTTGCAAGAAAGTGCAACTGTATGACATGGTGGAGGCTGCCGATGCGGATATGTGGTACAAAGCCCGCGTGGAGATGATTACCGTGGAGGACGACGGCAAGGAGAAACGCAAAGCCGTGTCGATTTTGGTACACGGCAACGATGTGAAGTCGGCGCTCAACAACTTGCAGAAGTACCTTGAGTCGCTCGACTGCGAGGTGGTGTCCATCGCCAAGTCGCCGATAGTGGAGGTTATTCGGGCGGTGAATTGAGATGGGGACGCAGGATAAAGGATGAAGGATAAAAGACTTATTAGATTTGATTGCTTTATGGGTGTTTTAATTTTGTTTATTCTTTTTTTTTCCTTTGCGGCTTGATGCCGAGTGTACCTTCCCGCCCCCATACCCCCTCCCCTCCTTTCAGGAGAGGCGGGGGAGTTAAAGTTACCTTCGTCTATGAGTTCTCAGAGTCGTTGCAATTTAATCTTTTATCCTGAGTCTTTAATCCTTTATCCAAAAATCTTTAATCCTTCATCCAAATAAACTATTTCGTCTTTTATCTTTTATCTTTTATCCTAAACTTATGATTCGAGAGCGGATTGGTGCTATACGGGCGGGATTGGCGCCCGGGGTACGGTTGGTGTGCGTGTCGAAGTATCACCCTGTGGAGGCGATACAAGAGGCCTACCAAACGGGGGAGCGCGACTTTGCAGAGAGCCGCGTGCAGGAGTTGTTGCAGAAACAAGCGGCACTTCCGACAGATATTCGCTGGCATTTCATCGGGCACCTGCAGACTAACAAAGTACGTGCCATCGTGCCGTTTGTATCGTTGATACAGAGCGTGGACAGCGTGCGGCTCTTGGAGACGATAGAGAAAGAGTGCGCGCGGATAGGCAGGACGGTGGACGTGCTGCTGGAGGTGCACGTGGCGCAAGAGGAGAGCAAGAGCGGCTTTCTGCCCTCGGAGATAGCACCCCTGCTGCAATCGGACTTGCGCGAGCAGTACCCGCATGTGCGTTTTCGCGGCATCATGGGTATGGCGACCAACACGGATGACGAGGCGGAGATACGGCGGTGTTTCCGGCAGTTGGCGGAGATATTCGAAGGGCATAAAGGGGACGAAGACTGGGACACGCTGAGCATGGGGATGTCAGAGGATTACGAGATAGCCATCGCCTGCGGCGCGAACATGGTGCGGCTTGGGTCAACGATATTTTCTCGCTTTGCTCGGTAATAGGTAATAAGTAATATGCAAAGTGAGATATTAACTATGATGAGAATCTATGTATAAAGCCTATTTTTTTGATATGGACGGGACGCTGTTTGACAGCATGCCCCACCATGCGGAGGCGTGGGAGCGCGTGATGGCTCGCCATGGTCTCCGTTTCACAGCAGAGGATTGCTATATCAACGAAGGTCGCACCGGCGAGGATGTGATTACGGATGCTTTTCAGCAAGTGGGAGTAACAGATATGCCCCTGTCGGAGGTGCAAGCCATCTACCGCGAGAAGACGGAGTTGTTTCACTCAATGGGAGAGGTGCAACCCATTGCGGGTGTGCAGGAGGTGTTACAGTTCTTGAAAGAGCAGAGGGCGTCGCTGTGGATAGTAACCGGTTCGGGGCAGCAGACCCTCTTTGATGTGCTTGACCACCATTTCCCCGGTATCTTCGCCCGCGAGCGGATGATTACCGCGTTTGACGTAACCCACGGCAAGCCCGACCCCGAGCCGTATCTGAAAGCATGGGAACAGTCGGGGTATCCGAAAGAGGAGTGCTGCGTGGTGGAGAACGCGCCGCTGGGATTGCGCTCCGGCAAAGCAGCAGGGCTTTTCAGCATTGGCGTAAACACGGGACCACTGAGAGATGAGTTGCTGTGGGAAGCCGGCGCAGACGAGGTATTCCACGATATGAGTGCACTGCTGGAATGGGTGAAGGATAATTAAGAATTGAAAGTAACACGGGAATAATGGAATCACTATCGCATTTTAGGACATTAGACGACCTTGTTAAGTGTCTAAATAGAGAAAAGGAGTTATTACGTGCGGTTTTCGGCGACCGCAAGACGCATGTTTTCTCTACCGAAATGGCGATGGAGTTAGTAGATTACCGCAAAGAACGTATCCTGTACTTGATAGACAATGGGGTCATTCATGAGAGCGGCAACTTTGTAGAACTGGAAGATGTATATTTGAAATTCTTTGAAGATGTATTGGATGTTAACGAAGAAATCAACATAGCAAGCGTCAAAGAGTGCATTGAGTCTTTGCAGGAAAATATCACCTACTTTTTGCAAGAGACGAGCGAGAACCGCAAATATCACTACCTCGCTATTATCCGAAAAAAACTTCGCGATATCGGATTGCGGACATTACGGAATGTTATTGACTTGAAGCGCAACGTTGACACAGCATACAAACAAGAGCCGAACTATGATATCAAAATTCAGAAACTAAAGAACCTGGACGAGAAGAAAGAGAGTATTCGCACGCTTATCCGAGAGTGCGAAAAGTTGATAGAAACAGATAAGGCATTCTTTGCTTTGCATACCAATCCGCAAATTGGCCGCACAATAGCGGATGTACGGTATGATTTTACGGAGGCACTCTATAATTTGCTGTCTATAGAGCAACAGATAATTGAGTATATCCACCTGATAGAGCAGCAAAACCAATTCATCAAGAAGATTCGAAGCCTCAAATACCTGCGTACCCAGTTGACATTAGAGGAAAACACCAATATTCGTCAAGTGGTGGCTAGTATCAGTCCTGTATGGATGGAGAGCCGACAATACAACAGGATGAGACTATCTCTTGAGACCTTGCAGAGCAGCGAAGAGATGACATCATTAATTCGGAAAGTGGGATTACGGGAAGGCATCATTCGCAAATCCCGAACTTCGGCTCCGGCACTTACTGTTGATGAGTTGAAAGAGAAAATTGCCCCATTAAACGAAATCGACCCACAAGAGGTATGGAATGCGTTCAGAGCAGGAGGTAAAGACTTGTTCTCATTTGTTCTCTCGTATGACTACAAACAAGAACGCACTATTGACCAGCAAGCAAGTCTATTCTGCTTGTTGGTTGTTCAGCATTCAGATGAATGCCGCATAACCAATAAGTATGCTCGGTATGAAACTCTTGAATATCCTTTAATCTATGCTAACTAACACACAAGCCATTTATGAACGTCTCATTCGCGGTGGTTTTCTCGCGGTAGATAGCACGAAAGCAGACGTCAGACACCTCTACCAAGATGTAGAGGACAATTATGATGCATACGCTGAGTACTTCCAACAAATTGGATTTCGTTTGGAGAGTGGTAACGGTTATTATTATTTCTCCTCTATCAATGATAGCAAAGCAGATATTGAGCGACGGTTGGAAGCCTTCTGCAAATGGATTGACTATTTGGATTTCTTCAAGAACATGGATCCGTCCTTCTCCGTCGGATACCAATTCAGCAAATCGCAAATTGTGAATAAGATAGAGATGGAAGCAGAATTAAAGGATAAAGCAAGGCATCTCTTCTCACAACAGAAATCATGGTCTGAGAAAGTGGATAAACTAATCGGAGAATTGGAATCGATGGGCTTTGCAGAACTAATAGAAGAGGAGTCCGCCACATATAAGATTACCTCGGCATTCCGATATGCGGAAGATTTGGTAAACCTGTTAACTATCTATAACGAAGATGAGATACCTGAATAAAATCATATTCATCAATAGCGCTCATATTCGCTATTCGGAAATCATGTTGGACGGTAACGTACATTTTAACGGCACACAAGGTACCGGAAAAAGTACTATCCTTCGTGCATTGTTGTTTTTCTATAATGCCGACAAACAACACCTCGGTATCAAGCAAGGGCAGGAACCGTTCGACCGCTTTTACTTCGAGAATGCTAATTCCTACATTGTTTATGAGGTGCAACGCGAAATAGGGGCATATACGATAATTGTTTCTCGGCATCAAGGTAGTGCTACATTCCGATTTGTGGATGCACCATACAACAAAGATTGGTTTGTAACGGAGACAGGGGATGTGTTGAGCGAATGGAATAAGATTCGTCAGAATATTCAGAAAGACGGTCTCATTGAGATTAGTCCACAAGTAGATAGTTGCCAACTCTATCGAGATATCCTATTTGGCAATACCAACGACCGCAAGAACACTAAGTTTGCCAAATACGCTATTGTATCAAGCACACGATACCAAAATATCCCTCGCAGTATTCAGAATGTATTTCTGAACAGCAAGTTGGATGCTGAATTTGTGAAGAAGACCATCATTGAATCAATGACCGAAAGCGAGGAGGAAGAGTCCATCAAGTTAAGCGTATATCGTAGTCAGGTAGCCAACTTTGAGCGCGAATTTGAGGATATTGAGTTATGGTATAGCAAAGATAAGAATGGAGATACGCCGATTCGTCAGCAAGCGCATGCTGTCATAGAGAGTTATCGTGAGATGATAGCCTATGAGCAACAGATTATTCGCTCTATTCGCGAACTCAATTATGCCGTACAACAGGCGCAAGAGAAATTACCTGTAGCGATAGAAGAATTGAAAGCGATAGAGGAACAGATTCAAGAAGAGCAAGAGCGGAAGCAAGCCATTGATTCAGATTTTCAAAAAGAGAGACGCGCGTTAGACCAATCCATTGGTGCCAAAGATTGCGACCTAAAAAAGATACGCGACAAGCGCAAACAGTATGCACAAGTTGGTATTGATAAAATGCTTAAAATGCACGAGGCGGAACCACGATTGCGGAACGAACGTACCCAAGAGCAAGCAATCTTAGACGCACTCACCAAACAATATGCCGATATAGAAGCAAAATACAAACTGCTTTTAGGAACGTTAGACAATAACTTTGCCGCTTTTAAGAACCAGCAACAAGAGCAACTTAATTTTGTTCGCAATAAAGTTCAGCAAGAGAGAGACGCCCTATCGAAAGAAAGGCAAAGACTGATAGACGAAGCAGAGGAGCGGTATAATGAAGCATGTGTCTTGATTGACCAACGCATTGAGACGTTGCAAGCGGAGCAAAGACGGCTTGAGTTGAAGAAGCAATCATTGCAAGCGTGGCAACCCCAAGAGGAAGAGAAAGGTGCTATCCAAGCAGACTTGCACCAATTAGATATTGAAGAGAAAGAAGCACCCGCTAAGATTTCGGCTAAGGAGCAAGAGATTGAGCGTTTGCGCGCCCAAGCGCAATTAGATGCAGAAAAAGAAGAGGGTGAATACAAGCGGTTAGATGAGCAACTGCGCAATAAGTTGCGGATAGCGGAAGATGAACATACAAAGAATACGGCTCTGCTAAATAATTATAAAGGTTCCCTTTATGAATGGCTTACGAGAAGCAGTATGCCTTGGGAGGATACCATCGGGAAAGTGGTAGATGAAGAGCGCGTGCTATATGCCCAAGGTTTAGCACCCGTATTGACAGACAAAGATAGCAATACTTTATTCGGAGTGCAACTTGATTTATCACAAGTAGAAGCCACTCACCGAACCCCTGATGATTACCGTGCTCGGAATAAGGAGTTGGAGGACCAAGTAACGACTACCAAGCAACAACTGTCCGACCTACTAACGAGCAAGGAGCAAAAAGTTCAGAAAATAAGCGACCAACTATCCGAGAAAATCAAACCGTTGCAACAAGAGATTACCAATTATCGCGTCCGTTTGGAGCAGATACCGCAACTAAAGCGCATTAAGCTAACCGAATTGGCTGCTATTGAGCAAAAAGAAAAAGAAGCGAGAGACGCTAAAATAGCAGAATGCCAAGCAGAACTTGATGCCGCTATATTAAATCATTCTCAGGCAAAGGAAGAGAAAGAAGACAAACGTTCTTTATGGAAAAAAGATAAGAAACAGATTAAGGATAAATTTGATGCCAGACTGAAAGAATTAAGGAAACCCTTAGATGACTTGTATGCAGAACAAGAGCAAGAACTGCAAGCGGAACAGATACGCTATAATGAGCAGAAGAATCAATATGAGAGCGAATGTGAGGCGGGGTTAAAAGGTCAAGGTGCTGATATTGAGATTATCAATCAGAAGAAAGCAGCCATAAGCGATATAGATAAGAAACTACAGCAAATAGAGGAACAACGCAAGACCGTATATGCGTATCTCAAGGACAAGGAAGAACTATTTGACAGAGAAGATACCATAAAGCAAGAGAAAAAAGGATTAGAGGAGAAGATGCAAAACTTGCAGAGCCTATTTAACGAGAAAATTCGCAAAATTACTACGAGACTTAATGGCTTGCAAGAAAAGCGAAATAAATATGATGCGAACATCAAGAGTTGGAAAGACGGACTTGAACAATACAGAGTAGCCATTGAAGTAGAACACTTATTACCCGATATATACCTTCAAGAAGAGCGGAGCACACAAACAGCAAAGACATGTCAGTTAATTATCTCGGAGTTAAGAGGTGCTATACAGGCGAAAAGCAACAAACAAAGCGATTTGAAATCAAAAGTTCGCGCGTTTAATAGTCATTTTAATGCAGATAACATCTTCCATTTCAACACAACTCCTTTTGACGACCGTGATTATGTTGATATCGCTTTAAGTTTATCAGAGTTTGTGGAGAAAGACAAAATAGAAGAGTATCGCAAGCGCATGAGCGAGCACTATCAAAGTATCTTACAGGCAGTATCTCGTGAGGTGGGTAATTTGTTGACCCATCAATCGGAGATAGAGAGAGTCATACGCGAGATTAATAGAGATTTTGTTGAGCGTAATTTTGCGGGAGTAATCAAAAGCATAGAACTCCGAACAGAGCCATCTGATGATAGCATGATGCGATTGTTACAAAAAATCAAAGAGTTCACAGATGAGCAAAATTTCAATTTAGGAGCATCCAATCTATTCTCAAATAGCAGCAAAGATGAAGTAAATCGGAAAGCAGTTGACTATCTGCAACGATTTATGAAACAGTTGCAGAAAGAATCAAACAAACAACAATTGACTTTGTCTGATACCTTTAATCTTCAATTTCGGGTAAAAGAAAACGACCAAGATACCGGTTGGGTAGAGCGAATCAACAATGTGGGTTCTGATGGAACAGATATTCTGGTGAAAGCGATGATAAACATTATGCTCATCAATGTTTTCAAAAAGAATGCTTTGCGCAACCGAAACCAAGAATTCTTTATACATTGTATGATGGATGAGATAGGCAAACTTCACTCCACCAACATACGCGGAATCTTGCAATTTGCCAATCAACGGAATATCTACCTTATCAATTCCTCACCAGAGTCGAATAATTCCTACGACTATAAGTACACTTATTTGCTCAAGAAAGACAGCAAATCGCAAACGGAAGTACATCGGTTGCTTAAACATATCATGTGATGAGTCTGACACTAAAACAAATACAAAACTTGCGGGCACTTCTTCAAGGCAAATCATTAGCGTGGTCTGCGCTTTCAGATGAATTGCGGCAGTTACTGATGACAGAGCAGTTAGTAGTCGTTACGACTCATCGCAGTCGAAAAAGTATTCACACTCAAGACTTTGCTAATTTGAAAGCCTTTATAGAGCAACATTTTGAGGAAGTAAGAGGGGCAGATTGGGATAAAGACGATTTTTCCTTTGCATCCGATAGAGCAGCATTAGCAGTCGGCTCCGGAAATTCCAAGACTATTATGATTCGTTCCTGTCCGGGATTTATGGTCAATAGTTTTGACCCTATTTCAGCGACTATGGGAGAAAAAGAGATTATGATAGCGCCGGAGGAAGGAACAATGCTCTTCATAGCAGACTGGGAGCATTTCTCCATTGCAGAAAATGTCCTTGTTATTGGCATAGAAAATATGGAGATTTCGATTTGGCAGGAATGCAAATCTATGAGCATGAGTTTTATAAACATCTCGGTGCACGTGCATCGTTTTTCATTCCTGATGATATAGCAGAAAGGATATGCCAGGGTAGTGCAGAACGATACAACGACCAATATCAGAAATACACAAATTACACTCCCTCAGACGTACGCTTACTCCCTTTATTTGAACTAATTCATATTCACCACCGCTGCTACGACCAGGAAGGATATATATAAATGCAAAAATAGCGGAATTTTCTTGCATAATTCGTAAAAAAGCAGTAATTTTGCGCGGAAAAGTCATCAATAGACAATAACCAATGAATGTAGCAGCATTGATAAAACAATACTTTAGTGAGGTAATGTCCTCCGTTTCTATTGATGTGTTTGATGAACATACCATAGGAGATGTTTACAAACGCGTTATCAATCTGCTTACTTGCCATATAGAAATAGAGTTAAGTGTTTTGCAAGCACTGAGTTACTGTTTTTATGAGATATTGGACAATGTGCATATACATTCGGGCAAACCGTTAGGTACCATCATTACACATTATGACAATACGCTACATAGGCTAAAGATATTGGTTGCTGATGACGGTATGGGAATACAAAAATCGCTATCTGCGAACTCTATGTACGCCTCTATCACGGAAAGTGCTGCTCTCCGAACGGCTATTGAAGATAAAGTAACAGACGGCAAAGGATTGGGCTTTGGACTGTACGCGACATACCGTCTTATTCAAGACACCGATTCTTATTTCGTGATTCGCTCGGGCAATCATCAATTATTACTTCAGCAAGGGGAGATCTCCATACAAAAGGCTGACTTTTGGCAAGGGACGATAGTATATATGGAACTACAAACGAACAAAGATATAAACCCTAATGCCATCGTTGATTTTCGGACGGATGCAGAAGATGAATATAACACATTATTCATTGATTCTAATGATTTAGAAACATTATGGTAGAATTTCGTTTTGCACAATATGGTACTGATTTTGGCACTCGCGAGGCAGGTGCTAAGATGCGTGAGGCATTACGCCCTTTGATTATGGGTAACGAAAGAGTGGTGTTGGACTTTTCCGGCGTGAATGTGGTAACCAATTCTTTTGCAGATGAGTGTATCGCTAAGTTCCTAACGGATATGTCCTTATCCGAACTAAAACAAAGAACCACTTTTCGCGGACTGAACCCCATGGCAGAGAAGAGTGTATTAGGTGCCTTACAAAGACGATACAAAGTATTGGTAGAAACGGGGTCAGCAGTAGGGGTTAATTAAGTAATTTAATGATTAAGGATGAAGGACACAGGATTAAAGACTAAATGGCAACGACTCTGAGAATCCAAATACGAAGGTAATAAGTCCTTCATCTTTTATCCTTTATCTTTCATCTTATTTTAAGTTATGAATATATCTTACAATTGGTTGAAGCGCTATATTGCGCTGACGGATGATGCCGAGACAGTGGCAAAAATCTTGACCTCCATCGGTTTGGAGGTGGGGACGGTAGAGAAAGTAGAGACCATCAAAGGTGGTCTGGAAGGCTTGGTGGTAGGCGAGGTGCTGACCTGCGTGCCGCACCCCAACTCTGACCACCTGCATATCACCACGGTGCGGCTGGCGCCCGAGGCGGAGCCTGTGCAGATCGTGTGCGGGGCACCCAATGTGGCGGCGGGGCAGAAGGTGATTGTTGCCACCGTGGGCACGGTGCTCTACAGCGGCGATGAGCATTTCACCATCAAGCGCGGGAAGATACGCGGCGAGGAGTCGTTAGGCATGATTTGCGCGGAGGACGAGATAGGCGTAGGCACTGACCACTCGGGTATCATCGTGCTACCCCCGGACACGCCCGTAGGTATGCCTGCGAGGGAGTACTACCACGTGGAGGACGACATGGTGATAGAGGTGGATATCACGCCGAACCGTTCGGACGCGGCTTCGCACTACGGCGTGGCACGCGACCTGTATGCGTACTATCAGGCGCACGGTCAGCAGGTGGCGCTCACGAAGCCGAGCGTGGAGGCTTTTGCCGTGCAGAGCCACGACCTGCCTATCCGCGTAACCGTAGAAGCAACGGATGCCTGCCCGCGCTACACGGGCGTGAGTATCAAGGGGGTTACTATTAAGGAGTCGCCGGAGTGGCTGAAAAACGCACTAGGGGCGATTGGCATTCGGAGTATCAACAATGTGGTGGATGTTACCAACTTCGTGCTCCACGAGACCGGACAGGCGTTGCACTCGTTCGATGCCGACAAGATAAAGGGCAACCATATCATCGTCCGCCGCGCGCATGAGGGCGAGCACTTCACCACGCTGGACGGCGTGGAGCGCACGATGTCGGCAGCCGACCTGATGATTTGCAACGAGGAGGAGCCGATGTGTATCGCCGGCGTGTTCGGCGGGCTGCACTCGGGTATCACGGAGCAGACGACCAATGTGTTCCTCGAGAGCGCGTATTTCGACCCTGTGAGCATCCGCAAGACCTCGCGCCGGCACCAGTTGCAGACCGACGCGTCGTTCCGCTACGAGCGCGGCTGCGACCCCAACAACACGCTGTATATCCTCAAGCGATGCGCCCTCTTGATTCAGGAGGTGGCAGGCGGTGAGGTTGCCATGGACATCACGGACAACGGGCAGACGGCGTTTGCACCGTTCCCCGTAACGCTCAACATCCCGCGCGTGAACGCACTGATAGGCAAGGAGTTAGGCAAAGATATGTTTGAGACTATCCTGCGGGCGTTGGAGATAGAGATTACCTCGAAGGAGGGCGAAGAATGGCATGTGGCAGTGCCGCGCTACCGTGTGGACGTGCAGCGCGAGTGCGACGTGGTGGAGGACATCCTGCGTATCTACGGCTACAACAACGTGGAGTTCCCCGAGAAATTGAACACCAGCCTCTCATACTCTCCGAAGCCCAATCCGCAGCGCTTGCAGACGCGTATCAGCGAGCAACTGACCGCGCAGGGCTTCAACGAGATACTCAACAACTCGCTCACCAAGGTGGCGTACTATGAGCCGCTGCAGGTGCTGCCGCTGGCGGAGTGCGTGAAGATAAAGAACCCGCTGAGCCAAGACCTCGGCGTGATGCGTCAGACGTTGCTCTTCGGCGGGTTGGAGTCGATACAGCGCAACACCAATCGTCGGAACAGCGACTTGAAGTTCTATGAGTTCGGCAACTGCTACCACTTCCACGCCGAGGCGGAGACCGCAGACGGCAACACGCTGGCGCGGTACTCCGAGGAGCCGCATCTCGCACTGTGGCTGACGGGCAACAGGAGTGCGGCATCGTGGTTGCGCAAGGAGGAGAAGACGAGTTTCTATGCGCTGCGCGCGTATGTCAACGGGGTGCTGACACGCATGGGGGCGAACCTCGACAAACTGACGCTGACGCCGATAGAGGCTAACGAGTTGTACAGCGACGGGCTGGCTATTCAGGTTGTGCGCGGCAAGGAGGTTACAACCCTCGGCACACTCGCGATTGTCAACCGCCAACTGACCAAGCAGTTTGACATTGACGCCGAGGTCTTCTATGCCGACCTATACTGGAAGGAGTTGCTGCGCGTGAGCAAGCAGTTCAAGCCCGTCATCAGCGACCTGCCTAAGGCACCGGAGGTGAAGCGCGACTTCGCCCTGCTGGTGGATAAACAGGTGGTGTTTGCCGACTTGGCACGCGCAGCGTTCGAGACCGAGCGGAAATTGCTGAAGAACGTGTATCTGTTTGATGTCTATGAGGGCAAGAACTTAGAGACGGGGAAGAAGAGTTACGCGCTGTCGTTCATCCTGCAAGACCCCGATAACACGCTCAAAGACAAGCAAATAGACAACATCATGGCTCGTCTGCAAAAGACCTTTGAGGATAAGTTCGGGGCTAAACTAAGGTAAAGACACAGGATTCCTATATTTCAGATGTACATACCCCAAAGCGGGTATTGCATAGAATACAAAAAAAGAGTGAGGCTGTCTAACAAGTTGAGTTAGACAGCCTCTTTTTTGTTTGTGAGTGGCTTATGGGATATACAGAGGAGTTTGTATTATCGGGTTTGCATCAGTTATCGTTTTTATCTCTTTTGCGGGCGTAGGTAAGGAGGGCGATGAGACAAGTGATAACAATCGCAAAATATCCTCCTATAAGTACTGCCAAAAGCAAGACAGGTTGCTTACTAATCAACATAGGAACCAATATTAACATGAGTAAACAATCTATACCGAATGCTATAAACATAAAGGCATAGCAAGTGAGTACGCGAGAAAGGTCGTATTCTTCTGTGTCATAATGCATTCTACGAGCGTTATTTATCTCTCGTTGTCTTTCCTTATCGTTACGTATTGAATACATATTCGCTCCATAAGCGATGAAAAAAATGCCTAATATAAACACAACCAGAGCAAAAATAATTAGTACGAACATAGTGAGCAGTCGTTGAATTTGTTATATGGAGTTATGTCGCCCCGTTGGGGATTGCATTTGATACATAATTTGGGTCAATTCGTATATCATTACCTAACTTTTTAATAGGGCAAGGATGCTCATAATTCATAATTCATAATTACCTGTATCCGAAGGCATCTACTTCGACATAGAACTGTGCAACGGATTCGGCGCGGGGGCTGGTGTTCTTGGATATGTACTCATCGAGGTCGAAGTCGAGGGTGATGGTCTCGCCTTCGGGCGGGATTTGGGTGAGTAGCCAATGCTGCACATTGCAGGGTTTACCCGGTCCCCAGCCGCAGCGGTTGTACTTATAGGTACCCGCCTGCCGATAGTTCTTGGTGTTGATTTCCCAGATATGTCCCTGCTGCTGTATGGTCTCTCCGTTGAGTCGGATAGTGTAGAAGTTCTCGTCAAACTCGGCGGGGTTGTTGGCGCGGTATCCTGTTCTACCGGGGAAAGTCCCTTTTGCCCCCGTGAGCGCATCCTGTCCGTGCCCCGTGAAGCATACACGGAAGAGCACTTGCTTGGTGCCGGCGGGGATTTGGAGCGTGCGTGCTCCTAAGCGTTCATCGGTTTCGATGCTGTGGTTGGTGCCGAGCGAATCTGGCTGTACGCCGTATGCCCACGAGCGGTAGCCCGTGTTGCCGCCATCGATAGTGGAGTCGTAGATTTTGGCTTGCCAAGAGGGAGTACCATAGGGATTAGCCTGTTGGTAAAAGTCAAAACGGAGGGAGACAGCATGCGCTTTTTTGTCGGTGGCGTCCCAGCCGCAATAGAAGATACGGAACTCGGTGTCTCCCGTGAGGATGGGCAGGAACTCGGTAACGTCGATATAATAGGTGCGCGACCATTGGCTGTCGACATAGCCGCCATAGGGCGTGATACAACGGCTTATCTCCTGCCACTCGCCCGTCTGCTTGTTGAGCACCATGATTTGCGTAGTCATATCCCAATCGGCAGGTCCGTCTCCCCATGCGCACATGGTGTAAGAGAGTTGTGCCAAGCCGTATTCCGCAGTGTTCACGGGGAATTGCAGGTGGAAACGATAGTCTTCGTCTGCACTCCAACCGAAAAAGTTCAGCCTGATAGGCTCATTGGTTACGACCGAGAAGTCGGGCGTTCTGTTGTCGGCGTAGGTGGTATCGGGTCCAAGCCAGCCGAGACTATCCACCTGCGCAAAACGCGCCGGAGCGGGCACTGCGGGGTCATCTGTGCCGTTGTTATCTGAGTTGACCGCACTGCAGCCTACTAAAAACACCGCAAACATCATTATCCAAAAACGGTTCATAGGAGGGTAAATTTAATCATTCGTTTTTCAGATGACAAAGGTACTGCTTTTATTTGAGATATGCAAATGAATACTATTTTTTTTGGCAAATATTCGGTATAGGCTCGTTTCATGTTAAGAATGGTATATACGTGTTTTGGACAATTATTGCAACCATGTTGATGCCCCTATACAGACTCGGTTATGTTACGATAATGTTACGATAATGTTACGATAAAATATGCTGTTGCTAAAGGTGGTATATCAAGGATATTTATGCGAAAAAAAGACAATTATCTTCCATAGTCATCTGACAGAGAGAGGATGGTTCAATACGCACGGGGTGGTCTAACAATTCCCGATGAATCGGGATAAACATAGATAAACGAAGCGAGACGGGGGAATTCGACTGCGTCTGGAATTAACAATTTATTGACGGAGGACAAACAGCCATTATTACGTAAAAATTGTATAGTACAGAAACTTTTTTGAAGTTAATCGTGCATTTATTTGCATATTTCAATTATTTTCCGTAACTTTGCGCGTTATTTTGCGAATTAACACACAATATAATAATGGATAAGATAAGTTATGCGATAGGTCTGAGCATGGGTCAGAACCTGATGAGCAGCGGCGTGGAGTCGCTGGAGTACAACGATTTGGCAGCGGGTATCAAGGACGTGCTGGAGAAACAGAAGCCGCAGATTTCTTACCAAGAGGCGCAGCAAGTGCTGGGTAAGTTCTTCTCGGAGTTGGAGGCGAAGGTGGCAGGTGCTGCCAAAGCGCAGGGCGAGGCTTTCTTGGCAGAGAACGCGAAGCGCGAAGGTGTGAAGGTAACGCCGAGCGGGCTGCAATACGAAGTGCTGGAAGCCACATTAGGGCAGAAGCCCAAAGCCACCGACAAGGTGAAGGTGCACTATGAGGGCACGCTGGTGGATGGCACAGTTTTTGATAGCAGTTACAAGCGCGGGGAGCCCATCACCTTCGGACTGAACCAAGTGATTAAAGGCTGGACGGAGGGTCTGCAACTGATGTCCATCGGGTCGAAATACAAACTGTTTATCCCCTACCACCTGGGCTACGGCGAGCAAGGTGCAGGCGCATCGATTCCGCCCTACGCCGCGCTGATTTTCACGGTGGAGTTGCTGGGGATTGAATAGGGGAGAAATTAAGAATTAAGAATTAAGAGGGCATTGGAATTATTGGAGTAATCTGAATAATCGGAGTAATCCGAATAATCTGAACTGCTTAGTCTGAACAATTATTATTAACCATTAACCACTAATATGAAAAAGATTAGTATTATTGCATTGGCATTGGCGATGGTAGGTTGTGCGAACACCTACAAAGCACAGGATGCCGAACTGACGAGTCAGAACGACTCGATGAACTTCGCGCTCGGCTATATCAACGGCGCACAACTGAAGATGTATCAATTGTCCGGCGAAGAGGGGAAAGACCTCGACGAGTCGGTAACCGAGTTTATCGACGCCCTGCAAGCCGGCTACGACGGAAAAGTAGAGGAACTGTCCGACGCAGCGAAGATGGGTCGCAACATCGGTGCGGCAGCCAAGGCTTCCGAGGAGAAAGGTCTGGCAGAGAACGACAAATGGACCTTCAACGAGAAGTTGTTCTTCCAAGGTCTGGTGAACGGTCTGAACGGCGACACGACCGTGATGCTCGTGGACGACGCACGCAGTTTCTTCCAAACTGCGTACCGCAACTCGATGAGCGACACCACATTAGTGGCAGGCAAGACCATCAAGTCGAGTTGCCCGCGCGTGGCAAAGACCGTAACGCTCGGCTCGTTCATTGACAGTCTTAACTACGCTTTCGGTCTCTTGAACGGCGACCAGATGAAGATGTACGTGCTGATGAACGACTCGGACGGAAACTTGCAGAAAGAACTCATCGTGAACATCAACCACGGGCTGAAACAGCGCGTGAAGAACCCGCAGTTGGTCAACATGGGTGAGCAAATCGGTAAGAGCATCAAGGAGCAAGAGGCGCAAGGTCTGCTCGGTGAGTCGGCGTTGGCAACGGACTTCGAGTTGATTAAACAAGGCTTCGTGAATGGTCTGTACGGACATGATACTCAGTTTGATATGCAGTCGGCAGGCGACTATATCGAGAGCACGATGAACAACCTCAAATACGGCGACACGAAAGCGCAGGGCGAGCAGTTCCTTGCAGAGAACGCGCTACGCGAGGGTGTGAAGGTAACCGAGAGCGGCTTGCAATATGAGGTCATCAAGATGGGTAAGGGCAAGAAGCCGAGCGCTACCGACCGCGTGAAGGTGCATTACCACGGCACGCTGATTGACGGCACGGTGTTCGACAGCAGCGTAGAGCGCGGCGAGCCGATTACCTTCGGGCTGAACCAAGTGATTGCCGGCTGGACAGAGGGTCTGCAACTCATGCCCATGGGCTCTAAGTTCAAACTGTATATCCCGCAGGAGTTGGGCTACGGCAGCCGCAACGCAGGGAGCATTCCTCCCTACTCGACCCTGATTTTCGAGGTTGAATTGCTGGGGATTGAGTAAAAGCGCGTTGCGCTGTTGGAAACTACGTGTTAGGAAGCCCCTTTGGGGCTGTAAAGAACTGCCGTGTTAGGAAGCCCTATCGGGCTGTACACGTAGCGAAGCGGAGTTCCCTACACGAAGTTAATTACACGAAGTTTCCAACACGGAGCGAAGCGGAGTTGACCCATGGGTATCATAGCACGACAGAGTATCAAAGCCACCATCGCCACCTATTTTGGGGTGGCGGTGGGCTTTTTCACTACCTTCTTCGTGCTGACCCGCTTCCTCACCGCGGAGGAGATAGGACTCACGCGTGTCCTGATTGATGCCGCCACGCTCTTTGTCAGCCTTGCACAGTTGGGGACATCTTCTTCTATTATTCGTTTCTTTCCCTATTTTCGGCAGAAGGAGCAGCCCAAAGGAGGTACCTGCTCTAACAATTCCACCGCAGGCGATGTAGTCGGAATATCCCCAATGGTGCGGCCTAGAGACCGCACCTCCTTTACCGCAGGCGAGACGCCCCGCCAAGTCGGGATGCAAGCTCCTGCGTCCCCAGTGGTGTACACCGACCACGGTTTCTTCTTTTGGACGGTGGTGATACCGTTTGTCGGGTTTCTTATCTTCGCCCTGCTCTATTGGGCTTGCCGCGTGCCGCTGGGGGAGTGGTTCGGCGAGAAGTCGCCGCTGTTCTTGGACTACTACTATTTTGTACTCCCGCTGGCGTTCTTCCTGCTCTATCAGACTATTTTTGAGACCAACTGCAATGTGCTGATGCACATTGTGGTGCCGCGCATGGTGCGCGAGGTGGTGGTGCGCCTCGGGATGTTGGCTTGCTACCTGCTCTATGCCTTTCACGTGCTGCCGTTAGACGGGTTTGTGGTCGCCGTTTGCGCCAACTATGGCATTGCCGCCCTCACCAACCTCGGTTACCTCATCGCCCTCGGGCAGATTTCTTTCCGCCCTGACTGGCAATTCTTGCGCACGAACATCCCGTTAGTGAAGAACTACGTGCGCTATTCTAGTTTCGTCTTTGTCTCCGCGCTGGCGGCGGCATTAGGACCCACGCTCTCGTCTTTCTTCATCACCGCCAAGATGGGACTTGACTACACGGGGATTTTCGCCATCGCCACGTATATCGCCGTCATCGTATCCATCCCCTATCGGTCGCTGACCGCTATTGCTTCGCCGCAGTTGGCACGCGCCACCAAGGAGCAGAACCACGCCGAGGCGCAGACGCTGATTCACCAAGTGAGTAGCAACCTGCTGCTGATAGGCGGGCTGCTGTTCTTCTTGATTTGGTGCAACATTGACTTGATTTTCCATATCCTGCCCAACGGCGAGACCTATGCGGTGGCAAGAAATGTGGTGTTCATCCTCTCGCTGACGCAACTCATCGTTGCCACGTGTACCATCTCGCTAACTACCATCTCTTTCTCGCGTTACTACGCCTTCTCCCTGCTGTTCTCGCTGATACTCACCATCACCTCGCTCTGCCTGAACAACTACCTGATTCCGCTCTACGGTATGGAGGGTGCTGCCGTCAGCACTTTGCTCTCCAACATCCTCTATTTTGTCCTCGCCCTGCTGGTGCTTCGTTTGGCTTGCCACCTGCGGCTGCTCAACGGCAATGCGCTGAAAACCATCGTGTTGCTACTGTTGCTCTTTGTGCTCAACGCCCTGTGGCTACATTTCCTGCCTACGGGGAATATCTGGTGGAGCAGCGTCGCCCGCACGGTGCTCTTGGGCGGCAGCGGCGTGGCGGTGGCATACACGCTGCGTCTCTCTCCCGAACTGAGCAAGATTGGGGACACTCTCCTAAACTCCCTCAAACGAAAAGGTAAGGAGTAATCCGAGTGCTCGGAATTATCAGAGTAATCAGAATTATCAGAGCATTCGGAGTACTCAGAGCAGTGGCATTTTAATTATTAATTGTTCATTGTTAATTGTCGATGCGCTATTTCATCTGTTTCTCCTATTGCGGCAGCGGCTACCAAGGGTCGCAGAGCCAGCCCGATGCGCCCACCGTGCAGGGTGAGTTGGAGCGTGCTTTTGCGCTTATCCTGCGCCAACCCGCGCCCCTCGTTATGGCGGGCAGGACGGACGCAGGCGTGCATGCCGAGGAGATGTGGGCGCATATAGACCTGCCGGACACGCTCCGAACGGACAACCTCGTCTTCCGCCTGAACGGCATCCTGCCTGCCGACATCGCCTTGCAGCGTATCGTCCCCGTCAGCGACAATGCCCACGCGCGTTTTGACGCACTCTCACGCACCTATGAGTACCGTATCACCACGCAGAAGGACCCATTTCATATAGGAACGCGCACGCGCGTACGCAAGGGACTGGACTTTCAGCGGATGAACCAAGCAGCCAACAGCCTTATCGGCAGGCAGGATTTTCAATCTTTCTCTCGCACCAAGACCGATGTCAAGACCTTCTTCTGCACCATCACCCAAGCCTACTGGCGTATTGAGAAGACCGACGAAGAGGGCAACGTGCTGGAAGCCACGTTCGTCATCACCGCCAACCGTTTCCTGCGCAATATGGTGCGCGCCATCGTCGGCACACTCTTCGAGATAGGTTACGGCAAACGCGCCGTGGAAGACCTGCAAACGATTATTGCAGCGCGCGACCGCAGAGCCGCCGGCGAGTCTGCCCACGCAAATGGACTATTTTTGACACATATCGCCTATCCATCGTCAATTTTTCTTCCTATTAACACAAATTAATCAACATTTTTCCCGAGATTATTCACTACCTTTGCACCTGCAAATTCAGTAAGAGTAACCCGTGCGATAGTACGCACTGCAAATTTAGTGTTTATCATGAAAAAGACAACCTCCCTTTTCGTTTCTGCTATCATAAGCGGGCTGTTGCTCAGCGCATGCTCTGCACCCTCGCCTTATCAGACGACCACACAAGCGGACCTCAACGCGCTGTGCCAATCCGCTTCGTTCGATATGCCTGCCATCCCCCTGCCGGTTTTCCCCGCGCACACGTTCTCCGTACTGGATTTCGGCGCGGACAACACGGGCAAAGAACTCTCCACACAGGCGATACAGTCTGCTATCGACGCTTGCAACGAAGCGGGCGGCGGCACGGTGGTAATCCCCGCGGGCGTGTATATCACAGGACCTATCTCGCTCAAATCCAACGTGCGGCTCTACACCGAGCAGAATAGTTTCATCTCTTTTGCCCCGCAGTTTGACCTCTATCCCATCTACGCCACATGGTTCGAGGGCATCCCCACCATGCGTGCGCAGTCGCCCATCTCCGCGTTCAACGCGGAGAATATAGCCATCACCGGACAGGGTACTTTCAACGGCAACGGCGAGTACTGGCGTCCGCTCAAGCGCGCGAAGGTAGCCCCCTCGCAGTGGAAGACCCACTTGCAGAAAGGCGGCGTGCTCTCGGCTGACGGCAACACGTGGTACCCCGACTCCGCCTCGCTCTTTGCTGCTGCGCTCTGCGAAGACCAGAACGTGCCCGTGGTGAGCGACCCCGCGCTGTGGTCGCAGATTCACTCGTTCCTGCGCCCCGTGCTGGTGCATTTCGTAGGCTGCCGCAACATCCTCTTGGAGGGCGTAACCTTCGAGAACTCCCCCGCATGGAACCTGCACCCGATGTGCTGCGAGAACCTTATCCTGCGCGACCTGACCGTCCGCAACCCGTGGTACTCGCAGAACGGCGACGGCGTGGACGTGGAGTCGTGCAAGAACGTGGTGATTGCCCGCTGCTCATTCGATGTGGGCGATGATGCTATCTGCATGAAGTCCGGTAAGAACCAGCCCGGGCGCGACCGCGGAATCCCGACGGAGAACGTGGTGGTGGATGAATGCACCGTCTATCACGGGCACGGCGGCTTTGTAGTCGGCTCAGAGATGTCCGGCGGCATCAAGAACATTCAGGTATCCAATAACCTCTATATAGGCACCGATGTGGGTCTGCGCTTCAAATCCACCCGCGGGCGCGGCGGCGTGGTGGAGAACATCTACATCCGCAACGTCCACATGGCAAACATCCCCCACGAGGCACTCTTGTTCGACCTCTTCTACGGCGGCAAGGGAGCCGGCGAGGAGACCGAGGAGGAACTGGCAGCACGCATGAACGCCGAGGCACCCGCCGTGAGCGAAGAGACCCCGCAGTTCAAGAACATCGTGATTGAGAACGTCATCGGCAGTAATGTCGCTCGCGCGATGTACTTCAACGGTCTACCCGAGATGAAGATAGAGAACGTCGTGCTGAAGAACATCCGCATGACGGCAGACCAAGGGGCTATCATCCGCCAGACCAACGGGCTGAGCGTTGACAACGTGGAGATTATCGCCCGCGAAGGCGAACCCTTCACCATCGCGCCCACCGTAGAAAACATCATCGGACTATGAAAAAGAACATTTCTTATCTCGTAGCAAGCCTGCTGTTGAGCGGGCTTGTTGCGTCTTGCGCAAAGTCTGCGCCCAACACTGAAGAGCCGCAAGTGATTGCCTCTTTCTGGCGCAAAGTAACGCCTGCCGACAGCCTAATGGACGGCTTTCGCGTGATTGAAGCCGAGGGGCAGACGCGCTATATCGTGCCCATCACCGAGTGGACGGCATCGCCCGAGGTGGATACCTACCACCAACTCCACCACCACGGCGTGGCGCTGGAGTCCGACCTCATGGCGTACCGTATCTATTTCGACCGCAAGCAGACCATCGATGTGTATGCCAAGAAGACCCCGCGCCTCGAACTGCCCACGTCCTATTGGTATCCCACCGACGAGCAATTGGCAGACCACTACGGCGATGACATCCTCCGCGTGAGCGGCACCATCGGCGTAGGTAGCGTCAAGCCGTGGCGGGACGGCAAGATGCGCCATATAGAGCCCGTGGAAAGCCGCACGCAACGCATTGTCTATCAGACCAATGACAGCGCCGCCATGGAGGTGAGCGTCAAGGGCTGGCAGACAGAAGGCAAGACCGTGGATATGACCGTCCGCTACACCCTTCTTGCGCACCACCGCGATATGCGTTGCGAGGTCTTCCTCTCCGAACCGCTCGACAGTCTCTGCACGGGTGTGCAACAGGTACCATACAAGAACCCCGACCTATGCATAGACTCCAAGATTTTTGTGGATAACATCCACTATAACGGTGCGCTCCTCGGCTCATGGGGCACCGACTGGCCCGTTAACGATACCGTCAAATACGCCAAAGAAACCGTCGGCTTAGGGGTCTTCATCCCCAAGCAATACGCCGCCGAGCATGTCATCCACAGCACCCCCAACCTCGTCTGCCTCTTCCGCCCCGCCACCTACCTCTGCTTCTACCTCACCTGCGTGGCGCAGAAAGAAGACAACCCGCCCGCCCGCAATGCCGAGGAATTCTACGAGTTTCTCGTGCAATGGTCTGAAGGTATCTAACCTAATGCAGAAGAAAGTGGTGCTATAACGAGACCCGAAGACAGAGACACCATGTGTGCGGAGACCTTGATACAAGGGTCGACTTTGAGTCGGTATAGTCTCGTATTTGAACCGATCAGATACCGATCAGATACCGATCAGATACCGATTAGATACCGATATAGACTGCTGGACAATAAGACGTACAAAGATTATATGGGCAATCAAGACTAATCACTTTGAAAGCGTTCCACATTAATTATTAGCAAATGGGGCTGTCTAACGAGTCAGGTTAGGCAGTCTTTTTCGTATGCGAAAACAGATGATGATAACGTAGTATTTGGTATAGGAACTATAGTTGCTATAGTGGTTATAGAGTTGTTATAGTTGTTATAGACTTTTTTGCTCTCGTTGGCGTTTAACTTGTGGCAAACCGCTTGGGAGACAAATCCATACGCTGCATAAGCATAACTATAAGATGAATAAGATGTCGGATAACGGGAATAATTATATACTTCCTTATAGGGGTGTTAAATTGGTACTTTTTCGGTAGGTAGTAAAAATTGTGTCAATTATTCCACATTTTTATAGGTGAAAAGCGGTATCTTTGCAACCGAATAGGAAAATTGCAAAGTAGAGTTTGCAAAATCAAGAAAACTAACTAACTAAAATCAATACAGATGAAACCTTTTATGGATAAAGATTTCCTGCTGCAGACGGAGACTGCGCAGGAGTTGTACCACGAACACGCGGCGAAAATGCCGATTATCGACTACCACTGCCACTTGATTCCTCAGATGGTGGCAGAGAACAAACGTTTTGAGTCGATTGCACAGATTTGGTTGATGGGGGACCATTATAAATGGCGTGCCATGCGCTCCAATGGTGTGGACGAACGTTTCTGCACGGGTAAGGACGCGACCGATTGGGAGAAGTTCGAGAAATGGGCAGAGACGGTGCCTTATACTTTCCGTAATCCGTTGTATCACTGGACGCATCTGGAACTCAAGACCGCTTTCGGCATTGAGGAGCGTTTGAATCCCGAGACCGCACGCGCTATCTATGACAAGTGCAACGACCTGATTGCCAACGACCCGAAGTTCTGTCCGCGCGGCTTGATGAAGCACTACGGCGTAGAGTTGGTTTGCACGACCGATGACCCTGCCGACAGCCTCGAATGGCACAAGATGGTCAAAGAAGACCCGACGGCAGAGGTGCGCATGTTGCCGACTTGGCGTCCGGATGCAGGCATGAACATCGAGGCGGCTACATGGAAAGCCTATATTGAGAAATTGGCAGCCGTAGCCGGTATGGATATTGCTAACTTTGCGGATTTGGTGGCTGCTTTGCAGAAACGCCATGACTTCTTTGAGTCGTTGGGTTGCCGTCTGTCTGACCACGGTATCGAGGAGTTCTACGATGAGCCGTACACCGATGCAGAGATAAACGCCATCTTCCAAAAAGCACTCGCAGGCAAGGAACTCTCGACGTATGAGATTCGTCAGTACAAACATGCTTACTTGCATGCACAGGCGGAGATGGACTACGCTTCCGGTTGGACGCAGCAGTACCACTACGGCGCGATTCGCAACAACAACAGCAAGATGTTCGCGCAACTCGGCGCAGATACCGGATTTGACTCGATTGGTGAGTTCACGACGGCGAAGGCGATGAGCCATTTCCTTGATGAGATGAACAGCGAAGGACATCTTGCAAAGACCATTCTCTATAACCTCAACCCGTGTGCTAACGAAGTGATTGCCACCATGTTGGGTAACTTCCAAGACGGCTCTGTCCCGGGTAAGATTCAGTTCGGCTCCGGCTGGTGGTTCCTCGACCAAAAGGACGGCATGGAGAAGCAGATGATGGCGCTGTCGAACCTCGGTCTGCTGAGCCGCTTTGTAGGTATGCTCACCGACAGCCGCTCGTTCCTTTCCTATCCGCGTCATGAGTACTTCCGCCGCACGCTCTGCAACGTCCTCGGCAACGACGTGGAGAACGGCATGATTCCCTACACGGGCTACGAGAAAGCCCGCCTCCAACAGATGGTAGAAGACATCTGCTACAACAACGCGAAAAACTACTTTAATTTCTAATATAGATCGCGCTTCGCGCTGTCAGACCCTCTAACGACTGTCAGACCGCAGACGCTGAAAGACCGCGCTACGCGCTATCAGTCGGACAGCGAAGCGGTCAGACAGTGAAACGCTCAGACAGCGAAGCGATCCAAATCAATCAAAACAACAATGGCAAAGATTGTAACATTAGGCGAGATTATGCTTCGCCTGTCGCCTGCGGGCAACGACC